>JBOGZQ010000049.1:0-8515 GCA_050697375.1 Gaiellaceae bacterium | reverse complement strand
GGTACTCGCCGTCCGCGCGCGGGCCCTCCGGCGTGAACGATTCGTCGACGCCCGGATAGGCCACGTGGATGCGGTCGCGGTCGATCCCGAGCGTCTCCGCGACGTCGGCCGCGGTGAACTCGGAGTTGACCATGACGACGTCGCACGCCTGCGCGACGTGGCGGTACTTCGCGCCGTGCATGCGATGCGTGCGGCGGTGCACCCAGTCGGGAAAGTGCAGCGGGACGAGGTCGTGGATCATCGTCGAGCGGATCCCGCCGCGCTGCGGTGGATACATCCAGTCGCCGAAGTGGAAGACGTCGAGGCGCCCGACGAGCCGTTCGACCGGCGGGAAGCCGACGCGCGACCACAGCGTCCGAAGCGCGTGCGCAGCCGGTAGCACGGGGAGACGCCGCTCGGCCGCGACGCCGTCGAGCGACTCCTCGATCAAGCGCTTGCCCGCAGCAGACGCGGGCGCGAACGCGACGAGCTCGTCCCCGTCGCCGGACGCCTGTGCGATCCCGAGCAGCGATCCCCGGATGTAGTTGCCGACGCCGGTCCGCGGATGCGAGAGCGGCGTCACGTCTACGACGATCCTCACGGCGTGTAGACGAAACGCGCGAAGTGGAGCCCGAGGTGCCGCGTGTCGTGGTTCCCCGACTCGACCTTGGCCGGCACGAGCGTCGGCGTGACGGCGAAGTCGACACGACAGACGCGGTTCTGCGGCACGAGCTTCAGCGTGATCAGGCGATCGACGGTCGTCGGCTCGATCGTGAGCATGTGCGGCGTCGTCGAGCCCGAGATCGCGACCGTCGATGCCGTCCCCTTGAAGAGGTTCGCGTCGCTCGAGACCTTGACTGCGAGCGTGCCGCCGGTGCACTGCGACCGGATCCAGGTGACGTGGCCGCGCGACCAGGGCTCCTGGCCCGGGTTCGCCGGGTAGAGGCCCGCGACCCGAGTCGTGATACGCGCCGGCTGCGCGACGCGATAGAGCACGAGCTGCTTCGCGGGGTCGGAGCCGAGCCTCGTGCCGACGAGCTGCACCGAGCTCGGCGCGAGCACGTACCGCTCGGTGACACCGCGGAGGACGCCCGTCGCCGGGTCGACGCTCGTCTGGATCTCGGGCATGTCGCCGGGGAGGCGCGCGCCGAGGCCGTACACGCGGTCGACGCTCCGGTTCCAGTACTCGTTCTCGAAGACGGAGAGCTCGTTGCCGCCGGCGAAGACGACGCCGACGTGCGCGTTCCGTCCCACGGCGTCGTCGATCCAGCTCTTGTCCTTCTTCCCGGATCCCTGCGCGTACGCGCTCGACGCGAGTCGCGGGAAGCTGTGCGTCCAGAGCTCGACCGGAAGCCACGTGAGCAGGAAGCCCGTCGCGACGAGCGCGGGAAGGACGGGCGCATAGCGGCGCGGGAGCCAGAGGAAGCACGCGGCGAGCGCGAGCGCGAGGACGACCGCGACCGCGCCGACGCCGTGGCGGCCCGTCCACGTGTTGCCGAGGAACCACCACGGCTGTAGCCCGATCGTGTCCGACTGCGCCGTGATGTTGAAGAGGTGCGCGAACGGGATCGCGCCGGGGAGCGCAGCGGCGACGCCCGCGGCCGCGACGGATGCGCGCGGCGGCAGCGGCTGGCCGCGCTCGATCCACGCGAGCAGCGCGATCACGAGCAGGGGCATGAGGTAGAAGAGGTTCCGTTCCTCGATGCGCTGCGAGTAATGAGACGCGAACACCGCGACCTCGAGGGTGAGCCAGACGGAGAGCGACGCGGACGCGGCCACGAACACGCGCAGCCGCCGGTCGAGATGGCGCGCGTTCGCGGCGAGCACGATCAGTGCCGCGAAGGGGAGGACGAAGACGGCGAGGTCGAGCTCGGCGAGGTGGAAGACGAGCCACTCGATCGCCGGCCACGGACGGTAGCCGCCGTTGGAGGTGACGCTGTAGTTGCCGAGGATCGCGGCCGGCGACCGGCCGCGCGCGACTTCGACGACCACGACGACGATCGCCGCAGCAGCGACGATGCCGTACAGCGGCGCGAACGCCTTGAGCCGCTGCGGGCGGCCGCGCTCGATCCACGCGAGGACGACGGGCGCGCACAGCACGGCGACGACGATCGCCACCGTCTGCGCGCGGGTGACGAACGCGAGCGCGCAGGCGGCGAGGAGAAGCAGCTGCCGCGTGCGTGTCGGCCGCTCGAGCGCGTTGACGAGCGCGAGCGCGAGCCACAGGAACACCGGATAGAAGACGTTCTCCGTCATCAGTGTCCCGGCGTAGACGGTCGACGGGATCGCGACGGCGAGCGCGGCGACGACGACCGCGGTTCCGGGTCGCACGACGCGGCGCGCGAGCAGGTACGCGGGCACGACCGCCGTGCAGATGACGAGTGCGTTGACCGCCTGCGACCAGCGGTAGACGTCCGACATCGGCCCGATCGCGCTGTAGACGGGCGAGAGCAGCAGCGGGTACACGACGCCGTAGTTCGCGTGCACGCCGCGGATGAGGAAGTGGCCCGTCTGCGCGAAGCTCCGCGCCATGTCGGAGTAGACGATCTCGTCGACCATGATCCACGGCGACGTGACGCGCAGCGCGAGCGCGAGCTGGATGGTGGTCGCGACGGCGTACAGGGCCCCGAGCCATGCCCAGATGGGCAGTGTCGGCAAGCGGCGACGACCGGTACCAGGTACCTGTACGGAACCGTCACGAGAGATGAGCGAGGAGTGCACGAGCTCGGCCGCGAGCGGCTCGGTTGCGACACCGACCTCAGCGGCAGCCGATGCAACGTCACGGAGTACCGCCTCGCGAACCATGCCTCCGCCGGCCGCCACTTCGAGTGCCTCGACATACTGCTCCGCCACGCGATCGACGCCGTGCTCGCGCTCGACGAGCGCGCGCGCGCCATCTCCCATCGCGCGCGCTGCGTCCGGCTCGGAGAGCCGGCGCAGCGCCGCCGTCAGCGCGGCCACCTCCTCCTCGCCGCCGACGGGGATCTTGATCGCGACCGAGTCCGGCAGCTCCGCGAACCAGCCGACGTCGCTGACGACGAGCGGCTTGCCGAGCGACAGCGCACGGATGGCCGCACCCGAGGTCTCGCCCATCGTCGGCGCGCGCAGCAACACGATCGCGTCGCACGCCGCCATGAGCGACCACAGGCGCTCCTCCTCGACATACGGCTCGCGGACGACGCCGGTCGCGTCGAGGCCCGTGCGCTCGATCCGGCCGGCGAGGTCGAAGCCCGGCGACTCGGAGCCGACGAGCAGCAGTAGCGCGGAGTGGCGGGTCCGGCGGAGACCGGCGAACGCGGTCAGCAGCTGCGGCACGCGCTTGTTCTCGTTGATGTGCCCGAAGCTGCCGACGAGCGGCGCCCCCGTGACCGCCTCGAGTGCGACGTCCGCCGGGATGGGCCACGCCGGATGCGGGATGCGGTGCAGCGGGCCGTCGTAGCCGTGCTCGCGCACGAGCGTCTCGACGTAGCGCGAGTGGACGATGACACTCGTCGCACGGTCGAGCACTTCGCCCGCGAGCGGGAACTCCTGCGGCCGCACCTCCCACAGCGGCGGCACGCGCCCTTCGAGAACGCCGTACCCGAGTAGGCGCCCGGGGACGCCGGCCTCGCGCTCCATTGCGGCGAGATACGCGTGCCCGTCGTGGCGCCCGATCGTGAGGCCGGCGACGAGATGGTGGATGACGAAGTCGTGCAGGACGACGACGCCGGGGCGGCGCTTCAGCGCGTCGACGATCCAGCCGTGCGCGTCGGGATCGTTGCCGACGTGGTAGAGCGCGACGTCCGCATCGGCGACCGGACGCGTGCGTCCGGGTCGCACGACCTCGACGTCGACGAGCTGCTCGAGCGCAGGAAGCAGCAGCGCCGAGTAGTCGGCGATACCCGATGTCGACGGCGGCAGCGGACTGAAATAGGCGACCTTCACGCGACGGCGGCCAGCAGCCGGTCGATGCACGCGTCCCATGTCACCGCGCTCGCGACCTCGCGCCCGGCACGGCCGTACGCGCGCGCCTCCGCGTGATGGTCGCGCAGCCACGCACACGCGCGCGCGAGCTCCTTCGCGTGCGGCGCGACGACGAGGCCTGTCTGGCGGTCGTGCACGACGTCGAGCGGCCCGCCGGAGTCGGTCGTCGTCAGCACCGGCTTCTCGGAGAGGAACGCCTCGAAGGGGACCATGCCGAAGTCCTCGTCCACCGGCGCGTAGTAGACGCCGAGGCAGCTCGCGTACAGCTCGGTCAGCCGCGCGTCGCTGACGCGGCCGGTGAACTCGGCGCGCCCGTTGAGGCCGCGATCGCGCGCGAGCCGCTCGAGCCGCTCGCGGTCCGGCCCGTCGCCGGCGATGACGACGCGCAGCGTCGGCTCCGCCGCCGCCGCCTCGAGCAGCAGGTCGATGCGCTTCGCGCGGTCGAGCCTGTTCACGGAGAGGATGAAGTCGTCGTAGCGGTCGCAGCGGTACCGCAGCGGGGCCGGCGGATGCGGCATCAGCTCCGCCTCGAGCCCGGTCGACGCCTCGAGGCGGCCGGCGACGTTGCCCGACGTCGCGAAGATCTTCCGCGCCTCGCCGAGCATGGTGCGCTCGAACGCGAGCACCTGCCTGCGCAATGCGCGGTCCTTGGCCGACTCCGAGAACTGGCCGAAATCGGTGCGATCGAGATCCCAGGCCTGCCGGAACTGGTGCAGCAGCCACACGACCTTCCGCGGATGCCGCACGGCGTACGAGGGGAACTTCGTCGCGATCACCGCGTCGATCGGACGTCCGTTCGCCTCCTCGAGGTCGAGGAGCCGCCAGAGGAACGCCTGCGTCAGCACACGCTCGCCGGGATACCACTTGAACGGCACCGTCACGAGCGTCGCCTCGTGCCCGCGCACGTTCAGCTGCTCGACGAGGTCGTCCGCGACGATCTCGGCTCCGCCGCGCTCGAACGCGACCTGCGGAAGGCAGACGGCGACTCTCACCAGCGGGATTCCAGCTCGTCGACGCGGCGCGCGAGGTCGTCGACGAGCCGGAGCAGTGCGTCGTTGACGATGCGCTGCTCGGCGAAGGCGGGCTCGACGTACCAGCGCATGAGCTTGCGCAGGATCCGCTTCGCCTGGAACGCGGCCCAGCCCTTCGGGCCGGGCCGGCGCTCGAGCGGCTTGTCGGCGCTGACCGGCCAGAAGCGCTCCGCGAGGCCTCGGGTCGAGGCGACGTCGCGAGAGCGGCGATCGACGGCTTCGACCAGCCGCGCGTAGACCTCGTCGACTGAAAGCTCCTGCTGATCGGCCATTTGCGGGGTGAGTCTAGGCGCCCACTGTTACGAACTCGTGAGCCGTTCAACGGCAGCATCCACGAGGAGGCGGACGAGGCCCTCGAAGTCGACGGTCGGCGACCACCCGAGGCGCTCGCGCGCCTTCGCCGCGTCGCCGACGAGGTGATGCAGCTCGGCGGGCCCGCGCAGGAGCGACTCGTCGACGCGCACGTGCTCGCGCCAGTCGAGGCCGACGTGCGAGAAGGCGAGCTCGACGATGTCCTCGACCGTGTGCGGCTCGCCGCTGGCGACGACGTAGTCGCCCGGTTCCTCCTGCTGGAGCATCAGCCACATCGCCTCGACGTAGTCGCGGGCATAGCCCCAGTCACGCTGCGCGCGCAGGTCGCCGAGCGCGAGCTCGTGCTCCAGGCCGAGCGAGATCGCCGCAGCCGCGTGCGCCACCTTGCTCGGCAGGAAGTCCGTGGGCCGCCGTGGCGACTCGTGGTTGTAGAGGATCCCGCAGCTCGCGTGCAGCCCGTACCGGCGCCGGTACGAGCCGACGATGAAGTGGCCGTAGGCCTTCGCGACCCCGTACGGCGTCACCGGATGGAGCGGCGTCTCCTCTGTCTGCGGCACGTCGGTCGGCTCGCCGAAGATCTCGCTCGACGACGCCTGGTAGACACGCGTCGTCGCATCGACGGCGCGAATCGCCTCGAGCAGCGCGGTGACGCCGACCGCGGCGAACTCCGCCGTCTGCACCGGCTCCTCCCACGACGCCGGAACGAACGACGGCGACGCGAGGTTGTACACCTCCCGCGGCGCGTGCTCGCGTAGGACGCGCGCGAGCGCGGCTGCGTCGAGCAGGTCGACGTGCAGGAGCTCGACACCGTCGGCGAGATGCTCGTACCGCGCGTCGGCGCGCGGGACGATGCCGACGACCTCGTAGCCGCGGGCGAGCAGGAGCTCGGCGAGATACGACCCGTCCTGGCCGCCCACCCCGGTGACAAGTGCCTTCACTGGTGGAGGCCCCGCACGTACGTCCACGCCTCGCTCAATCCGAGCGAGCGCAGCCCGACGATGACGAGCGCGTACACGAGTGCGCCCACGATCGCGGCCGGGACGGGCGACAGCGCGAGCGCGACCGTGCCGAACGCGAGCGCGGCCGCGGCGCCGATCGCAAGCGCCAGTCGCGCGAGCCCGGCGAGCGCGATCTGAAGCGTCCGGGGCGACACCGTCCACATCAATCCGAGGAAGATGACGAGCGTCGAGATCCCGATGGCGACGGCGATGCCGGGCAGACCCCACGCGGCGCGCAAGCCGATGCCGACCGGTATGCAGACACCGAAGCCGATCGCCGCGAGCGGGAACAGCGTCCACCGCTTCTCCGCGACGAAGACGAGCGGGAACGTCACCGCGAAGCCGACCCACGCGAGCATCCAGGGCGCGAGGTAGACGACGAGGTGCCCGAGCTGCTGCCCGACGCCGCCGCTGTAGGCGCTACCGAGCACGACGCCGACGATACGTCCGCCGACGATCGCGAACACCCCGGCAGCGAGCCCCACGATCGAGAGGCTCACCCACGCCGCGTGGACGACGTGTCGCGCCGCCGCCTCGGGATCGATTCCGCGCCGCGTCAGCGGCGCCGAGGAGATGAGGCCGACCGAGAACGCGGTCGCGCCGACGAGCGTCGACGCCGCGAGGTACGCGTACGAGAAGCTCGTGACGCTGCCGACTCCGAGGTGCGCCGAGAAGCGAAGCACGAGGAGGTAGCAGCCCTGGAGCGCGACCGGCACGGACGCGCCCTGGAGGAGATGCCACAGGCGAGGGCCGATCGCGAGCCGCTCAGGCGGAGCTCCGCCGAGCGCGTGTCTGCGCCAAAGCGCCACCGTCGGCACGGCGATCGAGACGAGCGCGTTCGCGCCGAGCCCCCAGCCGAGCGCGACGATCCCGTGCGCGCTCGCGAGCGCTGCGAAGACGACGAGGCCGATGAGGCCGCCGCAGGCGAAGCCCGCCGCGGCGGTCCCGTAGCTGTCGAGGGCGGCGAGAGCGGAGGCGGCGAGGGCCGCGAGCAGCTGCCCGAACGCGGCGGGGACGAGGACGACGAGAGCCCGCGCGGCGATGTGCGACGCGCGCGGCGGGAGGCTCCCCGTCAAGAGGTCGCCGATCTGGTGCCGGAGGAGGGCGACGAGAACGGACGCTGGGACGGCGAGACAGAGGTACGCGACCGCGTAGCTGCGGATCTCCCCGCCGAGGCGGCCGGCGGCGGCCGCCCGCGTCAGGTCGGGGACGACCACCATCCGAAAGGACTGCGCGGCGAATACGAGGACGAGGTAGACCGCGTAGGCGCTGAGGAAGCCGTCCGTCTCGGCGTTGCGGCCGAACTTGCGTGCGAGCAGCGCGCCCGCCCCGGCCGCCGCGAGCGAGACGACCACCTGCGCGAGACCGATGAGGACGCCGCTTCGAAGCGCTGACCGGCGGGGCACCCAGCTACCCTAGGCCGCGGTGCGGATCGTCGTCACGGGTGGAGGTGGCTTTCTCGGCTCACACCTCGTCGAGCGGCTACGGGAGCGCGGCGAGGACCCGTACCTCGCGCGTCGCGCCGACTACGACCTGACGCGCTGGGACGACGCGGAGCGCCTCTTCAACGACGCGCGCCCGGAGCTCGTCTTCCACCTCGCCGCAGAAGTCGGGGGCATCGGCGCCAACCGCGCGAACCCCGGCCGCTACTGGTACGCGAACCTCATGATGGGCGCGCACGTGCTCGAGCTCAGCCGCGTGAACGGCGTCGGCAAGGTCGTCACCACTGGCACGGTGTGTGCGTACCCGAAGCTCACGCCGGTGCCGTTCAGCGAGGACGATCTCTGGAACGGATACCCGGAGGAGACGAATGCTCCCTACGGCGTCGCGAAGAAGACGCTCCTCGTCGGCGCGCAGAGCTATCGCGCGCAGTACGGGACGGACGCGATCTTCCTGCTGCCGGCGAACCTGTACGGCCCGCGCGACAACTTCGACCTCGAGACCTCGCACGTCATTCCCGCGCTCATCCGGAAGATGGTCGGCTCGCGCGACGAGGTCGTCCTGTGGGGCGACGGGTCGCCGACGCGCGAGTTTCTCTACGTCGACGACTGCGCGGAGGGACTGTTGCTGGCGGCCGATCGCTACGACGGCTCCGATGCCGTCAACCTCGGCACGAGCGAGGAGATCTCCATCAGCGACCTGGCGGAGCTCATAGCGGACATCACCGGCTTTTCCGGTGAGATCCGCTGGGACCCGTCGATGCCGAACGGGCAGCCGAGGCGCCGCCTCGAC
>JBOGZQ010000048.1:0-13232 GCA_050697375.1 Gaiellaceae bacterium | reverse complement strand
CGGTACCTCGCGGGGGGCGCCGGGCCGCCGGTCGTGCTCGTCCACGGCCTCGGCGGCATGGCCGCCAACTGGCGCCTCGTCGCGCCCGCGCTCGCAGCCGGGCGCCGGGTGATCGTCCCCGACCTGCAGGGCCACGGCCGCTCGGCGGCTCTCGACGGGGCGTCTTCGTCGCTCGATCCGTTCGCCGAAGCGATGCTCGCCGTCGCCGAAGCGGAGGACGCCGTCCCCGCGCCGTGGATCGGCCACTCCCTCGGCGGGCTCGTCGCTCTGCGCGCGGCGGCGCTCTGCCCCGAGGCGGTCAGCGGCGTCGTGCTCGCAGCTGCGGCCGGCATCTCGTCTGCGACCCGCATGGGCAGGGTGACGGTCACGCTCATTGGCATCACACGCCCGGGCCGCGCGCTCGGCCGTCGCCGCCGGCGCGTCGCACGCTCGCGCGCCGGTCGCACGCTCGCGTTCGGGTGGTGGGGCGTCGCCGACCCGGCCGCGCTCGACCCGGACATGGCGGAGTCGTTCCTCGCCGGGCCGATGCGTCACACCGACACGCTCACTGCCGGCAAGGCGCTCGTCGTCTCCGACCCGCGCCGCGACCTGCACCGCGTCACGTGCCCGTGCCTGTGCCTCTGGGGCACGAACGACAACTGGGTGCCGCTCGCCGACGGGATCGAGTACGCGCGCCGGCTGCGCGCGCCGCTGCGCACGATCGCCGACTGCGGTCATCTCCTGATCGGGGAGCGTCCCGACGTTGTCGTTCGCGCCGTGAACGAGTTCCTCGCTTCGATCTAGCTCGCGGCGGCCGCCTCGAACGGAATCACCTCCGCTCCCTCGCCTGCGCTACGCGCTTCGGTTTCACGCGTCGGCCCCCCGAGGAAGTCGATGCGCTGGCCGACGACCTCGACGACGCGGCGCCGGCGGCCCTCCTCCTCCCAGTTGCGGCTGCGCAGGTAGCCGTCGACGCCGATGCGGCGCCCCTTGCTCAGGTACTCGGCGCAGATCTCGGCCTGGCGGTCCCAGACGGAGACGCCGACGAAGTCGGCTCCGGCGTCCCGGCCGCCGCGGCCGACGGCGAGCAGGAAGCTCGCCACCTTCTTCTCCTCGCCGACGTCGCGGATCTCCACGTCCGACGCGAGGTTCCCGATCAAGCTCACCCTGTTCATGGCGTGAAGGTAGACGCACGTTTGTCACGAAAGGAGCACGGCTTTCCGACTTTTGACCTATACACTCGGGGCGCCCATGGGACTCTTCACTTCGATGACGGGATTCGGCGGCCGCGACATGGCGGTCGACCTCGGCACGGCCAACACGCTCGTCTACGTCCGCGGTCGCGGAATCGTCCTCTCCGAGCCGTCGGTGGTCGCGATCGACCAGCGCTCGGGCGAGGTGCACGCCGTCGGCGTCGAGGCGAAGCGCATGCTCGGGCGCACGCCGGGGACGATCCAGGCGATTCGTCCGCTGAAGGACGGCGTCATCGCCGACTTCGACGTCACCGAGCAGATGCTGCGCCACTTCATCCAGAAGGTGCATCAGCATCGCTTCGCGCATCCGCGCGTCGTCGTGTGCGTCCCGTCGGGTGTGACGGGTGTCGAGAAGCGCGCGGTCGAGGAAGCGACGCTCTCCGCCGGCGCGCGTCAGGCGTATCTCATCGAAGAGCCGATGGCAGCTGCGATCGGCGCAGGTCTTCCGGTCGCGGAGCCGACGGGGAACATGATCGTCGACATCGGCGGCGGCACGACCGAGGTCGCAGTCATCTCACTCGGCGGCATCGTCGTCTCGCAGTCGCTGCGCGTCGGCGGCGACGAGATGGACGAGGCGATCATCAATCACATCAAGCGCGACTACAAACTGCTCATCGGCCAGCAGACGGCGGAGGAGATCAAGCTCGAGATCGGTTCCGCATGGGATCAGAAGGAAGAGCTTCAGGCGGAAGTTCGCGGCCGCGACATGCTCACCGGCCTGCCGAAGACCGTCATCCTCACATCGGAGGAGATACGGCGCGCGCTCGACGAGCCGGTCACGCAGATCATCGAGGCGATCAAGTCCACGCTCGACAAGACGCCGCCCGAGCTCGCAGCGGACATCATGGATCGCGGCATCGTCCTCGCCGGCGGCGGCGCGCTCCTCACCGGCCTCGACGAGCGGCTCCGGCACGAGACGCAGATGCCCGTCCACCTGGCCGAGAGCCCGCTCACGTGCGTCGCGGTCGGCTCAGGGCGCAGCCTCGAGGAGTTCGAGGCGATCCACCGCTCGAACCGCGCCCGCGCCCGTTCTCGTAACGGTCGCCGCTACTAGGCCTCACAGGTTCGCCCGGTAGGACTCGGCGCGCCGGAACCCGCTGTAACCTAGGGTTCGGTGGCGCCGCATAACCGCTCCGCGCGCGTGGCGGTGCTGGGCTCCTCGCTCCAGCGCTCCAAGCCTCAGCCGTACCCTTCGAGGGCCCGGACCGCGATGGTCCGCCGGGTCGTACTCGCCGTGCTCGTCGTCGTCGCGCTCGGCCTGCTGACGATCTCGTTCCGCTCGCCGAACTCCGGCTTTGTCCACGACGCGCAGAGCTACGGCTCCGACGCGCTGCGTCCGTTCCAGGTCGCGGCCGTCCGCGTCGCGCGCCCGTTCCGCGACGCGTACAACTACGTCGACAGTCTTTCCGGCGCGAAGGCCGAGAACGCGAAGCTGCGCAAGCTGGTGGAGAACTACCGCGCGCAGGCGCTGCTCAACGCGTCCGCCGTGCAGAAGAGCAACGGCCTCGAACGGCTGCTGCACTTCGAGTCGGGGCCGCAGTACCCGCAGGACTTCCGCGCGGTGAACACGTCCGTCGTCTCGTTCCCGTCCGGCGCGTTCACGCAGCAGATCGTCATCGACGCCGGCTCCAACTCGGGCATCCACCTGAACACGCCCGTCGTGAGCGCGGACGGTCTCGTCGGCAAGGTGACGACCGTCGGCCACTCGACGTCGGTCGTCACGCTGCTCACCGATCCCGACAGCGCCGTTCCCGCGCGCGACCTGAAGACGCACGTGAGCGGCCTCATCCGCCACGGGCAGGGCGGCACGCTCATCCTCGACCGCGTGTCGAAGGACCAGGTCGTGAACAAGGGCGACTGGATCATCACGCGCGGCACCGTCGACCGCAGGTATCCGGACGAGTACCCGTACGGCATCCCGATCGGCCGCGTCGTCGCCGTCGGGACGAGCGACATAGCGAGCTTCCTCACCGTGCAGGTGCAGCCGCTCGCCGACATCGGCTCGCTCGACGCCGTCGCAGCGCTAGTCCCCAAGCACCCGCGCGCCAAGCCGTGACCGTCGCCGACGGCGTCAAGGCCGCGGCGCTGCTGTTCGTCGCGGCGATCGCACAGGTCTCGATCTTCTCGCAGCTGCACGTGTACGGCGGCGTCCCGCAGGTCGTCCTCGTGACGCTCGTGAGCGTCGCGCTCCTCCGCGGCTCCATCGTCGGCGCGATCGCGGGCTTCTTCGCCGGCCTCGTCGTCGACACGGCGACACTCGGCCAGCTCGGGCTCACGTCGCTCGTGCTCACCATCGCCGGCTACTGGATCGGGCGCTACGGCGAGACGACCGGACGCGACCGCCTGCACGCGCCGTACCTCTCCGTCGCGGTCGTGACCTTCCTCTACGGGTGGGGCGTGCTCCTCGTCGAGTTCATGCTCGGCGAGCGTGCACCCGCGGGCGCGGAGACGCGCAGCCTCCTCCCGACGATCGTGATGAACCTCATCCTGACGGCGCCGGCGTACGCGCTCGTCCGGCTGCTGCTGCGCCCGCGCGAGCGCGCCGACTACGCGACCGAGGTGCAGCTGCTTGGCTAGCACCACGGCGGAAGACAGTCCGCGCTCGAAACGCTTTCTGCCGCGGAGCAAGAGCGTCGTCGAGCCGTACCGGCCGAGCTCGCGGCTGCTGCGGCGGGTGAGCGTCCTCGGCGTCGCGATGCTCGTCATCTTCGCGGTGCTGCTCCTCCGGCTCTGGGCGCTCCAGGTGCTCGCCGGGACGAAGTACGTCGACCAGGCGGCGGCGAACTCCTTCCGCACTGTGCGCGTCCAGGCGCCGCGCGGCGAGATCCTCGACCGGAACGGCGTCCCGCTCGTGACCAACGCTCCCGCGACCGCGATCCTCCTCTGGCCCGGCGACCTGCCGAAGGTGTACGCGAAGCGCTATGCCGAGCTGCGCTCGCTGGCCCGTCTCACGGGCGTGCCGCTGTACGAGATCGCCGCCGGGATCAAGACGCGGCGCGACGCCAACGACCTCGTGACGCCCGTGACCGTGCGCGGGGCGGCGAACGAGCCGATGATCGACTACCTCTACGAGCACTCGAGGCAGTTCCCGGGCGTCACGACGTGGCGCACGTTCATCCGCCACTATCCGTACCACTCGCTCGCGGCGCAGGTCCTCGGTTATGTCGGCGAGATCTCGTCCGGTGAGCTGAAGAGCGACGCGAAGCAGGGGTATCGGCCCGGCGACGAGATCGGGCAAAGCGGGGTGGAGTCGTCGTACGACAGTTACCTGCGCGGCGTCGCCGGCAGCGCACGCATGCACATCGATGCGTTCGGCCGTCCGCGCTCGAGCCTCGAGACGACGACGATCCCGAAGGCGGGGAACGACGTCCGGCTGACGATCGACCTCAAGCTCCAGGAGGCGGCGGAGAAGGCCCTCCAGTACGGCATCCATCTCGCACAGGCGAACAAGCAGTGGTATGCGCGCGGCGGCGCAATCGTCGCCCTCGACCCGACCGACGGCTCGATCCTCGCGATGGCCTCGTCGCCGAGCTACGACCCGTCGGTGTACGCGGGCCACGTGACCGTTCCCGAGCTCGCGGCTGCCGGCCTGACGCCGAAGACGGCGCCGGCGAAGAACACGCCGTCGCTGAACCGCGCGGTCTCGGGCCTCTATCCGCCGGGCTCGACCTTCAAGCCGGTGACCGCGCTCGCGGCGATGCAGGAGCACATCCTCTCGCCGTACGCATACCTGCCGTGCACGGGGACGTACAGCTCGCCGCAGGACCGCTCGCATCGCACGTTCCACAACTGGGACCCGAACGTGGACCAGGCGATGGATCTCCCGACCGCGCTTGCGTACTCGTGCGACACGTACTTCTATCGAGTCGGCAACGAGTTCTACAACCTGCCGGCCGACCGCGGCCAGCCGATGCAGAAATGGGCGGCGATGTTCGGCCTCGGCTCGCAGACGGGCGTGGACGTCGGCCCGGAGGCAGCGGGCCTCGTGCCGACGATCGGCTGGCGCAGGCAGCACTTCACGAGCGCGGTCGACAAGCTCTGGAAGCCGGGCGACTCGATCGAGCTTTCGGTCGGCCAGGGCGACCTGCTCGTCACCCCGTTGCAGATGGCGCGGCTGTACGCGGCGCTCGCGAACGGCGGCAAGCTGGTGACGCCGCACGTCCTCATGGACGTCGAGAGCCCGAACGGCTCGGCGGTGCCCGTGCCCGCGACGCCGGCGCCGAAGGACGTCGGCATCGACCCGGCCGCGCTCCAGGTGGTGGACAAGGGGCTCTGGGAGGGGACGCATCTCTCGTTCGGCACGTCGTACGGCGTCTTCGGGAAGTTCCCCGTCTCGATCTCGGGAAAGACGGGCACGGCGCAGAAGGTCGTCTCGTTCCCCGGCTATCTCGGGCTCCAGAACCAGTCGTGGTGGTGCGGTTTCGGCCCGTCCGTCAACGCGAAGCTCGTCGTCTGCGCGCTCATCGAGAACGGCGGCTACGGGGGCGACGCAGCCGCGCCGGCGGCGGCGCAGGTATTTGCGTCCTACTTCCACGTTCCCTTCCACCTCGCCGGCCCGATCCACAGCGACTGATGAAAACCAAGGGCACACTGGACTGATGCTCGAGTACGCGGGATCGCAGCACGCCGGCCACCGAGCCGGCCGAGACGACGGGCTCGCCCTCGTGGCGGTGCTCCGTTCGCTCGACTGGGTGCTGCTCGCCGGGATCGCCGGCCTCGTCACCGTCGGCCTCTGGGCCGTGTCGGGCGCGACGCGCTTCGCGGTGCCGGGCGATCCGAGCTATTACCTCCACCGGCAGATGGTCTACGCAGCGGTCGGCGGCGTTGTCCTGCTCGTCGCGGCGTTCGTCGACCCGAGCGTCTATCGCCGCTACTGGAAGCCGATCTTCGTGGCGACGGCGCTGCTCATCGCTTTCGTGTACGTCGTCGGCCACGCCGCCCGCGGCTCGACGCGCTGGATCTCGCTTGGCTTCTTCACGTTCCAGCCATCGGAGTTCGGCAAGCTCGCGTTCGTCCTCGCCCTCGCCGGCTTCATCGCCAACCGGGGTGCATCGTTCGGGACCACCATTCGCGTCCTCGCCCTCGGGGCGATCCCCGTCGTGCTCGTGTTCGCACAGCCGGACCTCGGCACCGCGCTCGTCTACCTCGCCGCGCTCGCCGCGATGCTCTTCGTCGGCGGCGCGCCGTGGCGCCAGCTCGCCGCGCTCGGCTCGATTGCGGTGCTCCTCGCCGTCGGCGTCCTGTGGGCCGGCCCGGCAGTCGGCGTGACCTTCCTCAAGAGCTACCAGCAGGCGCGCCTGACGTGCTTCGTCCATCCGTCGCGCTGCTCGGACATCGACACGCGCTACAACCTCCAGCAGTCGATGGTCGCAGTCGGCGCCGGACAGATCTACGGCCGCGGCGTGCACAACTCGACGCAGACGAACCTCAACTTCCTGCCGGAGCACGGCACCGACTTCGTGTTTGCGTCGTTCAGCGAGCAGCACGGCTTCGTCGGTGCGTCGCTCCTGCTCGCCCTCTACCTGCTCGTGCTGTGGCGCGCGCTGCGGATCGTGTCGATCGCGCGCGACTTCTACTCAGCGATCGCCGCGGGCGGGATCGTCATCGCGCTGCTCTTCCAGATCTTCGTCAACGTCGGCATGACGATGGGGATCGCCCCGATCACCGGCATCCCGCTGCCGTTCGTGAGCGTCGGCGGCTCGTCGATGATCGCGAACCTCGCGGCGATGGGCGTGCTACTCGCGATCTACGCGCGCGGTAGAGCCGCACGCAGACGGCGTTGATCAAGACGCCGATCTCGATCGGCGCGCTCCGCAAGCTGATCAAGGAACTGAATGCCGCAGACGACCGCAAGCCGGTCGCGATCGGCGGCGCCGGCGAGATCGCGCGCACGCTCGAGCGTGAGCTGACGCGCGGCGGCGACGCCTCCGCGGTGCGCGTGGGCGCGCCGGAGGGAGCGGCGATCTACGTGCACATCGGGAGCGGCGAATCCGCGCTGCGAGCCGCGCGCAAGGCACGGATCCCGATCGTCGCGGTCGTGTTCGACGACGGCGAGCTCCCGTACGTCTACGCCACCGACGTCGTCGAGGTCGGCCCGGGCGAGAAGCTGCCCGTCGACCGGATCGCGGCTGCGATCGCCGCGCGCCTCGGCGAGGCAGGCGCTCCGCTGGCGGCGCGGCTGCCCGAGCTACGCCGAGCGGTCTGCGACCGGATCGTCGCGTCGTTCGCGCGCAAGAACGGCATCCTCGGCGCAGCTGTGTTCGTCCCGGGCGCCGACCTGCCCGTTCTCGCGCTCAACCAGATCCGGATGCTGCTGCTGCTCGACCAGGCCTACGGCCTGGAGCTCGACCCCCGCGAACGGCTGCCGGAGATCGTCGCCACGGTCGGCGCCGGCCTCGGCCTGCGGGCCGCGGCACGCGAGCTGCTCGACCTCGTTCCGGTCGCCGGCTGGCTCGTCAAAGGCGGCGTGGCCTACGCAGGCACGAGGGCTCTGGGGGAAGCGGCGCTCGTCAGGCTGCGGGCCGGAAACGCCCTTCCGGAAGAACGACAAAGGGCCCGAGCTAACGCGAAGCGTTAGTGCGGGCCGGACCCAGCGGCCGGTCCCGCCGCAGGCGCGACCGGCCGCGCAGCAGCAAACGGTCGTCCGCCGCCCTAAGAGGACGGCGGCTTGGCCGCCGTCCGCTCCCGCGAAGCGGCAACATCAAAAGCGGGACGTGCGTAGCACTTCCCGCTTTAAGCGGCCGCAGGCCGCAATTTCGCGCGCCGTGCCTTGATCGCGCGAAGTCGCTGCTGCAGGCGCGCCCAGGCCCACGGCTCCACCTCGAGATAGCGGGACTCGGTCTGGCCGCGAATGGCCTCGCCGTACTCGAACCACGCGTCCGCTTCCTCGATGAGCAGGAGCTCCTCGGCTTCCGTCCGCTCCATGCCCGGGGATCGTAGGACCGGGGTCGGACGGCGTCACTGCTACCCTGGGTGCACCACATGGTTTCTCTCATTGACACGCAGCGCGCGCGCCGCCCCTATCCCACGGGCGTCGCTGTCGCGCGCACGAACGAAGGAGTTTGTTCTTGCCCTGGTTCCGTCGACGGAAGCACGAATCCGACACAGCGGCCGCTCAGCCGGCCGCACCCGAGGCTCCACCCGAGCCTGACGTAAGTAAGCCGGCCGCGCAGCCTGCGGCCGACACAACCGATCCGACCAAGCCCAAGCGCCGCCGCGGCAGCCGAGGAGGTCGCGGTCGGAAGAAGACCGGCGGGGCAGCCCCCGCGGTGAAGGCGGAGGCACCGGCGAAGAAGCCGGAGCGCAAACCGGCGCAGCAGCAGCTGTCGCAGCGGCAGGAGCGCAGGCGCCAGGAGGGCGGCCGTCGCCGCCAGCCGCAGCGCCGCGCGCCGCTGCCGCAGGCGAAGCGCGAGCTGATCGTGTCCGTCGACGTCGGCGAGCAGCGCGTCGCGGTTCTCGAGGACGACCGCGTTGCCGAGGTGTACCTCGAGCGGCCCGAGCGCAGGTCGATCGCCGGGAACATCTATCTCGGCACCGTCGACAACGTCCTCCCCGGCATGGAGGCCGCGTTCGTCGAGATCGGTCTCGAGAAGAACGGCTTCCTCTACGTCGACGAGATCGTCGGCCCCGAGCTGGAGCGCGGCCACGGCCGCCGCATCCAGGATCTGATCAGCCGCGGCCAGACGATCCTCGTCCAGGCGGTGAAGGACCCGATGAAGACGAAGGGCGCGCGCCTGACGACGCAGATCTCGCTGCCCGGCCGCTTCGTCGTGTTCGTCCCGCAGGGCGAAGGCCTCGGCGTCTCGCGCCGCCTCGAGGACGACGAGCGCAACCGCCTGAAGGACATCCTCAAGAAGCTGAACGTGAAGGAGGGCGGCGTCATCGTCCGGACGGCCGCAGAGGGCGCGTCCGAAGAGGACATCGAGCGCGACCTCGTCTTCCTCCAGCGCCTCTGGAAGTCGATTCAGGCCAAGGCGAAGGCGGCGAACGCGCCGGAGCTCATCTACCAGGAGGCGGAGCTGCCGCTGCGCGTCACCCGCGACCTCTTCACCGGGGACTTCGAGCGCGCGCTCGTCGACAACGACCAGGCGTACAAGCGCATCACCGGGTACCTGAAGAAGACGTCGCCGCACATGGTCGACCGCGTCATACGGTACCGCGAGAAGACGCCGCTGATGGAGGCGTTCGGCGTCGACGCGGAGATCCGCTCGACGCTGAACCGCCGGGTCGATCTTCCCTCCGGCGGCTATCTCATCTTCGACTACGCGGAGGCGTTCACCGTCATCGACGTGAACACGGGCCGCTTCGTCGGCTCGCGCGGCAAGCAGGCCGGCGGCCGGCTCGAGGACACGATCACGAAGAACAACCTCGAGGCGGTGAAGGAAGTCGTCCGCCAGCTCCGCCTGCGCGACATCGGCGGGATCATCGTCATCGACTTCATCGACATGGCGAGCCCGAAGAACCGCGCCACAGTGGAGAAGGCGCTCGGTGAGGAGCTGGAGCGTGACCGGACGAAGACGTACGTCGTCGAGATCTCGCCGCTCGGCCTCGTCGAGATGACGCGGCAGAACGTGACCGAGGGCCCGCGCGAAGTGATGACCCGCAAGTGCCCGACGTGCGGCGGCGACGGCATCGTCCTCTCCGAGGCATCGGCGGCGATCGACATGGAGCGGAGGCTTCGGACGCTCGTCGCGGGCTCGCGCTCGCAGGCGTATCGCGTCGAGCTCGCAGCATCGATCGCGAGCACGCTCATCGGCCCGGGCGCGAAGCGGCTCGTCGAGCTGGAGGCGCTGACCAAGCGTCGCTTCTTCCTCGAGGGCAAGCCGGACATGCACCTCGACCACTTCGTCGTTCTCGCCGAGGGCAAGCTCGCAGACCTGACGCCGGCGTCGCCGGTGGCCGAGGGCGCGGAGCTGCAGATCGAGCTCGTCGAGGTCGACCGGCACGACGCGACCGCGGCGGTCGGCAAGATGGACGGGCTCGACGTCGTCGTCGGCGATGCGGCGAAGCTCGTCGGCAAGCGCGTGAAGGTGCGGATCGAGCGAGTCCTCGACGGCACCGCGTACGCGTCGATGACGCGGAAGACGAAGGCGGTCGAGCCGCTCACCGCCGAGGCGGAGGCCGAAAAGCCGACGCGCAAGCCGCCGGCCCGCAAGGACGCCGAGGCCGGAGCCGTCGAGATCGACGAGGGGGAGATCGTTGAGGACGAGGCGGAGGAGGAAGAGCCCGAGGACGAGCCCGAGCCCGAGCCCGAGGGCGAGCTCGGGACCGCCGCCGCTGTGCCGCCCGCGAAGAAGAAGACGCGGCGCGGCTCGCGCGGAGGCCGCAACCGGAAGAAGCCGGCCGGGGCCGCGGCGACCACGATCCATCTGCCGCCCGAGGATCTCGGCGAGGCGGTTGCCGCCGCCGAGAAGAAGGAGGCGCAGCCGTCCGAGAACGGCGACGCGCCTGCCCCGGTGAAGAAGAAGACGCGCCGCGGCTCCCGCGGCGGCAAGAACCGGCGCAAGCGCACGGCAGCCGCTGCCGCCGGCGGCCCTCAGCTTCCCTCGGACAACGGCTCGGAGCCGGTGCTCGAGCCCGAGCCCCAGGCGGAGGAGTCGGCGACCCAGGAGGAGGAGTGGGGCTATGTCCCCATGTCCGAATGGGGCGACGAGATCGACGGCTAGCGCCCGAGTTTCGGTTACAATCCTGCCCTCGCGGGCCCTTCCGGCCCGCCTTTCTACGCCTATGAGCTACGCGATCATCACCGTCGGCGGCAAGCAGCACCGCGTCCGTGAGGGCGAGCGGCTGCTCGTCGAGCACATGAAGCTCGACGAGGGGAAGACGTTCAATCCGCGCGTCCTCCTCGTCGGCGGAAACGGCTCGACCGACCTCTCGCCGTCGACGACGGTGACCGCCAGCGTCCTCGGCCACGAGCTCGGCGAGAAGATCCGGATCGGCAAGTACAAGAAGCGAACCGGCTACCGGCGCCACAACGGCTACCGCAGCAAGCTCACGCGGATCGAGATCGAGGCGATCGGTCAAACTAAGGCGCGTAGCGCAGGCGCGAAGAAGCCGGAGCCGAAAGCCGTTGCCCCGAAGGCCGAAAAGGCACCGGTCGCGGCAGCCGCGCCTGCGCGCACTGCGCATCCGCCGAAGGGCTACGAGGAGATGTCGATCCCCGAGATCAAGGAGCACGTCTCCACGTGGCGTCGGCCGAACGTCGAGGCGGCGCTCGACTACGAGCGCGCCAATGCGAACCGGAAGGGCGCGATCGCCGCGCTCGAGTCCGCGCTAGCGGCGAAGGAGGAGCACTAGATGGCACACAAGAAAGGACTGGGCTCGTCGCGCAACGGCCGCGACTCGAAGCCGAAGATGCTCGGTGTGAAGCTCTTCGCCGGCCAGGACGTGACGTCGGGGATGATCCTCGTCCGCCAGCGCGGCACGCGCTTCCGCCCCGGACGCGGCGCCGGCATCGGCAAGGACGACACGATCTTCGCCACGCGCGACGGCAAGGTCGCGTTCCGCACGAGCGGCGAGCGCCGCTTCGTCAGCGTCGTCGACTGAACGTGCTTCGCACTTCCAGTCGCTGAAGGCGGCCTGATGTTCCACGACAAGGCGCGCATCTGGGTCCAAGGTGGACGCGGCGGCGACGGCTCGATCCACTTCCGGCGCGAGAAGTTCGTGCCGAAGGGAGGGCCGGACGGTGGCGACGGCGGGAACGGCGGCGACGTCGTGCTCCTCGCCGACGCGCGGCGGCGCGACCTCTCCGGCCTGCGGCCGAACCAGACGCTGCGTGCGGGTCGAGGGGGCGGCGGCGGCGGACGGCTGTCGCACGGCGCGGAGGGTGAGGACGCCGAGCTGCACGTTCCCGTCGGGACGCAGGTGCTCGACGGCGAAGGCCGGCTCGTCGCCGACCTCGCGCACGCGGATGCGCGCGTCGTCGTCGCGAAAGGCGGGCACGGCGGTCGCGGCAACAAGCACTTCGCCGGTTCGACGCGGCAGACGCCGCGCTTCGCCGAGGTCGGCCTTCCCGGCGAGGAGGGAGAGATCGAGCTGCGGCTGAAGCTCCTCGCGGACGCAGCGCTCGTCGGCCTTCCGAACGCCGGCAAGTCGTCCCTTCTGGCGCGCCTATCCAATGCGCGGCCCAAGGTCGCCGACTATCCGTTCACGACGCTCGCGCCGGTGCTCGGCACCGTCGAAGGGCGGGACGGGATTCAGCTGACGGTCGCCGACGTTCCCGGGTTGATCGAAGGCGCGAGCGAGGGCGTCGGGCTCGGGCACGAGTTCCTCGCGCACCTCGAGCGCGCGCGCCTGCTCCTGCACGTGATCGATTCGTCCGAAGACGACGCGGACGCTCGTTGGCGCACGATCGACGCCGAGCTCGCTGCGTACGGCGCCGGTCTCGACGCGCGCCCGCAGGTCGTCGTCCTGAACAAGATCGACCTGCGTCCCGAGCCGCCGCAGTTCGACGTCGACGATCCGCGCATCATGCGTGTGCTGCGCGTGTCGGCGGCGACCGGCGCAGGCATCGACGAGTTGAAGCGCGCGCTGTTCGAGCTCGTTCCTCAGGAGGAGGTGGAGCTCACGCCCGACGACGCGGAGCTCGTCGACTACCTCGTCTACCGGCCCCAGCCGTCGCGCCGTGCCTATCGGGTGTTCCGCACCGAGCGCGGATTCCGCGTCACGGGGCGCCCGCCGGCGGGGGCGGAGCTCGAGGCGATCCTCAAGGCCGCCGGCGCGCGCGAGGGCGACGAGGTCGAAGTCGGCGAGGAGACGCTCGAGTGGCATTAGGACTGTTCGGCGGCGCGTTCGACCCGCCGCACGTGGGGCACGTCGCGCTCGCCCGGGCCGCGAAGGAGTGCTTCGGCCTTCCGCTTCTCGTCGTCCTCGTCTCCGAGCGGCCGGGACACAAGGACGTCGAGCTGGCCGCCGGCGTGCGGCTCGAGCTCGCGCGCGCTGCGTTCCCCGACGACGAGGTGCGCCTCGACCCGTATCCGCGCACGGTCGACCTCCTGCGCG
>JBOGZQ010000047.1:0-13022 GCA_050697375.1 Gaiellaceae bacterium | reverse complement strand
TCATGAACGTCTGCACGAGCCGCTCGGGTGGATCGACCTCGCGGAACTCGCCCTCGAGGACGCCGTGCGGGAGCCGGAAGCGGTACGTGCCGCCGGGACGGACGTCCATCTCCTCGACGACCGTGCCGTCGCCCCACCATCCCGGAATCAGCTCCGGGTCCGTCCAGACGGAGAAGACGTGACTGCGCGGCGCGTCGAAGACGCGCTCGATGCGGATCTCGAGCTCGTTCGGCTTGGTGACGACGGTCTCGTGCATCAGGCGACCGCCTTCTTGACGAGTTTCGTGATCTTCGCCTCGTCGGCCGCGGTCAGCTTCGGGAGCGCGAACGCGATCGGCCACATGCTCCCGTCGTCGAGCTTCGCCGCCTCGTTGAAGCCGAGCATCGAGTACCGCTCCTTGAACTTGCCCGCATCGCGGAAGTAGACGACGACCTTGCCGTCCTTGTTCGCATACGCTGGCATCCCGTACCACGTCTTCGGCGTGAGCTCCGGCGCAGCCTTCTTCACGAGCTCGTGGATGCGCTTGCCGATCGCACGGTCAGCGGGCGCCATCTTCTTGAGCGACTCGGCCACGGCCGTTTCGCCGTCCTCGTTCAACTTCCGCTCCTTCAGCGTGGCCTTCAGCGCGGCCTTCTCCTCGGCGGAGAGCCCCGTGTCCTTCTTCGTTGTGGCGCTCATCGTGCTCCTTTCGTGCGTTCGAGAATCTGCGCGAAGCGGTCGAGCCGCGACATCCACGTGCTCATGCCCTCGAAGGCGTAGGGGGCGATCGTGCACCTGCGGACGCGGCCGATCTTCTCCGTCGTGACGAGCTCCGCCTCCTCGAGCAGCCGGATGTGCTTCTTCATCCCCGTCAGCGACATCCCGAAAGGCTCGGCGAGCTCGCTGATCGTCGCACTGCCGCCGACGAGCCGTTCGAGAACGGCGCGGCGGGTCGGGTCGGCGAGGGCTGCGAAGGCGCGGTCGACGGTCGGTTGATACTGAACCATTAGGTTCAGTATAGCACGGCAATGCCTCCAAGGACGGTCTGGAGCACGCGAATTGCGACGATCGCCGCGACCGCACCGAAGGCGAGCGCGGCGAATGCGGCGAGCAGGACGAGTTGTGCGGGCGCGCGTCTCATCGTCAGCTCGCGTGCAGCGTGAACGGCACGGTGAGGATGTGGCCGTGCATGTAGGTGATGAGGAACAGCCGCCAGGTGCCCGGCGCGGGCAGGAGCACGCCGACCTTCAAGACTCCGGGTGCGTACGACCGGCCGGTGACCCGGGCGCCCCCGAGCACGGAGAAGCAGTAGACCGAGTGGGGGCTGCAGACATGCGTGTGGAAGTAGTCGAGTGAGCCGGCGCGGAAGAAGATCGCGTGCGCGTATGCGCCTCGCCAAGTCGTGAACCGGGCTTTGTGCCCGCTCGGGTCGAGCACGTGGATGGTGAGGAAGTTGGGCTCGATCGCCCTCAGGTGAGGGTGACCCTGAATCTGGAACCGGTAGCCGTCGACGACCTGCGTCGACCGGTAGGCGGGGACCGGCTGCGGGTGATAGCTCCCACGGACGGTGACCCACTTGAAGAGCTGGAAGTTGAACGGCGAGTCGGGGCCGGTCTGCTTCGGATATGCATCGATGACGATCCGGTAGCGGCCGGGGGCCGGGAAGAGGACCGGCTGGCTGATCCTCCCGTTGGGGCCGCTGTCGCTGTCGTCGTATTGGACGTGGCTGTCGTCGCTCCGCACGATGATGAGATCGACGCCGGCGTGCGGTTCGCAGCAGGTCTTGTACGCGGTCAGCGGTGCGCCGGAAGGCAGGCGAATGGTGAACGAGATCAACGTCGTTCGGCCCGCGACGATCGGCGCCGACGGCTTGAAGTCGACGACGCTGAAGGTCCGCGCGGGCAGGATCGTGGGGCTCGTGATCCCGCTGTGCGATCCGGAGCCGCAGCCGGCGAGTATCGCGATTGCGGCGAGGGTGGAAAGTGCGGTGACTGGGCGGGTGAGTGTCATCTGTTCTAGATCTCCTTGCTGGTTGCGTGTTTCAGCCGCCTGCGCGGTCGACGACGAGCGCCGTGAACGGCTGCCCGCCTTTGGGGGTGATCGAGAACGAGAGCGCCCAGTGGCCGACCATCACGAGCGCGGGAGCCTTGCGCGTGTAGATGCCGGGCGAGGTCTCCGCAAGCTGGTACTCCTGCGTCGGCATCTCCATGTCGAGCATCGCGAAGCTGAGGGTGACGTCCGCGCCGGTGACCGGCTTGCCGCCGCGGGTCAGCCGCAGGCCGAACGAATTCGGGCCTGCTGCCTTGTTCGGAGCGACGAGAACCTGCAGCGAGTAGCCGCCGCGAGTCACGGTGTCGGCGACCTTGCCGGGACCGACGCGGGCGAGCGCGGAGCCCTCTTCGGCGAACGCCGGCGGCGGCGGAGCGAGGCTCGAGAGGATCGCCGCGGCCAGGATCGCGCCGGCGACGAGCACCGCTTCGCCGGCGACGAGCCTGCGCAGAAGCCTGGCCGATGCCTCGGCGACCTCGCCGCGCGACAGGCCGGGCTTCGTTCGCAGCAAATTGACGGACGCGAGCACCATCGCGGCGAGGAGGATCCCTGCCTTGATCATGATCACCTTCCCGTACGAGGTCAGCCACAGCGCGGAGAGCACCGGGAGGTGCAGGACGGATGCCCCGACGCCGGTGCCGAGCAGCACCATCACTGCGACGAAGGCGGTGTTCGAGAAGCGCGGGACGCAGACGAGCAGTCCTGCTGTGCGCTTGGCGACGGAAAGGCTTCGCCAAAGGACGAGCAGGCCGAGGAGCCCGCCGATCCAGATCGAGCCCGAGATGAGATGGAGCCAGTCGAGCAGCACCGCAACGCTGCGCGGGGACGTTTGCCCGGCGTGTCCCACGGTGCCGGGCACGAGCAGCGTCGCCGCCGCGCCGAGGAGCGCGCCGGCGAGTGCGAGCAGCGCTGCGGTCGGGCGGTGCGGACGCTCGGGCCGATCCGTCCAGATCGCGACGGCCGCGGCGCCGCAGAAGAGTGCGAAGCAGAGCTCGACGTCGACGTAGCCGCGACCGAACGCCGTCACCCGCCAGAGCGGCACGATGGCGCCGAAGGCCCAGAACGACCGCAGCGAGTCGATCGCGGTCGCCTCCTCGAGGTAGGCGGGAATCGCGATCAGTCCCAGGACGGCTGCGGTCGCGAAGGCGATGTCGAGCGAGCGCAGGGTCGTTCCTTCGACGCGGCGGACGAGCGGCTGCGCGATCAGCGCGCGCAGCACAAGGAGCCCGATGGCGGCCATCATCGTCAGGAAGGCGAGCCATTTCATGATCACGAGCGGGGTCGATGTGGCGCTCCCGGCGATGTGCGGGACCGCGAACTGCGGCGCCGGGCCCGCGTTCGGCCCGACCGCGAAGGTGAACGCCCCCTGCACTGGATGCCCGTCCACCGAGATCGCCCGCCAGTACACGAGGTACCAGCCTTCGCCGACGTGCTTCAGCGGCACGACGAGCGTGTCCGGGTTCGACGGCGAGCGCGTGACCGGCCCGGTCGTCTCCGACTTCGCTGCGACGTCGGTGACCGAGACGATCGCGAAGCGCGGCTCGACCGCCTCGTCGTAGGTCAGCTGCACGCTCGACGGCGCGGAGTTGAGGATCACGCTCGCCGCCGGCACCGTCTTGATCAGGTATGCGTGCGCGGACGCCGCCGCCGGGACCGCGAGTGCGATTCCGGCGACGGCGACCGCGATGGCGAGACGAGCGCGGATCATGTGAGGGCGCGGCCTCCGCGAGAGAAGAGCGCGAGCCCGCCGACGAGGAGGCCGAGGGCGCCGAGCACCAGCGCGACGATCGTCAGCGTCGAGGTTCCGACGCCGCCGACCGAGCTCACGACCTTGATCGTCGGCGAGGGGCTCGCGGACGTCTCCGGGCCGGACCAGTTGACGATGGAGCCGTCCGAGTACGTCTGCTCGATGTTGAACGTGTAGGTGCCGGACTTCGCCGGCTGGGCGAGGAACTGGAAGAGCGAGTCCTCCTCGGTCGGCACGTGGCCGCCCGTCCACGCCACCTGCGTGATCACCGCGTTGTCGCCGGAGCCGGTCGACTGCTCCACCCGCTTCCAGCCGGGGTCGGGCACGAACGAGTCGATCGAGAAGCCTTTCGGGAGCGTGAGGACGACCTTCGTCGTGTACGCGTTCGCCTTCTCGGTCGGGATCGCGAGGCTGTACAGCTGGAGCTCGTTCGCAAGCGAGACGGAAGGGCTCATCCGGGCGTGCGCCGACGCCGACGCTGCGAACGCGAGGGCGGCGAGAACGGCTACCGCGCCCGTGAGCAGTGCTTTGCGCATGGGATCTCCTTGCCAGGTGGAAGATGGACAGGTTCGCGCCGGAGGCGCGGACGGCGAGGCTCAGCCGGCGAGTGCCGGCGGCGCGCGGTCGGCCGCCAGGCTTGCGAGCGGCGCAGGCCGCGGCAGGAAGACGGTCGATGGACGCAACGACCTCGACCGAACGCGCGAAATGACGAGAGCCCCGCCGCGGCGCGTCACCACGACGTCCGCGACGACTGAGGCCGTGCGCAACAACAGCGCTGCGACGAGAAACGCAATCAGCCCGAGGGGTACCTGCAACACGAGCCCGCGCCAGAACGACGGCTCGAGCGCCGTCCACCATGGGAACGTCCCCGACATGAGGAAGCGCTCGAGGTGCTCCTGGAGTACGAAGCCCAGCTCCGGAATGAAGAGAAAGGCCCACGCGGGCATGGTTCGCACGGGCAGGCCGCGAACCCGGTCGGCCACGATTGAGACGAACCCGATCAGCTGCACCGCAACCAAGAAGCCGAGGGCGGCCGGCGCATAGGCCATGTAGCCGTGGCCCGAGTGCGACAACGCCGTCAGGCGGAGGCTCGCCTCCGGGTACGCCCACCAGTATGCGATGCCATGCGCTACCTGCGACCCGACCACGATCGCCGGCAACACGAGCATCCAGGTCAGCCCGCGGCGCACCTCGCGGAGATTCTTTCAGAAGCAGTGGCTGTGCTTGCCTTTGCTCGCTCTTGACGCGGACCGAGGTTCGCGATACTCTCTTTACCTAGCTGTCTAGGTAAAGAGAGAAATGATCGAATTCCACCTCGAAACACGCTCCGGCGTCCCGACGTACCTGCAGCTCGTGCAGCAGGTGCGGCAGGCGGTGCGGCTCGGGATGCTGCGTCCGGGCGATCAGTTGCCGACGGTGAAGGAAGTCGTTGCGAAGCTGACGATCAACCCGAACACGGTTCTGCGCGCCTACCGCGAGCTCGACCTCGAGGGCCTCGTCGAGGGTCGTCGCGGTGTGGGCACGTTCGTCGCGAGCGGTCAGGTGCCGTTGCCTCCCAACGATCTGAAAACGCTTCGGTCGTCGCTGCACCGCTGGGTCGATCGTGCGCGCGGCGCCGGCCTCGACGACGACAACATCGCGGCGCTCTTTGCCGACACGATCCGGCCCCCGTCCATCTCGCGCGTGGCATGAACGAGTCGACGGCGCTCGAGGCGACGGCACTCGGGAAGCGATACGGCTCGAACTGGGCTCTGGACGACTGCGCCCTGACGATTCCGTCGGGCTCCGTCACCGCACTCGTCGGCCCGAACGGGGCCGGCAAGACGACGCTGCTGCAGCTCGCGATCGGGTTGATCGAGCCGAGCACCGGGAGGATCAGCGTGCTCGGGCACGACCCGCGCGCAGAGCCACTCGACGTCCTTCCGCGGGTCGGCTTCGTCGCGCAGGATCATCCGCTGCCGCGCCGATTCACGATCGCGGAGACCCTGCAGCTCGGGCGGAGGCTGAATCCGAGCTGGGACGACGCCGTTGCCGACCAGCGGATCGACGAGCTGGGCCTTTCCCGCCGCCAGCGGGTGGGGACGCTTTCGGGAGGCCAGCAAGCTCAGGTCGCGCTGACGCTCGCACTCGCGAAGAGGCCGCAGTTGCTGCTGCTCGACGAGCCGGTCGCGTCGCTCGATCCGCTCGCGCGCCGCGAGTTCCTCACCGGCGTCCTCCAAGCCGTCACGGAGACGGGGATCACCGTCGTCCTCTCGTCGCACATCGTCGCCGACCTCGAACGGATCTGCGACCACCTGATCATCCTCGCCCACGGCCGCACGCAGCTCGTCGGCCCGATCGAGGACATTCTCGCCACGCACCGCTTGCTCACCGGCCCGCGCACGGATGCCGGCGGAGTCGCGCGCATTCACGACGTCATCCGCGAGAGCCACACCGAACGGCAGACGACGCTGCTCGTGCGCGCGGACGGCCACGTCTACGACGCGTCCTGGGAGATGCACGAGATCGACCTCGAGGAGATCGTGCTCGCCTATCTCGGCCAGACGGGCGCGTCCGCTCGCGTGAAGACGTCCGAAGCGGTCGCCCGATGATCTGGGTCGGCTGGCGTCAGCAGCGCACCGAGACGTTCATCGCGGCGGCCATCGTCGCCGTGCTTGCGGCGGTGGCGATTCCGGCCGGCGTGCACATGGCCTCCGTGTACACGCACGAGGGCCTGAGCGCCTGCATCGACAACGCGCAGCCCATCACCTGCGGCGCCTTGACGGGGTCGTTCATGCAGCGCTTCAACGGCCTCAACATCCTCTTCACGTGGTCGACGATCTTGCCCGCGGTGGCGGCGCTTCTTTTCGCCGCTCCATTCGTGCTCGACCTCGACAACGGCGCGTACCGCCTCTTCTGGACGCAGAGCATCACGCGCCGCCGCTGGGTCACCACGAAGCTCGGGTTGAGCGTCGTCGGCGCGGCGGCGGTGGCGGGCTGTCTCATCCTGCTTTCGACATGGTCGCGCGCGCCGCTCGATCACCTGAACGGCCGGATGAGCACGAACGCCTACGATGGGGAGGGAATCGCACCCATCGCGTACGCCGTGCTCGTGCTCGGCGTCGCCGTTGCGATCGGGGCGCTGTGGCGCCGAACGGTTCCGTCGCTGCTCATCGCGTTCGTGGTCTACATCGTCGGCCGCTCGTTCATGGACAGCTGGCTTCGGGAACGGCTGCTCTCGCCGGTCAAGACGACGTGGCTGATGGCGAGGAGTGCTGGCCCGGACCTGAATCGGGCCCTCGTGATCAACCAGTTCATCAGCGACAAGAACGGCAAGGAGCTCGCGCAGGCTGCGGGGCCGTGCGTCCGCGGTAGCGGCGGCGGCCTGTTCACACACACGAGCGCGTGCGCGCAGCCGCAGTCGCTTGGCTCCCACGTGTACATGACCGCCGTCTACCAACCGGCAAGCCGCTTCTGGGAGCTGCAGAGCATCGAGTTCGCCATCGTCGCCGGCATCGGCACCCTGCTCGTCCTCCTCGCCGGTTGGTGGACCTACCGGCGTATCGCCTAATCGATGGCGCGGCGGTAGAAGCCGCGCACGCCGATGGTCATGAGCAGTGCGATCGCGCCGAGCGCGACGACGAGGCAGATCCAGGGACGGATGTGCGGCACGCTGGGAGTGAGCGCGCCGCGCATCATCTCGCTCACGTAGGTCATCGGGTTGCATGCGGTGACGACCTGGAACCAGCGCAGCCTCGAGAGCGACGGCCAGGGGTACTGCGTGCAGCCGGTGAAGAGCAGCGGCGTGAACACGAGCGAGAAGACGATGTTGATCCGCTGCGGCTGCACGAGTGTGCCGATCAGCAATCCGAGGCCTGCTCCGACGAGCGCGCCGAGCACGAGGGCTGCAACGAACCAGCCGGTGTTCGACCACACCCACGGGACGTGACCGAGGATCGCGTAGCCGATCGGAATCATGATCAGCGTCGCGACGAACGCCCGTAGCATTGCGAACAGCACCTTCTCGGCGGCGACGAAGCTCGTGGGCATCGGCGCGAGCAGCCGGTCCTCGATCTCACGTGTCCAGCCGAACTCGGCGACGAGCGGGAACGCGAGCGTCTGGATCGACGTCAGCACCACCGTGAGCCCGAGCAGCCCGGGGAAGAGGAGATCGGCGTAGCCGTGCTGCGTGTAGCCGAGGCTGCCGAGCACCTTCCCGAACACGAAGAGCAGGAAGAGCGGCTGCAGGATGACCTGCGCGAGGAACGCCGGCAGCTCCTTGCCGGTGACGTACAGGTCGCGGTGCAGGACGGCGAGGAACGCGCCGACGCGGCTCCCCGATTCGAGTGGGATGCTCGCCGCGCTCACCGTAGGCTCCGGCCGGTCAGGTTGATGAAGACGTCCTCGAGGGTGGGCGTGCCGAATCGGACGTCGTTGAGCGCGAGGCCGCGCTCGGCGAGCGCGGCCGCGGACGGCGCGACGAGCGGCGCAGCGTCGCCCGCGAGATAGAGGCGAACGCGGAAGGCGTCGCCTTCCTCGGGCGAGCCCTGCAGCTGCTCGACTCGCTCGACTCCCGGCAATGCTGCGAGCGCATCCGTGAGCGTTCCGTCTGCGGGTTGGTCGGCGGTGAGCTCGAGCGTCGTCGAACCGGCGAGGGAGCGCATGAGACCATCCGGCGTGTCGAGCGCGAGCAGCTTGCCCTGGTCCATGATCCCGACGCGGTCGGAGAGCGCCGCCGCTTCGTGCATGTCGTGGGTCGTCAGCAGAAGCGTGACGCCGTCGTCGCGCAGCTCGCGCAGCCGGTCCCACACGAACAGGCGCGCGGCCGGATCGAGCCCGGTCGTGGGCTCGTCGAGAAACAACACCTTCGGCTTGTGCATGAGCGCACGGGCTATCATCACGCGCTGCGACTGTCCTCCGGAGAAGAAGTCGGGTTTCGTCGAGGCGCGGTCGATCAGCCCGAATTGCGTCAGCAGCTCGTCCGCACGCGCCTCGCGCGCCTTCGCCGGCACCCCGTGGTACGACGCGTGGAAGATGAGGTTGTCGCGGATCGAGATCGCCCGGTCGAGGTTGCTGCGCTGCGGCACGACGGCGAGCTGGCGCCGCACGCCGACCGGATCGGTGACGACGTCGACGCCGTCGATCGACGCGCGCCCGCTCGTCGGGCGCACGCGCGTGGTGAGGACCCCGACCGTCGTCGTCTTGCCCGCGCCGTTCGGGCCGAGCAGCCCGAACACCTCTCCCGCCTCGATCTCGAAGGAGACGCCGTCGACCGCGTTCACCAGCGCCTTCGGGTAGCGCTTCACCAACACGTCGACGCGCACGACCCCCACGCCGCCACCGTACCGCAGCTCGGTCAGGCGTCGATTGGCACTCGAAGCGTGAAGCTGGCGCCGCTCGGGACGTCATCGCAGGTGAGGTCGCCGTCGTGCTGCTGGGCGATGCGGCGGGCGATGGCAAGTCCAAGGCCGTGGCCGGGCTTGCTCGCGTCCAGCCGCACGAAGCGTTCGAAGATCCGCTCGCGCTCGCCTTCGGGGACGCCGGGCCCGTCGTCTGCGACGAGCGCCTCGACATAGCCGTTGCGCCGCCGGAGCTGCACGTCGATTCGGCCGGTGGGCTCGATCGAGGCGAGGGCGTTGTCGATGAGGTTGCGGAGAATCCGTTCGAGCGCGTCGGGGTCGCCTCGTGCGGTGGCGTCGTTCTCCTCGCTGAGCTTGATCGCCGCGTGCGGCGCGCGCGCACGTGCGTCCTCGACGAGCGGGCGCGCAATCGTGGAGAGGTCGACTGCCGTTCGGGTCGGGCGGGCTTCGAGGCGCGCGAGCCCGAGGAGATCGTTGACGAGGCGGCCGAGTCGCTCGCTGTCGCGCGCGGCCGCCGCCTCGAGGCGGTCGCGCTCGGGCCGTTCGGGCTGTTCGCGCAGGAGTGTCTCGACGCTCGCTTGCAGAGCGGCGATCGGAGTGCGGAGCTCGTGGGATGCGTCGGCGAGGAACCGACGGGTTGCGGCGTCGCTGGCGCGTGCCTCCTCGATGGCTGCCTCGAGCGCGTCGAGCATCCGGTCGAAGGCGGCGGCGAGGCTTCCGAGCTCGGTGTCGGTGCGGCTGGGATCGAGGCGGAGCTTGTAGTCGCCGTGGGCGATCCGCGTCGCGGTGTCGATGACCGTGGAGAGCGGACGGAGAGCGGTGCGGGTGATGCGGAAGACGAGGAGAGCGGCAAGCGTGAGCGCGACGGCTGCGACCAGGAGCTCGACGAGCAGCAGGTTGGTGACGGCATGGTCGATGCTCGCGCGGCTCGCACTGAAGGAGACGCGTGTTCCGTCGGGGAGGACTTCGTGGAGAGTGAGCAGCGATCCGCGCGTCCGGATCGGCGATCGGATCGCGGTTCCCTTGCGGGCGGGGTGCGCCAGCGCTTTCGAGCCGGCGAAGCTGGTGGCGATCCCCTCGAGCGCGAGGCCGGGCAGGAGCTCCTTCGCCGCGCCGCCGGAGCCGGCCCGCTGGACGACGGTGCCCGCCGCGCTCAATCGGCTGCGGAGGTCGCCGTCGAGCTTGGCCCGGTAGGCGAGGGTGACGGCGGTGACGACGGCGGCGAGGACGACCGCGAGCAGCGCGAGCGTGGTGACGATGACGCGGGCGCGGAGCGAACCGGTCTTCATCGCGGGTCGAGCCGGTAGCCGAGGCCGCGGACGGTGTGGAGGATGCGCGGGCCGTGCGCTTCGAGCTTGCGGCGCAGTGCGCTGACGTGAACCTCGACGACGTTCGGGTCGTAGGCGTCGTAGCCCCAGACTTGCGTGAGCAGCTGGTGCTTCGAGAGAACAAGGCCGCGCTGCCGCACGAGGTAGGCGAGCAGTCGCAGCTCGGTCGGCGTCAGCTCGAGCGGCGAACCGGCCCGGGCGGCAAGGCCGGCCTGCTCGTCGACGACGACGTCGCCCGCGTCGATCGCCGCGCCGAGACGGCCGGTTCGGCGAAGCACGGCGCGCACGCGCGCGAGCAGCTCTTCGAGTGCGAACGGCTTCACGAGGTAGTCGTCTGCGCCGAGCTCGAAGCCGTCCAGCCGGTCTTCGACCGTGTCGCGTGCGGTCAGGAAGACGATCGGCAGATCGCGGGCCGCGCGCAGCTTTCGCGCCAGCTCGAACCCGTCGCCGCTCGGGAGGAACACGTCGAGCACGGCCAAATCCGGAGCTGCGGCAAGGACAACGTCCGGGTCCGGGTAGTCGGAGAATCCGGTGACGGCGATCCCTTCGCGCTCGAGCGCGCGCTCGACCGCTTGGCGGACGGGCTCCTCGTCCTCGACGAGCACCACCCGGGGCGAGTGCGCGCTCACACGGGGAGTATCGCTACCCAATCCTGAGCGTTACCTGAAGCCGCTCCGTCTTCAGGTCCGGCTCAGGATCGGCTGCGAGGCTCACGGACGATGCGAACCGCAGTCGCCCTCATTGCCGCTGCAGGGTTGGCTCTGCTGGCGGCGGCATGCGGCGGCGGCTCGCCGAGCACTCACACGCAGGGGACCAAAGCTCTCGCCTTCGCGCAATGCATGCGCTCGAACGGTGTGTCGACCTATCCCGACCCGAGCAGCAGTGGAGTGCTCGTCAAGGAGTCTCTGCAGCAGCTCGGCGTCAGCAGCTCGCAATTCCAGTCCGCGCAGAGTGCCTGCCGGCACCTGCTTCCGAACGGCGGCAGCGGACCGACCGCTACCCAGGTGCAGCAGGTCAGGGCACTGTCGCTGAAGTTCGCGCAGTGCGTGCGCGCGCACGGCGTCCCGAGCTTTCCCGATCCCGACAGCACGGGCCGCATACCGGATCCCGCCTCCGTTGGCATAAATCAAGGCTCGCCGAAGTTCGAGGCCGCGAACAACGCGTGCGCGAAGTACCGGCCTCCCTACATGCCTTCCAACGCCGCCTACAACGCCTACGCGAGGACGCATGGGTGACACACGCTTCGCGGCCTACGTCGCGCATGAGCTGCGTACGCCGCTCGCGACCCAGCGCGCCCTCCTCGAGCTGGCACTTGCCGATCCGGACGCGGACGTGGCGTGCTGGCGAGAGATCGGCGGGGACGTTCTCTCCGCGTGCATGCAGCAAGAGCGCCTCGTCGAAGCGTGTCTCGCCCTTGCCCGGAGCCAGGACGGGACGAAGCCATGCGAGCCGGTCGACCTCGCGGCGATTGCTGCCGACGCCGTACGAGATCACGACCTGAGCGGCCTCGAAAGCATCGTGTCGCTCGCGCCCGCGCGGACGAGCGGCGACCCGCGCCTCGTCGAGCGACTCGCCGCCAACGTCGTCTCGAACGCTGTCCGGCACAACGTCGTCGGCGGCCTGATCGAGGTCGCAACACGCACCGAGCCCGGACGCGCCGTCTTCTCCGTCGCCAACACCGGCCCGCTCATCCCGGCCGGCGAACTGCATCGTCTCTTCCAACCGTTCCAACGGCTCGCACCTCGCTCGGACGGTGTGGGACTCGGCCTCGTCATCGTGCGCGCGATCGCCGACGCACACAGCGCCCTCATGACCGCGCGCGCCAGGCCGGGCGGCGGCCTCGAGCTGGACGTCAGCTTCCCGGCGAGCCCGGGACGACGAGACCGGACTCGTACGCGGCGACCACGGCTTGCGCGCGATCGCGCAGCCCGAGCTTGCGGAGGACGTGGCTGACGTGCGTCTTCACCGTCTCGTTGCTGAGCACGAGGCGTTGTGCGATTTCCTGATTCGAGAGACCGGCAGCGACGAGGCCGAGAATCTCGATCTCGCGGCGTGTGAGCTCGTCGAGGTCTTCGGAACGGGTGCGCTGCGGCGGGCGAAGGCGCGCGAACTCCGCGATCAGGCGGCGCGTGATTCCCGGCGCCAGGAGTGCGTCTCCGGCGGCGACGACGCGCACCGCGTCGAACAGCGCCTCGGGCGGAGCGTCCTTGAGCAGGAATCCGCTCGCGCCGGCCTGGAGCGCGTCGTACACGTATTCGTCCAAGTCGAACGTCGTCAGGACGAGGACGCGCGGGCCGGCATCGTCCGCGGCGATCTCGCGGGTCGCTGCGATGCCGTCCAACACCGGCATGCGAATGTCCATCAGCACGACGTCGAGCGCGTGCTCTCGGCTCTGCCGCACCGCCTCCTCGCCGTCCTGCGCCGTTGCGACGACGGTGATGTCGGATTGCGTCTCGAGCAGCGCGGCGAAGCCGGCGCGCACGGCCTGCTGGTCGTCGGCGACGAGAGCGCGGATCACGATTCGGCGGTGGGTAGCGTGACGTCCACCTCGAAACCGCCGCCTTTGGCCGGTCCGGAGGA
>JBOGZQ010000046.1:0-8351 GCA_050697375.1 Gaiellaceae bacterium | reverse complement strand
GATCGCGTCGGTCGCGAGCGAGAGGTACGCGTGCTGCTCGGTCGAGCCGAGCGGCAGGACGATGCGGTCGTCCTGCTCGAGATGCGCCTCGAGCTGCATCCAGTTGAGATCGGCGATCCTCACTGTTGGAGGATGTCAGCTAGACGGATGCGTGGGCGCGCTCGCAGGCGGAACCGGGCGGACACGGCCTGTTTGGCCCATTTCTTGGCGCCGGAGCTGATGCTAACGTGGACACAGCGGTGGACATTCTCGGTGGACATTTCTGTGCTTGCAATTGCGTTATGGCTGGAAATAAGCCATTTGTGCTGTCCAATTTCGGGACATTACATGGGACATAGATCGACGGCATGATGGCGGCCAGAGAGTACGAGACCTCGCACCCGTGGCTGAACTTGAGCCTCGACCTCAGCAGAGCGCCAATCGACCTATGGCTGCTCTTGGGAGAGGCTCGCTCAAAGATCGACCACATCTCCGGCGCATTGCTCAAACCGGAGGTTGCGGAAATGCTTCACCTCGTCTTCCTCGCAAAGGGTGTTCACGCGACGACGGCGATCGAGGGAAACACGCTCACCGAGGAGCAGGCCCGCGAGCTTATCGAGGGGACGTTGAGGCTGCCCGAGTCCCAGGAGTATCTGGCACGTGAGATGGACAACATCGTCTCGGCGTTCAACGCGATTCGCGATGAGCTCATTACGGGCGGAGAGCGCGACCTGACCCCCGATGACATCAAGCGCTACAACGCATTGGTTCTCGACGGGCTCGAGCTTGAAACAGAGGTCGTCCCCGGCGCAATGCGGACGCATTCGGTGGTGGTGGCGCGCTACCGCGGTGCGCCCTGGCAAGACTGCGACTATCTCTTGGATCAGCTGTGCGAATGGCTCAAGGGGCCCGGGTTTACGCCACCTGATCAGACCATGCGGCTGCCATACGCGATCCTCAAAGCAGTCGCGGCTCATCTCTACCTCGCCTGGATCCACCCGTTCGGCGACGGAAACGGCCGCACGGCTCGACTCATGGAGCTGCAGATCCTTCTCGCGGCCGGGGTTCCGACGCCCGCTACTCACCTCCTCAGCAACCATTACAACCAGACGCGCAGCGAATATCAGCGCGTCCTCGATGAGGCGAGCAGAACTCCGGAAGGCCCTCTCGACTTCGTGCGTTACGCGGTGCGCGGATTTGTGGATGGACTTCGGGATCAGCTCAACCTCATCCGCGAGCAGCAGTTCGATGATCGCTGGGAGCAGTACATCTACGAGACGTTCGGCGATACGAAGAGCGCCGCACAGATTCGACAGCGCCAGCTCATGCTGGACATTTCAAAGGCTAAGCGACCCGTACCTAGAACGGAGTTCACCGCACTTAGTCCTGCCCTTGCTGCGGCCTATGCGGGGAAGAGCGGCAAGACCCGGTCGCGCGATATCAACGCACTTATTCGCGCGGAGCTGTTACGGGTTGAGCGTTTCCGTGACGAACGCGGGCGCGTACGCATTGGCTGGGTCCCTAACCGCGAGCTCATCAGGGCATTCCTTCCAATCACGGCGCCCGTCGACGATTCGAACGAGTAGGGAGCCCGGACTACGGCGCGTGCGCGGCTTCGTAGGCGGCGATCGCCGCCTCGTCGCGCAGCGTCAGTGCGATCTCGTCCAACCCTTCCAGCAGGCACTCGCGCGTGAAGTCGTCCAGCTCGAACGCGTAGCCGCCCGCGGTGCGCGACTCGAGATCCACCGTCATCTCCTCGCCGGCACGCGCGCGATCCATCAGATCGCGCACCTGCTCCTCCGGCAACTGCACCGGCAGGAGGCCGATCTTCAGCGAGTTCTGCCGGAAGATGTCGCCGAACGACGGCGCGACGACCGCCTCGAACCCATAGTCCTCGAGCGCCCACGGCGCGTGCTCGCGCGACGAGCCGCAGCCGAAGTTGCGCCCGGTCAGCAGGATCTTTCCCTCCTGGTGGTTCAGCTCGAAATCGGGATCCTTGCGCCAGTCGAAGAAGAGGAACTCGCCGAAGCCGGTCCGCTCGATCCGCTTGAGGAACTGCTTCGGAATGATCTGATCGGTGTCGACGTCCGGCCGGTCGAGCACGACCGCCCTCGACGTCACCTTCCTGAACGCCTTCATGCCGGCACCGTGAAATGCCCCTCGAGCGCCGTCGCGGCGGCGACCTCGGGGCTGACGAGATGCGTCCGCCCGCCTGCGCCCTGGCGTCCCTCGAAGTTCCGGTTCGACGTCGACGCGCACCGTTCACCCGGCGCGAGCACGTCCGGATTCATCCCGAGGCACATGGAACAGCCGGCGCGCCGCCACTCGAACCCGGCGGCTGCAAAAACCTGGTCCAGTCCCTCCGCCTCCGCCTGCGCCTTCACGCGTGCCGAGCCCGGCACGACCATTGCGCGCACGCTCGAGTGCACGTGCTTTCCACGAACGACCGCGGCCGCCGCGCGCAAGTCTTCGATGCGCGAGTTCGTGCACGAGCCGATGAAGACGCGGTCGACGTGGATCTCGCGGATCGGCGTCCCCGCTTGCAAGCCCATGTACGCGAGCGCGCGCTCGGCCGCCTCGTCCTTCGGCGCGGGAACGACGTCGTCGATCGACGCGACCATGCCGGGATTCGTCCCCCACGTCACCTGCGGCTTCACCGCCGTGACGTCGATGACGACCTCGCGGTCGAACTCCGCGTCCGCGTCCGTCGGCAGCTCGCGCCACGATTCGTCGATCTCGACGCCGTGCTCGCGCAAATAGGCGAACGTCGTCTCGTCGGGCGCGATCATCCCGGCGCGCGCGCCTGCCTCGATCGACATGTTGCAGATCGTCATGCGCCCTTCCATCGAGAGCGCTTCGATTGCCGGGCCGGCGTACTCGATGACGTGACCGACCCCGCCGTCGACGCCGATGACGCCGATCGCCGCGAGCACGAGATCCTTCGCGGTCACTCCCGGCGGGCGCTCGCCCTCGAAGCGGATGCGCAACGTGCGCGGCCTTCGCTGCGCCAGCGTCTGCGTCGCGAGCACGTGCTCGACCTCGGATGTCCCGATGCCGATCGCGATCGCGCCGAACGCGCCGTGCGTCGACGTGTGCGAGTCACCGCAGACGATCGTCTTGCCCGGCTGCGTGAGGCCCAGCTCGGCGCCGATGACGTGGACGATCCCCTCGCGGCCGCTTCCCGTCGCGTGCAGCAGGACGCCGAACTCGTCGCAGTTCGCGGCCAAGGTGGCCAGCTGCTGCTCGGAGAGCGGGTCGACCGGCATGTCGTCGCCCGTCGGGACGTTGTGGTCCATCGTCGCGACCGTGAGGTCGGGCCGGCGCACCTTCCGGCCGGCGGCGCGCAGGCCCTCGAATGCCTGCGGCGAGGTCACCTCGTGGACGAGATGGAGGTCGATGTAGAGCAGGTCGGGACGCCCTTCGCCACTCGTCACGACATGGCTCTCCCAGACCTTCTCGAAGAGCGTCTGGCCCATGGTTCGAGGCTAGCCCATCACCGCCGCCGCACCAACCGATTGTCCGGTTTTGCAGGCAGCTTCGTGCGACGCTAGCTCAATGGAACCCGTCCGCCGCGACGTCCGCCTCCTCGGCGACCTTCTCGGTCGCGTGCTCGTCGAGCAGGAGGACGAGTCGCTCCTCGCGGACGTCGAGCACGTCCGCGCGCTCGCGCGCGCCGCCCGGCAGGGCGAGCGCCTCGACGAGCTCCGCACCGAGGTCGATGCGCTGCCGCTCGAGCGGCAGGCGAGCGTCCTCCGCGCCTTCGCGCTCTACTTCCAGCTCGCGAATGTCGCCGAACAGCACAACCGCATCCGGCGGCTCCGCGACTACGCGCGCGAAGGGCGCGTCCCGCGCGAGTCCCTCGCTGCAGCGTTCGAGGAGGTCGGCGGCGCGCCGGTCGACGTCTCGCTGACGCTCGTCCTCACGGCGCACCCCACCGAAGCTGCGCGCCGCACCGTGCTCGCAGCGCACGTGCGCATCGCCGAGCTGCTCGCCCGCTTCGACGACGGCGAGGATGTCGAAAACGCGCTCGCGGCGGAGATCACGATGCTCTGGCAGGCGGACGAGGTCCGGACGCGCCGCCCGCAGGTCGTCGACGAGATTCGCAACGGCCACTGGTTCTTCGAGCAGAGCCTCGTCGACGCCGCCGAGCGGCTGCTCGCCGACTACCGCCGGCGTCTCCCCGATGCGGCCGTCCCGCTCCGCTTCGGCACGTGGATCGGTGGCGACGCCGACGGCAACCCCCAGACGAACGTCGACACGCTGAACGAGGCGCGCACACGCGCGAAAACCCTCCTGCTCCAGCGCTACAGCGCCGACGTGCGCGCGCTCGCCGCGGAGCTGGGCGTCTCCTCTCGTCTCGCCGCCGTGTCGGACGAGCTCCTCGATGCGATCGCGTGCGACGAGCGCGAGCTCGCTGTGTACGCGGACGAGATCGGCGACCAGAATCTCGACGAGCCCTACCGGCGCAAGCTCAGCTTCGTGTGGCGCCGCCTCCAGGACGGCCCCTATGACGGCCTCGCCTCCGATCTCGACGTCATCGACCGCAGCCTGCGCCAGAACCGCGGCACGCGCATCGCCGACGGCTCGCTCGCCGCGCTTCGCCGCCGCGTCGAGCTGTTCGGGTTCGATCTCGCCGACGTCGAGGTGCGCGTGCACGTGCGCGACGCGATCGACCCCGACGCGCGGATCAGCGGGCTGCTCGCGGACGCGGGCGAGACCGTGATTGTCTCCGGCGTGTCGTCGGCGGAGGACGTGCGCCGCGTGCAGGCGCTCACGCCGGCGCCGAACGTCGTGCCGCTGTTCGAGTCGGTCGAGGCGCTGCGCGCAGCGCCCGCGATCTACGAGGAGCTCCTCTGCTGCGAGGTGATGGTCGGCTACTCCGACTCCGCGAAGGACGCGGGCTATCTTGCCGCGCAGTGGGAGATCCGCTCCGCGCTCGTCGCGCTCACCGAGATCGCGCGACGGCACGGCGTCACGCTCACTGTGTTCCACGGACGAGGCGGCAGCGCCGGCCGCGGCGGAGGCCCCACCTTCGATGCCATTCTCGCCCAGCCGCACGCGCATCTGAAGATCACCGAGCAGGGCGAGACGATCGCGTTCAAGTACGGGCTCCCAGAGTTGGCCGCGCGCAACCTCGAGGCTGCGCTCGCTGCGACCGTCCTCGCCGCACAGCGAGTGGAGGAGGACGTCGACACAGCACTCATCGCGTCGCTCGCCGAGCGCTCGCGCGCCGCATACCGCGTGCTCGTCGACGACCCGCGCCTCGTCGGCTTCTTCCGGGCGTTCACGCCGGTGGACGAGCTCGCGCTGCTCAACATCGGCTCGCGGCCGTCGCGCCGTCCCGAAGGTGCGGAGTACCTCGCGTCCCTGCGCGCGATCCCGTGGGTCTTCGCCTGGACGCAGAACCGCTGCCTGCTCCCTGCGTGGTACGGCTGCGGCACGGCATTCGCGGATGCCGACGTCGCGGAGCTCCGCGATCTCTATCGCCGCTGGCCGTTCTTCTGCACGCTTGTGCAGAACCTCGAGATGACGCTCGCGAAATCGAGCATGGAGATCGCGGTCGAGTACCTCGAGCTCGTCGGCGACGCGAGCCTGTGGGAGCCGATCGCCGACGAACATGCGCGCACGGTCGCGGCGGTGCTCGAGATCGTCGAGGCCCACGAGCTGCTCGACCGGCATCCGGTGGTGCAGCGCTCGATCCGCCTGCGCAACCCGTACGTCGATCCGATGAACGCGATCCAGGTCTCGCTTCTGCGCCGTTATCGCGGCGGCGACGAGGCCGCGGTCCCGCCGCTCCTCCGCTCGATCGCAGGGATTGCGGCCGGGTTGCGCAACACCGGCTGACGGTCTTGAAGGCGAGAATGAAGTTGGTTAGGGTCGTGGACAATGGTCATCGACCCCGATCTCGGGACGAATCTCGTTTCCGAGGACTTCTCAGACCTGCCGTCCCGGGCCGACCGTGTCGCCGAGGTACGTCGGGAGCTCGACCGTGTCGGCGTCGTCGAGCTGCGGAACTTCCTCAGCGCCGACGCTCACCAGCTGCTCAAGCAGCAGATCCACGATCGGCTCGACCACGCAGAGCCGGGCCACGGAATCAAGGGCGACGTCCTCCGGGACACCGTCGTCGGCGAGCTTGCTGGGTCGCCGTACATGCTTGAGTTTTCCAACCGCCTGCTTGGCGACGTCGACGGCGCGCGGGCGTACATCTCGGAGCCCATCCGATCCGAAGAAATCGTCCCGGGAATCAATCTCATGCGGGCGACGCGAGACGTCACGCCCTATCACTTCGACGGCACCTACTTGAACGTCATCCTCGCGGTCGAGATTCCGAAGCTCACCGGGCCCCGGCGCGGACAGCTCGTGATCTATCCGAACATACGCTCCTTCAAGGGCCGCATCTGGGGGCCGTACGTCGCGCCCCTCGCGACGCGGTCCGGCGCCATGCGACGCCTCCTCGCCGCTCACCGGAGAGAAATTGACTACGAAGAGGGTGGCGCCTACCTCTTCTACGGATATCGGAGTCTGCACGGCGTCGAAGCGCAATCGGCCGACGCGTTCCGCGCGATCACGAACATGACGGTCGGTGCGACCCGCTTTGCGGCCGGGAGGCCCTAACCGAACAATCCTCCAGCCGAAGCTTTACTTTCGATAGTAACGTCGTGGGATGGACTGGCGGACCGTCTACGACCGCAACACGGTCGAACGGATCAAGCGCGACAAGCCGCCTCTCGGCATCCGCGAGGAGCTGCCCGCGCTCGTCGCCCAGGGCTACGAGTCGATCGCGGAGGAGGACGTCGTCCGCCTCCAGTGGTGGGGCCTCTACCACGACAAGCCGAAGATCGGGACGTTCATGCTGCGCGTCAAGATCCCGTCCGGGATCCTGACGCGGGCGAAGCTCCGCCGCATCGGCGAGGTCGCGAACCGGTACGGCCGCGGCGACGCCGAGCTGACGACGCGTCAGTGCATCCAGCTGCACTGGCTCGAGCTCGCGCAGCTGGCGAACGTGTTCGCCGATCTCGAGGACGCCGGCATCACGAGCGCCGGCGGCTGCGGCGACACGGTGCGCAACATCACCGGCTGCCCGGTGACGGGGCTCGCCGCCGACGAGCTCTTCGACTCGACGCCGGTCATCGACGCGGCGACGAGGGAGTTCTACGGCAACCCCGCATGGGCGAACCTTCCGCGCAAGCACAAGTACTCGATCGCGAGCTGCCCCGACCGCTGCAACGCGCCCGAGATCAACTGCGTCTCGCTCGTCGGCGTCGTGCACGAGGGACGTGAAGGCTACGGCGTTCTCGTCGGCGGGGGCCTCTCGTCCGTCCCGCGCATTGCGCGCGACCTCGGCGTCTTCGTCCCGAAGGAGAACGCGGTCGAGATCCTCGGCGCAGTCACCTCCGTCTGGAGCGAGGACTTGAAGTACCGCATGTCGCGCGTGAAGGCGCGGCTGAAGTTCATGGTCGACGACCTCGGCGCAGACGGTTTGCTCGCGCGCGTGGAGGAGAAACTCGACCGGAGGCTCGAGCGTTTCACCCTGCCGCCGATCTCAGCGCAGCCCTCCGCGCACCTCGGCGTGCATCCCCAGCGCCAGGGCGGGCTCTCCTTCATCGGAGCGCCCGTCCCGCTGGGCCTCACGTCCGGGGACCAGCTCGTCGCCGTCGCGGACCTCGCCGACGAGCTCGGTGGCGACGTCCGGCTCACGCGCCAGCAGAACCTCATCCTCACCGGCGTCCCGAACGAGCGCGTCGAGCACGCGATCGAGAGGCTCGGCGAGCTCGGACTCCCGCTCGACACGAACGAGATCTGGGGAACCGCGATCGCATGCACGGGCGAGCCGCACTGCAACTTCTCCGTCGGCGAGACGAAGACGCGCCTGCAGACGCTCGTCGAGCACCTCGAGTCGACGTTCGGCCCGCAGCTCGGCGGCCTCCGTCTCCATCTCGACGGCTGCCCGCACGCGTGCGCGCAGCACTGGGTCGGCGATCTCGGCTTCCAGGCGACGACCGGCAAGGACGCCCGCGGCAACCGCATCTCCGCCTACGACATCTTCGTGCGCGGCTCGCTCGGCCCGGTCCCGCAGGTCGGCGGCTCTCTCTTCCGCCGCGTCGCGAGCGAGCAGCTCGAAACCGCGGTCGAGGGGCTCGTCCGCGGCTGGCTCGCCGGGCGTGCCGACGGCGAGACGTTCACGGACTTTCAGCGCAGATCGACCGACGAGGAGCTCGGCCTGCTTGCAGGTCTCGAGCCCGCAAAGAAACGCGTACGCGAGGAGGCAGCCGCATGAGCACCTACGAGATCCTCGACGAGCTCGAGGCCGGCGAGCTCTCGATCCAGTACGAGGGCGAGGAGCCGCAGGCCCTCCTGGAGTGGGCGATCGG
>JBOGZQ010000045.1:0-7872 GCA_050697375.1 Gaiellaceae bacterium | reverse complement strand
TCGTCGACCGCGTCGGCCGGCATGACGACCCGCATCGTCGCCGTCGACGGGCCAGGCGGAGCAGGCAAGAGCAGCCTTGCCGCGTTTCTTGCGCGCGAGCTGGGTGCTGCGGTCGTCCATACCGATGACTTCGCGAGCTGGGACAACCCGATCGACTGGTGGCCGCAGCTCATCGAGACCGTGCTATCGCCGCTCGCCGCTGGCCGCCCGGCCCGATACACCCCCACGATATGGGGCGGGCCGCACAAGGAGGACGTCGTCGTCGATCCGGGAGGCTTCGTCATCCTCGAGGGCGTCACCGCCTCACGACGAGCATTCCGTCCCTACCTCGCCTACGCGATCTGGATCGAGACTCCGCGGGCGCTGCGTCTTCGCCGCGGTCTGGAGCGAGATGGCGAGGAGGCGCGAGGCGACTGGGAAGGCTGGATGGCGGGAGAGGATGCGTACGTCAACCGGGAGCGACCCGCGGAGCACGCCGATGTCGTGCTTCCGGGCGACGCGGATCAATGGACATGAGAAGTCGCCAGTCGGCCGAGCGCTCGGGTTTGCGCAATGTCTGGTTCCGCCAATCAACGTGTCGGTGCGTGACACGCATGCGATCGCACCGCGTGTGCATTTCGTAAATCACGCTTGCGCGTTGAACGCGTTTCAACTATTGTCCGCGCGGCACAACACATGCACACGATGCTGAACACATCCAACATCAACATGTTCTTCGCCGAAGCGACTCCTGTCGCGACGGATACGCCGTGCCGGCACAAGCTCGGGAACGAGCGCCGGACCGGTAACAACAACCGAACCCTCGCGCAGAGGTGCGCTCGCTAGACATCTAGCGGCATGGCAGCTGTAGCGAGGGCGACCCAACGGGTCGCCTTCGTCGTTTCGGAGGCGAATGACGGAAACGGGATCAAAGGTGATGCTCAGCTTGAAGAAGGTCTAGTTCGAAATCGAGGCCCCGCTTGAGAGAGAAAGGTCCTCGCGCGCTTTGACGCGGCTCATGACGCTGTTGCAATGACGGCGGCGCCGGCCTGCGCTCGAAGCACGAACGAGCGCCGGGCTCCAAAGCGCCTCCACGTAGGACGCTGCATCCGCAGCGATCCAGGGTCGAAGCGTAGGCGAGTGGCATGAACAACTTGGTGAAGCACATGCACGTTCCGGGATCGTCTAAGCCGGCGAGGACACCGCGCTCTGAACGCGGAGGTCGAGGTTCGAGTCCTTGTCCCGGAGCTCACACGGGCGAGTAGCTCAATTCGGAGAGCGCTTGTCTTACAAACAAGAGGTTGCTGGTTCAACTCCAGCCTCGCCCATTGCTGCTCGTGGCCGTAGCTCAGTACGGTAGAGCGGTCGCCTGAAACGCGACGCGCCGCAGGTTCGACTCCTGCCGGCCACATCGCGGCTCCGTAGCTCAATGCAGAGCTGCCGACTCTTAATCGGCACGGTGCAGGTTCGACTCCTGCCGGAGCCATCGTTCTCTTTCCGGTGTCGTCCAACGGCACGACGCGCGACTGTTAATCGCGAGATGCAGGTTCGACTCCTGCCGCCGGAGTTCTTCGGCCGTGCCCCCGTGGTCGAGCGGCTGTGACGCCGGGTTCTCAGCCCGGAAGCGCGGGTTCGAGTCCCGCCGGGGGTATCGACATCTGGCTGTGGGGGAGTGGCCACCCCGCCGGCTTCGGGAGTCGGAAAGCGCTGGTTCGAGTCCAGCCAGCCAGATTGCGCCGTGGGGAAAGGGCCGTCCCGCGAGCCTCATGAGCTCGAGATGCAGGTTCGAGTCCTGCCGGCGCTATTCGTTGGGGGCGTAGCTCAGAGGAAGAGCGCTCGCTTGTCAGGCGATAGGCCGCCGGTTCGATCCCGGACGTCCCCGTTCATGGTGACCGTGGTGTAACGGCAGCATCCGCGGTCGTGATCCGCGCGGCGCCGGTTCGATCCCGGCCGGTCACCTTTGGGGATGAGGCTCATGGGGATGAGCGCCTCGCTTGCACCGAGGAGGAGCGGGTTCGACTCCCGCCGTCTCCACTCGACATGCCTCCGTAGTGTGAACGGCAGCACGCGCCCTTCGTACGGCCGAAGAGTGGGTTCGACTCCTGCCGGAGGCTCTCCCCTTCGCACGCAAGCCCGTGGTGTAGCGGCAGCACGCCGAGCTCCAACCTCGAAGGCCCGGGTTCGAATCCTGGCGGGCTTGCTCCACAACCCAGACGACGAAAGGAGGATCGATGACCGACGAGACGATGACGCTCGGCGAGGCACTGACGGTTCGCGCCGACATGCAGCGCCGACTCACGGAGCTCCGCACGCGCCTGCTCGCGACCGCGAAGGTGCAGGAGGGCGAGGCTCCTCCCGAGCAGCCGGACGTCCTGCTCGCCGAGTTCGAGCAGACGGCCGAGCGGCTGCGGACGCTGATCGCTCGCATCAACCGCACGAACCTGACGACCACGACGACGGCTGGCGAGACGATCACCGACGCGCTCGCCCGTCGCGACGTGCTCGCGCTCCGCTACACGGTGCACCGCGAGCTCGCAGGCGCGGCCGCACACGTGCCGGAGCGGTACTCGCTGCGGGAGATCAAGATGACGCCGACCGTGGACGTCGCCGCGCTGCGACGCACGGTCGATGAGCTCGCGCGCGAGCGGCGTGAGCTCGACATCGCGCTCCAGTCAGCGAACTGGCTCAGCCGGCTCGCCGACTGAACCGGCGCCGGAGGCCGCGGAGAGCCGTCGCTCGGGCGTGCACCAGGGCGGCAGCAGCCCCGAGAGCTGCCACCAGCGACTACGGGTCGCCTGGTACAGCCAGGGCCGGGCAAAGGCGGTTCGAGTCCGCCACAGCACGCCGCAGCGGCCAGCACCGGACACGGCTCACGACACAGGGAGCACGAGGCACCACCAGGTGCAGACAGCGGCGGCTCTCCGCGGTCCCCGGCGCCGGACCACCCTTCAATCTCGAAAGGAGCACGGAATGCATCGGCATCTCCACGCCGTCGCACGGCCTCGGCCGCCGCGTCCGGCGAAGGTCGTCCAGCTCGAGGTGCGTCGGCAGGCGCTTCGCGAGCACGTGCGGCCGCACCAGCCGCAGCCGCCCGTACGTCCGGCGGCATGAACGGCAAAAACGGGGCCGTCCGTCGCGGCCCCACCTGCCTCCGTAGCTCAGCGGACGAGAGCAGCGGGCTTCGACCCCGCGCGCAGAGGTTCGATTCCTCTCGGAGGCTTCAGGCCATCACTACGGCGCCGCGAGCACCACGACGCCCTCGAGGCTGTCGACGTCCACCTCGCTCGACCCCGCCTTCGTCACCGGCATGCCGAGCGCGGCGACGAGCTCGTCCGGCGGGTCGAGGAAGTTGACCTTGTCCGTCCGGTAGTGCATCGGAATGACGACGCGCGGGCCGATCGCGCGCACGACGGCCGCGGCAGACTCGCCGCCGATCGTCGGTCCGCCGCCCGCGGGAACGATGAGGACGTCGACCTCGCCGATCGCCTCCCGCTGCTCCGTGCGCAGCTCCGCCTGCCCGAAGTCGCCGAGATGGCAGACGCGCACGCCGTCGAGCGTGAAGCAGAAGACGATGTTCGCGCCGCGCGTCGTTCCCGCGACGTCGTCGTGCTCGGACGAGATGCCGACGATCTCTCCGATCGGAGACTCGAAGCGCCCGGCCGCCGAGCGGAACGTCACCGGCTCGCCGCCGATTGCCTCGACCGCGTTGTGGTCGCCGTGCTCGTGCGTCACGAGGAGCACGTCCGCCTCGGCGTCGATCGACGGATAGGCGAACTCGATCCCGCGCGCGCTGGCGGCCTCGCCGAGATCGCCGAACGGGTCGACGAAGACGCGCTTCTCTCCGGTGAGCAGGAACGCGGACTGTCCGTACCAACGAATGCGCATGGTGCCTCCTAGATCGTGTCGGGCTCGGAGCTCTCGGTCAGGACCTGCACGCGCGGCTCGGGGCGGCGGGCGCCGCGCGACCACGACATGAGCGCGGCGAGCGCACACGCGATGATCGCGAATGCGAACGCCTTGTGCAGCCCCGACCGGAACGGTTCTGCGATGAGGTTGGGGAAGAAGCTGTGGCTCGACACCGCCGCCGCGTTCGCGGCGGAGAGATGCGCTATGACGCCGGGGCCGACGAGCGTGCGCACGGGGTCGTAGCCGAGGAACGCGGCGAACAGCACCGACACCGGCGGTAGGTGTGCCGCGTGCTGCGCGGTTGCGGCCGGGACGCCGTGCGCCTCGAGGCCGGCGGCGAGCGTCGTCGGCAGCGTCGCGGCGAGGCCGAGGATCATCAACGTGAAGAAGATCCCGATCGAAAGCACCTGCGCGCCGTTCTGGAACGTCTGGTTCATCGCGCCGCCCGCGCCGCGGTCGGTGGCGGGGAGGCTGTTCATCACCCCGGCGCGATTCGGCGACGCGAACGCGCCCATCGACAATCCCATGAGCAGGAGCGCACCGGCGAACAGGGGATAGGAGAAGTTCACCGGGAGCATGTCGAGCAGCACGAAGCTGAGCGCCGAGCCGATCATCCCGCTCGTCGCGAACGGCCGCGCGCCGAAGCGGTCGGAGAGGAAGCCGGACACCGGCCCGGCGGCGAGGAAGCCGACCGTCAGCGGCAGCATGTAGATGCCTGCCCACAGCGGCGTGCGGCTGAAGCTGAAGCCGTGCTGCGGCAGCCAGATCCCCTGGAGCCAGATGATGAGCATGAACATCAGGCCGCCGCGCGCGATCGCCGAGAGGAAGCTCGAGAGCACGCCGAACGTGAACGCGCGGATGCGGAAGAGCGGGAGCTTGAACATCGGATGGGCGATGCGCGACTCGAGGAACGTGAACGCCACGATGAGCGCGACGCCGGCCGCGAGGCAGCCGTCGACGAACGGGCTCGTCCAGCCGGTCGTGCTGTGGCCGTGCGGGCGGATGCCGTACGTGATCCCGATCATGATCAGGACGAGGCCGACCGCGAACGTCACGTTTCCGGCCCAGTCGATCGGCGCCGGGTTGCGCGTGCCGATCTCGCGCAGCTTCCGGTGCGACCACACCGTCCCGAGCAGGCCGAACGGCACCGAGACGAGGAACACGAGCCGCCAGTCCACCGGCGCGAGCAGGCCGCCGACGAGCAGGCCGATGAACTGCCCGCTGATGCCGACGACGTTGTTCAGGCCGAGCGCGAGCCCGCGCTGGTTCGGCGGGAACGCGTCGGTGAGGATGGCCGCCGAGTTCGCGATGAGGAACGCGGCGCCGACGCCCTGGACGAGCCGGAAGCCGATGAGATAGTCCGCGCCCGCCGCCCCGTGCATCCAGTCGATCGTGAGCAGGAGCGACGCGACCGTGTAGATCGCGAAGCCGAGCGTGTACATGCGCACGCGTCCGAAGAGATCGCCGAGCCGGCCGAGCCCGACGACGAGCACGCTCGTGACGACGAGGTAGCCGAGGATCATCCAGAGGAGGTAGAAGCTGTTGCCGGGCCTCAGCGGGTCGAGATGGATGCCCCGGAAGATGTCCGGCATCGCGATCAGCACGATCGAGCCGTCGATCGTGGCGAGCAGCATCCCGAGCGTGGTGTTCGAGAGCGCGACCCATTTGTACTTGTCTCGATCGACAGGCAACCTGCGCAGTTTACCTGCCTATAAACTCTCCAGCGTGCCCCCTTCGACGCAGGTCGTGACTGCCGCGAGCGAGCTGCGGCTCGTGCTCGGCCAGCTGCTGCGGCGGCTCCGAGTCGAGTACACGTTCCCGGTCGCGCAGGCGAGCGTCCTCAGCCGTCTCGATCGCGACGGCGCTCAGACGACCAGCACGCTCGCAGCCGCCGAGCGCGTGCGCCCGCAGTCGACGGCGCAGACGCTGGTGGAGCTCGAGACGGCGGGATTGATCGCGCGCCGGCCGGATGCCACCGACGGGAGGCGCGTCCTGATCGAGCTCACGGAGCGCGGTCGGGAGCGGTTGCTCGAGGAGCGGGGCCGGCGGGAGGGTTGGCTGGCCGCCGCGATCGCGGCGGAGCTGAGCCCGGAGGAGCAGCGGACGCTGGTGGCGGCGGTGCCGCTGCTGCGCCGGCTGTCAGGACACTGACAAGGAGATAACTCATGCGCGTGCGTTGGTACGGACAGTCCGCATTCCTCGTCGAGGGAGACAAGCGCGTCTTCCTCGACCCGTTCGGCGACCCGGCGCCGCTCGCTGCCCGCGGGATCGAGTTCCGCTACCCGGCGATTGCGGGCGTCGAGGCCGCTCTCCTCCTCGTCACCCACGACCACTTCGACCACAACGCGGTCGAGGTGATCGGCGGCGAACCGGCCGTGCTGCGCTCGCCGGGTCGGCACGAGTCACCCGTCGGCGAGGTGATCGGCGTCGCTTCCGAGCACGACGGCACAGCAGGCACCGAGCGCGGCCCGAACACGATCTTCGTCTTCTCCCTCGACGGCCTGCGGATCGGCCATCTCGGCGACTTCGGCCAGCCTGCGCTACGGCCCGAGCAGCGCGAGGCGATCGGCGAGGTGGACGTCCTCTTCCTGCCGGTCGGCGGCGGCCCGACCGTCGGCGGCGCCGAGGCGGCGGCCGTCGCGCAGGAGCTGCGCCCCAGGCTCGTGATCGGGATGCACTACCGCACCGACGCCGTCAATTTCCTCGATCCGCCCGATGCGTTCCTCGAGGCCTACGGCGCGAGGGTCGAGCGGCTCGATGAAAGCGAGGCAGAGGTAGAGCCGCTGCTAGGCAGCCGCGACGAGCCGGTCGTTGCACTCTTCGCGCCGCCGCTGGGCGCTACGGCTTCTTCTTGATGACCTTGCCGGAAGGCGAGAGGACGTACCAGACGCCGCCGTTGAGATTGAGCGCCTGGCCGGTGGCCTGCCCGGGCTTGGAGTCGGCGACGTAGGTGTAAAGCGGCCAGCGCGAGTATGTGACGACACGGCCGCCGCTCGGGTTGGGATCCGAGCCGAGCAGCCCCTTCTTCGCAGCCCCGCCGGCAGTCGCCTTCTTACCAGTCTTCAGCTTGAGCGGAGGCCAGACGGCCGCGCAGGAGCCCTTGCAGGTGACCTTCTTCCGCTTGTCGGGGACGAACATGTACAGCGTGCGGCCCGCGCTGTTGACGAGGACCGTGCCGAGTCCCTTGATGTTCCGCGTCTGCACGGTCGCCGCCTTCGTGACGTGCCCCGCCCCCGCCAGCCCGGCCGGGACGAGGGCGACCGCCGCCACAAGCGCGACAAAACCGATGCCGCCGCGACGAATCCGGCGCCGAGTGGTGCGCGTACCCATACCCGCCACTCTAGCGAGGCAAGGAGGAGCAAGGTGCGCAGGATCGTTCTCGTGCTACTCGGCTTCGGCCTGGTCGCGGCGACTGCGGCGATCGCCGCAGCGGCGACGGGCGGGCTGCCGAACGTCGGCAAGCCGAACATGACCGCGGAACCGGTCTTCAAGGGGTTCTACGACCACCACATCGACACCTACGTCATGACCGACACCTCGTCCAAGTCGCAAGCGGCGGCGATGCACATCAACTATTCCAAGGAGCTCGACAGCGTCAAGGGCCTGCCGGAGCAGTACTTCGTGCGGGGCCGCGCGGCCAAGGGGCAGCTCACGATCTTCGGATCCGAGCCCGGCGAGGCGGACTACAACCCGCTCTGGGAAGAGGTTTGGGTGATGTGGAAGAAGGGCGTCAAGCCGGTCGTCATCGGTCAAGACGACCAGATCGACGCGCTCGAGAAGCAGGGGAAGATGACGGAGAAGGACGCCCACATCGTCCTCGACGCGCCGATTCTCAAGGTCGGGAAGGGCGGCTGATCGCCGCGATTTTCGGTCCGTTTGCGGATCCCCCGAAAGGGGGAGGCCGAGTAGGACCAAAGCGCGAGATGATCGGCTTGACTCCCGCTCGGGGCTGACGGCAAACAACTCTGCGGCGGAGCTTTCGAAGCG
>JBOGZQ010000044.1:0-7542 GCA_050697375.1 Gaiellaceae bacterium | reverse complement strand
GCGCACCGGCGACGGCGCCGCCCGCGCCGGCGAGCACGAGCAGAAACGTGCCGAAGAGCTCCGAGAACAGCCGCCGCCACTCGAGCGCCGGATCGTCGAAGTCGAGGAGCCCGGGAAACTCGAGCGCGAGCAGCGCGCGGCGGCTCCGGCCGACGGATTCGAGCTCCATCACGTCATCTCGACGATGCGGCAGGGAATGTCCGCGTCCTCGTCGAGGTGGTAGCCGTCCGGGTCCGGCTTCCAATGCTCGCCGGCGGGCTTCTTCTTCGGCATTGCCGACGATTCTAGAACTCTGTCCCGAACGGTCACTAGCGCTACGACGATCGAGAAGCGACGATCACGTGGTGACGATCGACGACCATGACCTCACGACTATCATGGGAATGGTCGGAGACATCCGCGCAGACATCCACGCGATTCGCAAGCTCTTGGAGGATGACGATGGCGAAGAGGAAGAAGCCGAAGATCACCCCTGAGGAACAGGCCCGCTTCGACGAGTTCACGCGCGAGATCAATGCGCGCATCGCGGAGCGCCGGGCGCAGGAGCGCGCGCAAGGCAAGCCCGCAAGCTAGGACTCGGTCCAGCGCGGCAGGGTGAAGCTCACGCGCGCGCCGCCCTGCGTGCGGTTCTCCGCCCAGATACGGCCGCCGTGCGCCTCGACGAGGCCGCGCGCGATCGCGAGCCCCAGGCCGGTGCCGCTTCCGGAGCGCGCGCGGTCGGCTCTCCAGAAGCGGTCGAACATGCGCGCCGGCGCGTCGGCCTCGAGACCGTCGCCGGTGTCCTCGACCTGGACGACGATCTCGCCGTTCTCCCCGCCCTCGACGCGCACCGCGACCGAGCCGTCGGCCGGCGTGTGCCGAACCGCATTCGTCAGGAGGTTGTAGAGGACGCGCTCGATCTTCTCCGGCGCGGCAGCAACGGCGGCGTCGGCGGCGACCTGCGCGACGAGCGCGACGTTCCGCGTCGCCGCTTCCGGCCGCAGCAGCTGCAGCGTCGATTCGACGAGGTCGCACAGCTGCGTCCGCTGGAGCTCGAGCGTGAGCACGCCTGCGTCGATGCGCGCGAGCTCGAACAGGTCGTCGACGAGGACCGACAGCGTGCGCACCTGCTGGCGTAGCGTCGGCAGGTAGTCGTCGGCGGTCGCGAGGCCGTCCTCGATCGCCTCGATCATCGCCTGCATCGACGCGAGCGGCGCGCGCAGGTCGTGGCTCGCCCACGCGACGAGCTCGCGGCGCGCGTCGAAGAGCTGCTCGATGCTGCCGGCCATCGCGTTGAACGAACCGGCGAGCTGCGCGATCTCGCGAGCGCCACCCTCGGGTGCGCGTGCGCCGAGGTCGCCGGCGGCGAGCTCGCGCGACGCATCGCTCACCCGCTCGAGCGAGCGCCCGATCGCGCGCGCAAGCACCAACGCGGCGCCGACGGCGGCGAGCGCCGAACCGGCCGCGACGGCGAGGATCTTCACGTCGGTTCCCATGTGGAACATCACCCAGCCCGACAGCAGGACGGCCGCGAGCGGAACGCACGCGGCCAACAAGGCGAGTCCCGCCAGCTGCACGCCCACCGTCGGCGCGCGGCGGAGGACGAGCGCGAGCACGAGGCCCGCCGCGAAGCTCGCCGCCGCGACGCTGAGGGCGAAGCCGATCACGGGTTCAGCCGGTAGCCGACACCCCACACCGTCTGCAGATGCGCGGGCTGCGCCGGGTCGTCCTCGATCTTCTCGCGCAGCCGTCGCATGTGCACGGTGACCGTGCCCGTGTCGATCGCCGTCTCGTAGCCCCAGACGCGGTCCATCAGCTGGTCGCGCGAGAACACCTGGCGCTGATGCGACGCGAGGAACCACAGGAGGTCGAACTCGCGCGCCGTGAGCGACACGAGCTCGCCCGACTTGCGCACCTCGCGGCTTCCCTCCTCGAGCGTGACGTCGCCGAACGAGAGCGTCGCCGTTCTCTCAGCACCGCGCTCCGACCGCCGCAGCACCGTCCGCACGCGCGCGGCCAGCTCGCGCGGCGAGAACGGCTTCGTCACGTAGTCGTCGGCGCCGAGCTCGAGGCCGACGATGCGGTCCGCCTCCTCCCCGCGCGCGGTCAGCAGGATCACCGGGATGTCCGAGCGCTCGCGGATCCACCGGCACAACGTGAGCCCGTCGGTGCCGGGCAGCATCACGTCGAGGACGACGAGGCTCGGCTCGTCCTCCTCGATCATGCGCCGCGCATCCGTTCCGTCCGCCGCCTCGAGCGTCGTGTGCCCGTCACGGCGCAGGTAGCGGACGACGACGTCGCGCACGATCGGCTCGTCGTCGACGACGAGGACGGTTGCCACGCCTCCTACTGTGGCTTCCACTTGGCGTGGTGGTGAGCGGCCCAGTCCTCGCTCACCGTGCCGAGCGTCATCCCGCGCAGCGAGTGCCTCGTCGCCGGATGGATGAGCGTGAGGTAGAGATGGCCGACGAGCAGGAAGAGCGCGACGAACATCAATCCGTCGTGCAGGACGACGGTGCTGGCGAAGCGGTAGCGCGTGTTCTGTTCGCCGAACCAGAGCAGGAGGCCGGACACGAGAAAGAGGATCGTGAACGCGGCCGTCAGCGTCGCGTTGATCTTCTGGCCGGCGTTGAAGCGGCCCTGCTTCGCATAGCGGCCGCGCAGCCAGTCGGCGTCGTCGCGATCGAACGCGTCGAGCTCGCGGGCGAGGCGCAGGATCCCGCGACGGTCGCCGAGGACGATGACGATCGCGAGCAGCGAGACCCAGGCGACGCCGCCCCAGAAGTGCATCACCTGGATCAGCTGCCGCCGGCTGACGAGCACCGACAGGCTCGGGAGATACAGGACGAGCCCGGTGGCGAGCAGATAGAGGAAGCAGACGGCATTCACCCAGTGCAGCGTGCGCTCCGTCCGCGAGAAGCGCCGGACGTACCGCGTCACGAGCTGTACCCGTTCGAGCGCCCGACCCAGGCGTCGCGGTCGTAGCCCAGCTGCTCCCAGTACCCGTCCTCGGGCCGCGTCACGAGGTTGATCCCGGCCAGCCACTTGACGTTCTTGTAGCCGTACATCTCCGGGATGATCAGCCGCAGCGGCGCGCCGTGCTCACGCGGCAGCGGCTTCCCGTCCATCTCGTACGCGAGCATCACGTCCTTCAGGTGCACCTGCTGCATGCTCAGGTAGTCGACGTACGGATCCTCGGCCGAGATGAACTTCACCGCAGCCGCTTGCGGGAGCGGCTTCACGAGATCGAACACGTCGGTGATGCGGACGCCGGCCCAGTGCACGTTCGGCACCGTCCAGCCGGTGACGCAGTGGAACGTCGAGATCTGCTCGACGCGCGGCAGTGCGCGTAGCTGTGCGTACGAGATCGTCATGGGCCTCTCGACGAAGCCGTCGACGCGCAGCTGCCACGTCGCCGGATCGAACGTCGGCATGTGATCCGAAATGGTGTAGATGCGCCATCCCTGCGTCGGCAGGATCGGCGCAATCGTGGCCGCGATCGGCGACACGATGCCGGACACGCTGTTCCAGGCCGCCTTGCCCCACGCGAGCGACGAGATCCCGCCCGCGACCGTGACGAGGAACAATCCCCGCCCGATCTTCCGTGGCTGCTCTTCGTTCATGGTGAAAGCTTGCCTCCGTCGCCTTACGGATTCCTTAAATGGGGCCCGGCGAAAGGCTCTCGTAAGGATCGCACACGATCCTCCAGGCGTCATTCGACGAGGAGGAACGACATGCGCTCGATGGTTATCGCCGCAGCGGCCGCTGCATTTGCGCTCGCGACGCCGATGCACCCGCATCTCGGCGCCAAGCTCTCCGGCATGGGCGAGCACGGAATCGTCAACCTGACGCTCCAGGCGGCGAAGGGGAAGATCTGCTGGACGTTCGACGTGCCGACGAAGGGGATCACAGCCGCCTCGGTGCGCGACAGCCACGGGATGAAGGTCGCCGAGCTCGGCATGCACTACACCGCGAAGGGCTGCGACGCGACCTCGAAGAAGGCGCTCGACCTGCTCGAGACAAAGCCCGGCGCGTACCGCGTCTGGGTCGACACGAAAGCCCATCCCGGCGATCTGCGCGGGAAGCTGTTCGCCGGCATGGCGCACATGTAGACGTCTAATCCGGATTCGGAAGCATCACGTCGCGGATGACGGCGACGAGGTCCTGGTACGACGCGATGAAGCCGCGGAGAGTCCTCCGCGTCGCGCCGTAGGCGTCGAACTCGTCGACCGTCATCCCGTCCGGCTCGTACGCGCGGACGAAGTCGGGCAGGCGTTGCAGCTCGTCGAGCACGGATTCGGGCACCGGATCGTCGAAGCGGGGCACCACCTCGATGTCGGAGGCGTTGAAAAGCTCCTGCCATGCATGCGGGATGGTCAGGATGATGTCGCCGCCGACGAGCTGCGACCAGTGCAGGTGGTTGCGGTACGCGGCGGCGAGCAGCCGCGTTCGGTGGCTGCGCTCGCGAAAGATCCCGTACGCGCGCTTGACGCAAGCGATCCCGGCCCAGCTGACGGTGCCCGGCGTCAGCAGCGTTCCCGCCTTGCGCGCGCCGATCTCGAGCCAGTCGTCGAGGCGACCGACCATGATCGTGCACACCGGGCTCATCCCGTCCGCGCTGTCGCGCCGGTCGAGACCGCGCTCGACCGCGGCCGCGACCGCGAGCGCCTGCGGCACCGTGAAGCAGACGGTTGCATTGATGCTCACGCCCTCGGCAGTGAGCTCCTCGACGGCGGCGATGCCCGCGCGGGTGGCCGGCACCTTCACCTGCATGTTCGGCGCGAGCGAAGCGAAACGGATCCCCTGCTCGACGAGCCGCTCGGAATCGCGGTAGAGCTTGGGGCTCGTCTGGATCGACAGCCGGCCCTTCAGCCCGCGTTCACGCTCGAAGATCGGAAGCAGAAGCGTCGACGCCTTTACCGCCATCTCCTCGATCAGCCGCCAGGCGATCTCGTCCTCGGTCGCCGTCGGGCTCTCGGCGACGAGCTCGCCGAGCCGGTCGGACCAGAAGGCCCACTCCTTCTTCAGCACTTCGCCGACGATGGTCGGATTCGACGTCGCGCCGACGGCGCCGTGCTCGATCGCGTAGCGCAGCTCCCCGAGCGAGCAGGAGTCGTTCCAGAAGTCGGTCGCCGTCGTCGCGACGGTCTCGTGCAACGGGCTCTTGGTCCCGGCGCGGGTGGCCATCACGGCTCCTTTCGTGCGGTCGTCGTGCGGACGACCAGCTGCGGCTCCAGCAGGATCCGACGTGGCGCCGCCTCCGCCCCGCCGGCGATGCGGTCGAGCAGGAGACGGATGCCGGCGGCGGCGAGCTCCTCGTGCGGCTGCGCGACCGTCGTCAACCCGATCCGGCCGAGCGCGCCGACGGCGATCCCGTCGAACCCGACCACGGAGACGTCGGCGGGCACGCGCCGTCCGCCACGCTCGAGGTCGTCGATCAACTCGATCGCGACGATGTCGTTGGCGGCCGCGACGGCGGTCGCGCCGGCGACGTCCGATTCGACGCACCGTAGCTCGCCGCATGCCCGCACGAAGCTCTCGTACCGGACGGCGTTCGTCCGGCCCTCGACGAGCGGGCTCGTGACGTACGCGATGCTCCGGTGACCGAGCTCGGCGAGATGCCTGACGGCGAGCGCGATGCCCCGCCGCTCGTCGACGCCGACGCTGTCGACGCGTGGATCGGTCGAGCTGACGACGGCGACCGGGGTGCCGTCCGCGATCACCTCGTCGAGGATCGCCCTGTCGCCGCTGAACTGGAGCATGACGATGCCGGCGACGCGCTGCTCGAGGAGGGCTTCGATCCGCGCCGCCTCGCGGTCGGCATGACCGTCGGTGTTCGAGACCGTCGTCCCGTAGCCGACCTCGTGCGCGCGGCGCTCGAGCAACTTGACGAGCTCGCCGTAGAACGGATTCGCGAGGTCACCGACGACGACCCCGATCGAGCTCGTCCGCTGGAGGACGAGCTGGCGGGCGAGGGCGTTCGGCCGGTAGCCGAGCTCGTCGACCGCCGCGAGCACGCGGCGCCGCAGATCGGACGAAACGTGCGCGCCGCCTCGAATGACGTTCGAGACGCTCGACTTCGAGACGCCGCTGCGCGCGGCAACGTCGAGAATCGTGGGCCGGCCGCTCACGCGGCGAGCTTTCGCACGAACGCGAGGTTGCGCTCCTCGACGGCGCGCACCGCCGGCACGTCCTCAGGCCGCACGGCGACTCGGTCCTGCTCCAGCACCGTCCAGCCGGCGTACCCGGCGAGCCCCGGAAGCGCGAGCACGGCCGCGAAGTCGACCGCCCCATCGCCGAACGGGCAGAAGATGCCGTCCGCCCAGGCCTGGTGCAGCGGCACCTCGCCGGCATGGAGGCGCGCGAGGAGCGAAGAGTCGACGTCCTTCAGGTGCAGGTGCTCGATGCGACCGCCGCACATGCGCGCGACGTCGACCGGGTCGCCACCGCCGACCAGCGCGTGCCCCGTGTCGAAGCAGATGCCGACGTCCGTGTGCGCGAGCAGCGCCTCGAGCTGCGCGGGCGTCTCGATCGCGGTCCCCGCATGGTGGTGGAAGACGACGCCGAGCCCGCGCGCGCGAACACGGTCGGCCGCCTCGTTCACCCGTTCGAAGTAGCCGGGCGACGGTTCTCCCCCGGTGTGGGCTCCCGCGAGCACGACCGGACCGTGCGCGCCGGTCGCGAGCAGCACCTCGACGATCGGGTCGAGCCAGAGACCGACGTCTTCCGCGTACCTCGTCTCCTCCTCGAAGCGGAGCGGCGCGAAGCCGCCGACGAGAGCGAGGCCGTGCGCCTCGAGCGCCACCGGCGACAGATAGCCGGGCGGGCCGAGCTCGATCGCGTCGTAGCCGAGCCCGCGCACCGTCTCGAGCAGCAGGTCGGCCGGCACGAGATCGTCGCGGCCGGTCGTCTGCTCCCAGACGCCCCACGAGACCGGTGCGCTCGCGAGCTTCACACGAGCCTCCGCTCCAGCGTGCGCGCGCGCTCGTACTCCGCGCGCGCGGCCCGCACCGACTGCGACTCCGACACCTCTGCAACGGGGACGTCCCACCAGCTTTCGTACGACGGGACGCCCTCCGCCTCCCGCGCGGTCGGGACGACGACCACGGTCGTGCGCGTCTCCGTCATCGCCTCCGTGAGCGCGGCGCGCAGCTCGTCGATGGTGGCGGCGCGAATCACCCTGGCGCCGAGCGACTCTGCATTCGCCGCGAGGTCGACGTCGACGGTGAGCTCGGTTCCGAACCCCTCCGTCCCGAGCGAACGCGACAGCGCTCCAATCGATGCGTAGCCACGGTTGTCGACGAGCACGATCGTCAGCTTGACGCCCTCCTGCACAGCGGTGACGAGCTCCCCGGGCAGCATGAGATACGAGCCGTCGCCGACGAGCACGAACACCTCGCGCTCGGGCGCGGCGAGCTTGACGCCGAGGCCGCCCGGTATCTCGTAGCCCATGCACGAGTAGCCGTACTCGACGTGGTAGCCCTTGGGATCGCGCGCGCGCCAGAGCTTGTGCAGATCCCCCGGCATCGAGCCGGCGGCGCAGACGACGACGTCGGCCGGCCC
>JBOGZQ010000043.1:0-4430 GCA_050697375.1 Gaiellaceae bacterium | reverse complement strand
CCGTCGACCGGCTGCACCGCGACGACGACGACGACCACAGAGGCGACGACCACGACCACGCCGTGACCGCGCGCCGGCTGCGCGTGGCGATCCTCGCCGGCGGGAGGTCGAGCGAGCACGAGATCTCGCTTCTCTCTGCGCGGTCCGTTTTGGCGGCGCTCGACCCCGACCGCTATGACGTGACCGAGATCGCGATCGGACGCGATGGGCGGTGGGGCGTCGAGGGCGACACGCTCACAGCGCTCGGAGGCTTCGACGTCGTCCTGCCGATCCTGCACGGGCCGTTCGGCGAGGACGGGACCGTCCAGGGGCTGCTCGAGCTCGCCAGCGTCCCGTACGTCGGCGCCGGTGTCGCCGCGTCCGCGCTCGCGATGGACAAGGACCTCTTCAAGAAGGTCATGCGGGACAGCGGCATCCCGGTCGCGCGGCACCACACGATCCGTCTCGGCGACCCGGTCGAGAGCCCGCTCGGGTATCCGGCATTCGTGAAGCCCGCGCGCCTCGGCTCGTCGGTCGGCATCTCGAAGGTGCACGACGACGACGAACTGGCCGCCGCCGTCGCGCTCGCGCGGCGGCACGACGAGAAAGTCCTCGTCGAGGAGGCCGTCGCCGGCATGGAGGTCGAGTGCGGCGTCCTCGGCATCCGGCAGCCGCCGCTGGTCGCATCGCTGCCGGGCCGCATCGACACGCTCGAGCGCGATTGGTACGACTACGCGTCGAAGTACGACGAAGACGGCATGGAGCTCGTCGTCCCGCCCGAGCTGCCGCAGGAGACGATCGAGCTCGTCCAGCGCCGCGCCGTCGACGCGTTCGTCGCGAGCGAGTGCGAAGGCATGGCGCGCGTCGACTTCTTCGTGCGCGAGGGCGACGGCGAGGTCGTCGTCAACGAGCTGAACACGATCCCCGGATTCACCGCGACGAGCGTGTACGCGAAGCTCTTCGAGGCGTCGGGCATCGGCTATGCCGAGCTGCTCGACCGCTTGATCGCGCTCGCGCTCGAGCGGCACGAACGCCGCTCGCACCTCGAGTACTAGCGGCCCGTGACCTCGGAGATCGCGGCCTTGCCGCCCGGCGGCAGGCTCGTGATCCAGACGACGTAGTACTGCGCCGTCGTCCCGTTGAGCGTGAACGTCGTCGTCCCATCGACCATCTGCGGTGTGGAGTCGGGTGAGAAGGGGCCGTTCTGCGACGAGCCGGCCTGGATCTGCGCCGTGAATCCCGGCGTCGGCGTCTGCACCGTGAGCGTCGCGAGCTTCACCGACCTGCCCGCATCGACGACGAGGCCGAGGCCGGGCATTAGCCCGCCGAACGCGGGCGAGTTGTACCTCTGCGTGTACCAGTCGGTGGACGCACTGCCGTCGGTGGCGGCGGAGGCTGTGTTCGCGTGGCTGTCCGGCGGCCCGCTCGGCTCGTAGTTGCCGACGCCGCTGAGCGACACCGCGCCTGCTGCCCCGGTGACGCCGTTGTTGTTCTTGTTCCCCGGCGTTTCGCCAAAGAGGATCACGGCGACGACGATCGCGAGCAGGATGATGCCCGCGAGCGCAAGCAGCGCCGACAGGTGCCTGCCGCGACGCCGCCGCACGCGCCGAACCGCAGGCGGTGCGATCGCAGGCATGCCGCGCACCATCGTCCGGTCGGCGTCGAAGGAGCCGAGCTCGTCGCGGCAGCGCCGGAGCTCGTTCGCGAAGGCATCCATCGACGGGAAGCGCCGCGCCGGATCCTTCTCGAGCGCGCGCTCGACCGCGCGTGCCAGCCGATCGGGGACTCCGACCAGGCTCGGCGCATGCTCGGTCACGTGCTTCATCGCGACGACGACGAGGTTGTCGCCGTGGAACGGCACCTCCCCGGTGAGCAGCTCGTACAGGACGACGCCGAGCGAGTAGATGTCGCTCGCCGGCGTGACCTGCTCGCCGGCGGCCTGCTCCGGGGACAGGTAGTTGCTCGTGCCGAGCACGGTCCCGGTCTGCGTGATGCCGCGCTCGACGTCGAGCGAGCGAGCGATGCCGAAGTCGGTGACCTTCGCGCTGCCGCTCGAGTCGATGAGGACGTTCTGCGGCTTGACGTCGCGATGGACGAGGTCGTGCGCGTGCGCGAATGCGAGCGCATCGGCGATCTCGATCCCGAGCTCGACTGCGCGCTCGGCCGGCAGCGGTCCAGTTCGCTCGACGAGCTGCTTGAGGTTCTCGCCCTCGACGTATTCGAAGACGATGAACTGGTGCCCGTCGCTCGAGCCGCGGTCGATGACGGTGACGATGTGCGGGTGCGAGAGTTGCGCGACGGCGCGCGCCTCGCGCCGGAACCGATCCACGTACTCCGGGTCGTCGACGAAGTGCGCGTGCAGGATCTTCAGCGCGACCGTTCGCTCGAGCTGGCGGTCGTGCCCGCGATAGACGCTCGACATGCCGCCGTGGTCGACGAGCTCCTCCAGCTCGTACCGGCCGGCGATCACCTCACCGACCATCGTGCTCCGGCGGCGCTTTCGGGCAGGGGTTGACGCCGAGGGTCTCGCCACATCCATACAACGCGAGACCGGCCGTCGCGGCTACGCGAGAACCGCGTCCAGCGCCTCGCCCCAGGCGGCGAGTGCCTCGTCCAGCTCGGAGTCGCCGATCACGAGTGGGCAGAGGACGCGGATGCAGTTCGAGTGGGTTCCCGCCTTCAGGAGGAGCAGGCCGCGCTCCGCCGCCGCCTCCGTCACCGCCGAGGCGAGCTCGGGTGCGGGGCGCTTCGACGCGGGGTCCTCGACGAGCTCGATCGCGAGCATCGCTCCGAGTCCGCGGACGTCGCCGATCTGAGAATGCCGCCGCTGCCACTCCTGCATCCTGCCCCGGATGGTCTCGCCGATGCGCTCGGCTCGCTCCACAAGCCCTTCGTCGGCGATGACGTCGAGGACGGCGGCCGCCGCCGCGAGCGCGACCGGGTTGCCGACGTACGTCCCGCCGACGCCGCCTTCGCCCGGGGCGTCCATGATCTGCGCCTTCCCGAGCACGCCCGAGAGCGGCAGGCCGGCGGCGATCGACTTCGCGATAACGAGTAGGTCGGGCTCGACGCCGTAATGCTCGATCGCGAACATCCGCCCCGTGCGGCCGAAGCCGGTCTGCACCTCGTCTACGACGAGGACGATGCCGTTCTCGTCGCAGATTTCCCGCACGCCTTTCAGGAACTCCTTCGGCGCGACGACGAAGCCGCCCTCGCCCTGCACCGGCTCGACGACGATCGCCGCCACGTTCTCCGCCGCGACCTGGGTGACGAGCGCGCGGCGCAGCGCATCGAGAGCCTCCGTCGCGTCGACGCCGCGGTACTCGTACGGGAATGGCACGCGATAGACCTCGGGCGCGAACGGGCCGAGGCCGGCCTTGTACGGGTGCGTCTTCGATGTGAGCGTCAGCGAGAGCAGCGTCCGCCCGTGGAACGCACCCTCGAAACCGATGACTGCCGGCCGGCCGGTGTATGCGCGCGCGAACTTGACCGCGTTCTCGACCGCCTCGGTGCCCGCGTTGAAGAACGCAGCCTTCGCGGGGCCGGAGAACGGCGCCGCCGCGAGGAGGCGCTCCGCCACCTCCGCGTAGACCTCGTACGGGACGATCGTGAAGTCCGTGTGGAGGAACCGCGCAGCCTGCTCCTGCACCGCTTCGGTGACGTGCGGATGCGCGTGCCCGACGTTGAGGCAGCCGACGCCGCCGGCGAAGTCGAGGAACGTGTTTCCGTCCACGTCGGTGAGCGTGGCGCCGTGCCCCTCGGCGACGACGACCGGGATGGTGATCGCGAGCGACGACGAGACGGATGCCTCCAGCCGGGCCAGGATCTCCCTGGAACGAGGCCCGGGGATCGCCGTCTTCAGGTCGATTGCGCGGATCGCGGCCATGCTTCGAGGATAACGGCGTTACGATCGGTCCCGTGGTCCTGTCCGACGCGACGATCGCCCGGCTCCTGGAAGAGGGCCGGATCGAGATCGATCCGTACGACGACTCGCTGCTCCAGCCCTCGAGCGTCGACGTCCGCGTCGACCGGCTCTTCCGCGTCTTCCACAACAACCGGTATCCGTACCTCGACGTCAAGGTCGAGCAGGCGGAGCTGACGGAGCTCGTCAGCGTCGAGGACGACCAGCCGTTCGTCCTCCATCCCGGCGAGTTCGTCCTCGGGTCGACGCTCGAGCGGGTGCGTCTGCCGGATGACGTCGTGGCCCGATTAGATGGGAAGTCGAGTTTGGGCCGCCTCGGCCTGCTCATCCACTCCACAGCCGGCTTCATCGATCCCGGGTGGGACGGGCACGTGACGCTCGAGCTTTCGAACGTCGCGAAGTTGCCGATCACGATCTATCCGGGCATGAAGATCGGGCAGATCTCCTTCATGCAGATGACGGAGCCCGCGGCGACGCCGTACGGGTCTGAGGCGATCGGCTCGAAGTACAAGGGCCAGCGCGGGCCTAC
>JBOGZQ010000042.1:0-3690 GCA_050697375.1 Gaiellaceae bacterium | reverse complement strand
TTAGCGGTCGCGCTCGACGACGCCGAGGCAGACCTCGACGACGCGCGGGTCGAACTGCGAGCCCGCGCCCTCGCGTAGGCGGCGCACCGCCTCCGGATGGCTCAGCTTCCGCCGGTACGGACGGTCGGTGGTCATTGCGTGGTACGCGTCGCAGACGAAGATGATCCGGGCTTCGAACGGGATCTCCTCGCCGGTGAGCCCGTCCGGGTACCCGCGCCCGTCCCAGCGCTCGTGGCAGTGGCGGACGATGCCGCGCACCTCCTGGAGCCGGTCGATCGGCGCGATGATCTTCTCGCCGAGCACGGGATGCATCTCGATCACCGCGCGCTCGGTCGAGCTGAGGCGGCCGGGCTTCGACAGGATCGTCCCGGGCACCCCGATCTTCCCGATGTCGTGGAGAAGCGCGCCGAGCTCGAGCCGCTTCAGCGCCGAGTCGCCGAGGCCGAGCTCTTTCCCGACGCGGATCGACAGGTCGGAGATCCACCGCGCGTGCGTCGACGTGTACTCGTCGTTCGCCTCGAGGGCGTTCGCGAGCGCCTCGACGGTCGTCACGAACGTGCGCTCGAGCCCTTCGTAGTTGCTTGCGTTCGCGATCGCCAGCTTCGCCTGGTGCGCGAGTCCGCCCAGGAGGCGCAGCTCGCGGTCGCCGTAGTGCCCTTCCTCCGCCGGGAGCGCGGCGACGATGAACGCCATCCGCCCCTCGACGTCGAACGGCGCGATCGCGTACGACGCGGCGGGATCGAGCGGGTCGTCGACGAGCCCCGCGATCTCGCTCGCAGACAGGACGAACGGCTCCGTCCCGCGCATGTTCGTCGTCCGCGCGGGATACCGGCGCTGGGAGACGTTCTCGCGCTCGCTCGGCGTGTGCCCGAAGAGGGCGCGCGGCTCGACCCAGCCGTCGTCGGCCTCGAGCCAGATCGAGGTGCGCGGCGACCCGAGCAGCGCGCACGTGAGCTCGACCACCCGCTGGAGGATGTGGTCGAGGCTCGCGGACGACGCCAGCTCGCGGCTGAACTCCAGCAGCGCCGTCGCACTCTCCGCCTCGCGACGCGCCGCGTCGTACAGGCGCGCATTCTCGACCGCGACCGCCGCGTGGCCCGCGAGGACCTCGAGCAGACGGACGTCGTCCTCGTCGAACTGGTCGAGGCCGAGCTTCGAGACCACAATGACACCGGCGACACGAGAGCCGTAGCGAAGCGGGACTGCTACCAACGACTCCTCGATCACCGGTGTTCCTTCGATGCGATGCCCGAACTCGCAGTTTGCGGCATCGCCGATCAGCAAAGACTCTCCCCGCTCGGCGCACTGGCCGGTGACGCCGACGCCGATGCGGATGCGCAGCAGCTCGAGCGGCAGCGCACCGGTGTCCGCGCGGAGTGCGCCGCGGAACGCGACCGGCACGAGCGCGTCGCCGTCGACCATGAACACGCGGCAGTTGTGGTAATCGATGAGCGACCGCAGCTCGGACGTGATCTCGTCGCCGATCTTGCGCACGTCCGTGATCCGGTTCAGCTTTCCGGTGAGGCTCTGGAGCATCTTCATGTGCGCGAGCGACCGGACGTCGCGCACCGGGGCCGGCGTGTCGGGCCGCTCGGTCGCGCCTTCGTCGTAGAGGACGACGCGATTCTTGCCGTGTGCCTTTGCGGTCATCATCGCCGCCTCCGCGCACGCGGCGAGCTCGCGCGGGTTCATCGCGTGCTCGGGGCCGAGCGCGAGGCCGACTGAGACTGTCACCTTGCCGATGGCGGGCGGATCGAGCTCGCCGAGTCGCGCGACGATGCGCGCGGCGACGTGGCTCGCGTCCCTCCCGTCGCAGGCGCTCATGATGACGCCGAACTCCTCGCCGCCGAGCCGGCAGACGATGTCGTCCGGCCGCACCGCGCTTCGCACGGTGTCGGCCAGCAGCTTGAGGAGCTCGTCGCCGACGCCGTGACCGTGGACGTCGTTGACGCGCTTGAAGTCGTCGATGTCGAGCATGAGCACTGCAACCGGACGATGCGTGCGGCTCGCCTCCTGGAGGGCGGCGAGCAGCCGCTCGTGGAAGCTGCGGTGGTTGAAGAGGCCGGTGAGCGAGTCGGTCTGCGCCTGGTGCTCGAGCCGCGCGCGGATCTGCGCGTTGTCCAATGCGAGCGCCGCCGCATCGGCAAAGCGTTTTGCGACCTCGAACTCGTTCTCGGTGAACTCGACGTCCAGCCCCGACCGGTAGAGGTTGAAGACGCCCTTGATCTGCGCGCGCGCGACGAGCGGGATGGAGATGAGCGCCTCCGGCTCGAGCGGCGTGCCCGGGATCGTTCGCACGCGCGGGTCGAGGTGCGCCTGGTTGAGGAGCACCGGCTCGCGGCGGCGGGCGGCCCAGCCGGTCACGCCCTCGTCGAAGCGCACGAGCTTCTGCATCACCTGCTCCGCCCAGTCGTGGCGGGCGAGCACCGGGTTGAGGATCCCCTGCGCCTCGTCCGCCTCGTAGATCGTCATCGACTCGTGCGGGACGAGGTCGGCGAGCGTGTCCGCGATCCGCTCGAGCAGCGCGTCGAGGCTCTGCTCCGCGAGGACCTCGTGGAAGACGTCGGCAAGGCGCCGGTACGACTCGACGATCTCGATCCGCGGCGCGTCGACCTCGGCCCCCTCTCCGGGGAGCAATTCGAGACGACGAGCTTCCGGACGGGCTACCACTCCACGTCCTTCGATGCGGGTGCGGCCGGCCGCAGGGCTTTACCCTCCTGGTCGAGGTCGATCTGCTTACAATCGTCCGCCTCGCATTGCGAAGCCTCCCCCGGTTGAGGGAACCGCGGCCTACGAACGACGAGGGCGCCGGCTTTGCCGGCGCCCGCTAAAGAAAACGCACCCTCAAGACCGAGACGAGGCGTCAGCCTCGTCGAGGTGTATTAGTCGCCCCAGTCGAAGTCGCGGGCGCGATCGACGGACCAGAAGCCGTTCGACTCGGAGTCGTCGATCTCACTCGCGGCCGTGTTCTCCACGATCGGTTCGCCGGGCCAGGGCAGGCTGTCGGCAGCGACGAAGGCGGGCTCGCCGTCCATCGTCTCCTCGAGGCGCGCCTGCTCCTCGGTCTTGAACAGCGGATGATTCTCGAACGGATCGGCCGCCTTGTAGCGATCGATCGGCATATCGAGCGACGAGTTCCGCTCCTTCAACTCCAGATGATCCTTGATGACTTGCGCGAAGTACGACGGTGTCTCAACCGGCATTCGTTCCTCCCACTCGGGTCCCCCGACGAAGGCAGTCTAACCCGTTTTCGGACGGGTTTCCGGCCCGAGACTACTAAAGGCTGCGGATCCTGGCACTGAGTTCGACTCGATCCTTCCCAAGCCTCTTTGCCTCGTAGAGAGCCCTATCCGCCTGGGAAAACAGCAGTCTCTCGCCCTCTCCAGGCCGATGCTGGGCCACCCCGAAGCTGCAGGTAACCCCGAAAACTGCCCCGTCGCGGCCGTGGAAAGAGCGCTCCCGGAGGGCCGCCCGGACGCGCTCGGCCAGCTGGGCGCCGCCCTCGGTCTCCGTGCCGGGCAGGAGCAGGACGAACTCCTCCCCGCCCCAGCGGCCGGGGAGATCGGACTCGCGCAGTGTGTGGCGGAGGACGGAGGCGGTCTCCCGGAGGACATCGTCGCCGGCGTCGTGGCCGTAGCGGTCGTTGATCTGCTTGAAGTCGTCGAGGTCGGCGACGACGAGCGTGAAGGG
>JBOGZQ010000041.1:0-9591 GCA_050697375.1 Gaiellaceae bacterium | reverse complement strand
TTCCAGGCCAGCACATCGCCGCATCCGCGAAGTGCTGGCCTTTTCTGTTCGCGATTCTCCGCTTCGACCAATCTCCGTGGAGTCCTTGAGCCCGGCCGGACCGGCTGCTACCGTCTTGGCTGCGGGGTGGAGCGAAGCCGGCACAGCCTCAGGGCGAAAGGCCGGGCGCCCGCGCCGAGCGGTTCCAGTGAAACCGCCGAAGGACGGCGTCACCGGCAGCCATGCCGATTTCCCGGGCTGAAGGCACAGATAGAAAAAGCCCCGTTTCCAGGGCTTTTTCCGTAGCAGGCCTGTAAGCCGGATTCTGTCGAGGGTGACCATCCATCTGTGCGGTTACCCGGCTCCTCGGCGGGCCGCCTCGGCGGAGCCTGTTCACCTTGCACCGGACGGGGTTTGGCGAGCCGGTCACGTCGCCGTGACCGCTGGTGGGCTCTTACCCCACCGTTTCACCCTTACCGTCAGCGTCTCCGGAGATGCGCTGCCGGCGGTCTCCTTTCTGTGCCACTTTCCGTCGGCTTTCGCCGCCTCCCTCGCGGGAGCGTCCTGCCCTGCGGTGTCCGGACTTTCCTCGAGCCCCGAAGGGCCCGCGGTCACCCGGCCTGCGACCCGAATTCTACCTGCACGATCGCCGATTCGACTCGCCCGTGCAGGACGGTCTCGCACTCGGGGCAGCGGATCGCCGCTCCCTCGTGCAGCACGAACTCCCCGCACACGGGGCACTCGAGCGACGCCCCGCGCAGCAGCGCAAAGAGCTCCTGCTCGAGCGTCCGGTGTAGCGAGGCGACGCTCATAGCTCGCGGAACACGCCCACGACCTTGCCGAGCACCTGCACGTGGTCGGCGTAGATCGGCTCGAGCGCGCTGTTCTCCGGCTGGAGGCGCACGCGGCCCTTCTCGCGGAAGAACGTCTTCACGGTCGCCTCGTCGGCCGACTCGTCGTCGCCGACGAGCGCGACGACGATCTCGCCGTTGCGCGCATCTTGGGTGCGCCTCACGACGACGATGTCGCCGTCGAGGATGCCCGCCTCGATCATCGACTCACCCTTGATGCGGAGGAGGAAGTCCCCGCGGAGCGTCTCGGGGACGGCGATGGCGTCCTCGACGTTCTCTTCCGCCAGCAGCGGGGCGCCGGCGGCGATCTGGCCGAGGAGCGGGAGCTTCGGCACCGTCGCCGTCTTCTCCTCGCGGCCGGTCAGTTCGAGCGCCCGCGGCTTCGTCGGGTCGCGCCGGAGGAGGCCTGCCCGCTCGAGGTTCGCCAAGTGCGCGTGCACCGTCGACGGCGAGGCGAGACCGACTGCCTCGCCGATCTCGCGGACCGTCGGCGGGTAACCATGCCGGTCGACGTAGCCGACGAGAAACGTCCAGATCTCCTGCTGTCGTCCGGTGAGCTCCACTTTCAGGCCTCCTGGCGAGGGGTCGGGTCGAACGTGTGTTCGACAGAAGGGTAGGCACTCCTGCGGACGGCGTCAAGAAGAGAAAAGCCCGGCGCCGTGAGGCGGCCGGGCTTCATGCGCTGGAGAGGACTTGAACCTCCACGGCCTATTCGGCCACTAGGCCCTCAACCTAGCGCGTCTACCAATTCCGCCACCAGCGCGAGGGCGGCCCCAGTCTAGCCGGGCCTTACTTGAGGTAGTGGAACAGCGCCACGCTGTTCGCGAAGAACAGCACCGCCACCACGATCGTCAGCCGCGTGAGGTTCTTCTCGACGATGTGGGTGCCGCCCTGGGAGGCCGGAGTGAAGCCCATGCCGCCCATCCCGGCGTCGCGACCGCTGTGCATGAGCACGAGCGACACGAGGATGAAGACGAGCAGTACCTGGACGACGGCGAGGAAGCTGGTCACGCGGACAGGGTAGCGCTACCTGTCTGCGACTTCTGCGCTACGCGCTTCAGTTACTGGAGAGGTGAGCCCACCGAGACGCCCCGCGGCGCGGTCGCGCGATTCTCTCAGCGCTCCGCGACTTCGAGAATCGCTTGCACGAGCTCCGCGGCGATCCGGTCCTTCGTCACGTAGCCGGCTGCGCCCGCCTTTCGCGCCCGGTCGACGTCCGTCCGCGCGCTCGAGCCGGTGAGCATGAGGACGCTCACCTCGTCGTCGGCCGCCTTGATCGCCTGGGCGGCGTCGATCCCGTCCATCAGCGGCATGCTGATGTCCATGAGAACGACGTCGGGCCGCCGCTCGCCGGCGAGCCGGACGGCCTCCTCCCCGTCCCCGGCCAGCCCGACGAGCTCGATGCGGTCGTCGGCCGCGAGGATCGCCTCGAGCGCCTCGGCGAAAAGGCGATGGTCGTCGGCGATGAGCACGCGCACGCCCATGTCACACACTCTTGCTTGTTACGGTCGCCGTGTGAAGAGCGAGGACGCGCACGCGCGAATCCAGAAGCTGCTCGTCACCGGGGACAACCGCCTGAAGCAGGGCGTCGACCCGGAAAAGGCCAGGGAGAGCTGGGAGCAGGCGCTCGCGGTCGCCCGCGAGGCGGGCCTCGAGGACGCCATCCGGCCGCTCGTCGAGATCAGGCTCGCCGACCTGCCGCGCGACTGAGGATCGCCTCGATGCGCTCCGCCTGCCGGCGGACGTCGTGCTCCGCCGCCGCCGCCCGGGCCGCGGCGTTCGGCCGCGGGAAGGTCGCCGCCTGACGCATCGCCGTCGCGATCGCGTCGACGTCGAGCGGGTCAACGAGCACGCCCGCTGCGGGCGGCACGAACTCGGGCGGGCCGCCGATGCGCGTGGCGACGACCGAGCGGCCGCGCGCCATCGCCTCGAGCAGCGCTTGGCCGAGCGGCTCGACGAGGCTCGGCTGGCAGAGAACGTGAGCGTCGGCGAGCAGTCGCGGGATCTCGGCATGCGGGACGCGGCCGGCGAGGTGCACGCCCTCTCGCCCTTCGAGCCGGGCACGCAGCGCGCCGTCCCCTGCGAACGTGAGCGTCCCGTCGCCGAGCTGCGCGAACGCGTCTGCGAGGCGGACGACGTTCTTGCGCTCCTCGAGCGCGCCGACGCAGAGGAAGCGCGGCGGGCCGTCCGGCGGCGGCGTCACCGCGAACACGTCGAGGTCGACGCCGCTCGACACGACCTCCGTCTTGCCGCGCGACTCCGGGACCTTGGCCTCCAGCTCGCGGCGGAGGTACTCGGAGACGCAGACGACCGCCGCGGCGCGACGAACGACGAGTCTCGTCGCCGCGGCGATCCCCCGAATCGCTCCGACGTTGCGCACGTCGCGGCCGTGCGCGGTGACGACGAGCGGCGCGCGGCCGGCGAGCGCGACGAGCCCGCTCGGCACGAGGAAGTGCGCGTACACGACGTCTGGCCGTGGCGCTCGCAGCGTCCGCCCTACGAGCGTGAGGTAGCGCGCTTTCCCGCCGGCGCGCGTGTCGAGGACCGCACGGTCGACGTCGTTGCCGCGCGCGACGAGCTCGCGCTCGAGCTGCGCGACGAACGTGCCGAGGTCGGGCGCGTCCGGCCCCGGATACATCTGCGAGACGAGGAGGATCCGCACGTTCAGGCGCGGGCGCGTAGCGAGTCGTACATGCCCCACTCGGCGCGCAGGGTCTCGCAGATCTCGCCGACGGTGGCGCGAGCGCGGAGCGCCTCCCGCATCGGCGGGAGCAGGTTGGCGTCGCCGCGCGCGGCATCGCCCACCGCGTCGAGCGCGCGCGACACCTCGTCCGCGTTCCGCTCGGCTCGAAGGCGCGCCGTCCGCTCGAGCTGGCGCCGCTCCGCCTCTGGATCGATGCGCTGGAGCTCGACCTGTTCCGGCTCGTCCTCCTGGTAGCGGTTGACGCCGACGATGACGCGCTCGCCGCGCTCGACCTGTTGCTGCCAGTCGAACGCGGACTGCTCGATCTCCGACTGGACGAATCCCTGCTCGATCGCCTCGACCGCGCCGCCCAGCTCGTCGACGCGCTCGATCAGCTCCGACGCGCGCGCCTCCAGCTCGGACGTGAGCGCCTCGACGTAGTACGAGCCGCCGAGCGGGTCGGCGGTGTTGGTCGTTCCCGCCTCCGCGGCGAGCATCTGCTGCGTCCGCAGGGCGATGCGCGCCGAGTTCTCGGTCGGAAGAGCGAGCGCCTCGTCGAACGCGTTCGTGTGCAGCGACTGCGCGCCGCCCGCGATCGCGGACAGCGCCTGGATGGCGACGCGGACGATGTTGTTCTCCGGCTGCTGCGCCGTCAGCGTCGAGCCGCCCGTCTGGGCGTGAAAGCGGAGCGCCTGCGCCTTCGGGTTCGTCGCGCCGAAGCGCTCCTTCATGATCCGCGCCCACAGTCGGCGCGCAGCGCGGAACTTCGCCACCTCCTGGAAGAAGTCGTTGTGCGCGTTGAAGAAGAACGACAGGCGCTCGCCGAACTCGTCCGGCGACAGTCCCGCGTCGACCGCCGCGCGGCAGTACGCGATGCCGTTCGAGAGCGTGAACGCGAGCTCCTGCACCGCGGTGGCTCCCGCCTCGCGGATGTGGTATCCGGAGATCGAGATCGTGTTCCAGCTCGGGACCCGCTCCGCGCAGTAGGCGAACAGGTCGGTCGTCAGGCGCATCGACGGCTTCGGCGGGAAGATGTAGTTCCCGCGCGCGACGTACTCCTTGAGGATGTCGTTCTGCACCGTGCCGCGCAACGCCGCCGGCGCGACTCCCTGCTCCTCCGCAACGAGCTCGTACAGGAGCAGCAGCAGGGACGCAGGCGCGTTGATCGTCATCGACGTCGACACCTCGCCGAGCGGAATGCCGGCGAGCAGGATCTCCATGTCGGCGATCGAGTCGATGGCGACACCGGTGCGGCCGACCTCGCCGAGCGCGCGTGGGTCGTCGGAGTCGTAGCCGAGCTGCGTCGGCAGGTCGAAGGCGATCGAGAGGCCCGTCTGCCCGCGCTCGAGGAGGTAGCGGTAGCGCGCGTTCGACTCCTCCGCCGACGCGAACCCCGCGTATTGGCGGATCGTCCACGGCCGCCCGCGATACATGTCCGGGTACGGCCCGCGCGTGAACGGGTACTCGCCCGGCCGCTCCAGATCGGTGGGCGCGTCGGCGGCGCTGTACACCGGCTTCACCGGGATGCCCGACTCGGTTTTACGATCGTCGGTGGCGGCCACCTGGTAATCGTAGGGACGTGGTCGCCGCCCTGGTTTCCGCGCTCGCTCTCGCCTGCACTCCGCAGCCGGGAGAGGGGAGCGTGGCCTACGTCTCCGGCGGCAGGTTGAAGGTCATCGATCTCGGGAGCTGCGCGACGCGGACCGTCGTTCCGCGCGGCGCCGCCGCACCGCTCTCGTTCAGCCACGACGGCAAATGGATCGCGTTCGGCCGCGGCAAGGTCGTCTCCGCATCCGGCGGGAAGGTCCTCATGCCGATCGGGGCGGTCTGGCGTTGGGCCTGGTCGCCGAAGTCGGATGCGTTCGCGGGGATCACCCCCGCGGGGGGCGTCGTCAGAGGAGGGCCGGGAGGCCCGGCCGGTGTCCTCGCGCCCGCGGGGTGGGGCGCGAACTCGCTGATATGGAAACCGGACGGTCGCTCGATCGCCGTCGGGCGCGGGAAGTTCAACGGCCCGGCGACGCCGAAGGGGATCCAACAGATCGTCGCCTTTGTCGTTGCGGACCACGACATCCTCTACACGACGCCGCGCGGTCAGGTCGCGCCGCCGATCGTCGCCGCGTGGATCGGGCAGCGCATCTACTTCCAGCCGGACTTCGGCAGCTCCGCGTCGATCGCCGCCGACGGGCTACCTCTGCGTGCGCTCGTGCCGTTTCGCTCGCCGAAGTCCGTCGTGAGCGCCGTCCTTCCACAGCCCGGATTCGTCATCGGCTGCGGCAAGAACGCCGTCGTCGTCGCCGGCGGCGATCGCAACACCGAGACGAACAAGCGCGTCGTCGCCTACGACGGCACGCGCGTGACGACGCTTGCCTCCGGCCGCGGACTGGCGTGGCTCGAGCCGACGTGCGGGCCGTCGACTGCCATCGCAGCAGGACCGGACAAACCGACGATGGGGCTTATCCAGCCGCAGCGTTCGATCTGGCTCGTGTCGCCGCTGCGCAGGATCACTCGATCGCCGAAGGGTTGGAGCGACGAAACGCCGACGTGGACCGCGAACCAGAAGTCGCTCGTGTTCCTCCGCGAGCGCTTCGGCAAGGGATCGCTCTTCGTCGTCAACCCGGCGACGAAGAAGCTCGTCGGCCCGCTCGCATCGAACGTCGCCGCCTTCGCAGTCGGGCGATGATCCCGTGCACGCCGCATCCCGGGCTCGGGAAGGTGGTCGTCAACCACGTACAGCTCGACCTGGCGACCTGTGCGCGTCACCGGGTCGCGTCGCCTCCGCCGCCGAGCAACGGCATCACGGTGCGCGTGAACAGCGGGAGCCAGACGATTCTCTTCAAGGGCAAGGTCGTGCTCACGATCAACGAACGCCATAGCCCCAACGGCATGCTCCCTGGGCCGCTCTTCGTCGACGGCCTCACACCCGACCGCCGGTGGATCTTCTACGCGATCGACCCGTTCGGGAGCGCCTCGTACCCGGCCGATGGACTGACGACGCGCGCCGTTCGCGTCACGGGCGGTAGGTCGTACGTCGTCTCGAGCGGGATCGGAGCTTCCGACTACCGCGCCTGGTGCGGCGGGAAGCTCGTCGTCACAGCCGGAACGAACCGCATCGCGACCACGCACAAGTGGCTCATCGTCACCGGCCCACCGGGCTGGAAGGCGAAGCGTCTCGTGAACGCGCGCCGACGTGCCTTCGGCTCGGTGCGATGCTCGCCCGACGGCAAATCCGTCGTCGTCCAGTCGCAGCCTGCAAGCACGAACGCGTACTTCTTCGCGACGCACTGGAGCCTCTGGCGCGTCGGGCTCGACGGCTCGATGTCGCAGCTCACGCACCCGGCGCGCGGCTACGCGGACGAGTCGCCTCAGTTCGCGGGCGGCATCCTGTACTTCGTTCGCTCGATGAAGGGCGTCGGAAAGCTGTACGCGCTCCGCTCCGGCAAGCTCGTCGGCCCGCTGCTCTCGCTCGGCTACCAGCTCGGCTTCTACGGCCACCAAATCTGGCCGTACACCGTCACGCGCTGAGCTCGAGCTCCGCGTCGCGGTTCACGAGCGCGGCGTAGCGGCCGCCGGCGCGGACGAGCTCGTCATGGAGCCCGATCTCGACGACGCGCCCGTGGTCGAGCACGACGATCTGGTCTGCGTCGCGGATCGTCGAGAGGCGGTGCGCGATCGCGATCGTCGTCCGCCCCTCGGACAGCCGGTCGAGGGCGTCCTGCACGAGCCGCTCGGTCTCGGTGTCGAGCGAGCTCGTCGCCTCGTCGAGGACGAGGACCGGCGGATTCCGCAGCACCGTCCGCGCGATCGCCATGCGCTGCTTCTCGCCGCCCGAGAAGCGGTAGCCGCGCTCGCCGACCATCGTGTCGTAGCCGTCCGGCAGCGCGGCGATGACGTGATGGATGCGCGCCGCTTCCGCCGCCGCCTCGATCTCCTCGTCGGTCGCGTCCGGCTTCGCAAAACGGAGGTTCTCGCGCACGCTCGCATGAAAGAGATACGTCTCCTGCGAGACGACGCCGACGAGGTCGGAGAGCGCCTGGAAGCTGAGGTCGCGCACGTCGACGCCGCCGATCGTCACGCGGCCGGAGCTGACGTCGTACAAGCGCGCGGCCAGATAGCCGAGCGTCGTCTTCCCCGACCCGGTCTCGCCGACGATCGCGGTCGTCGTCCCGGCCCTGACGGTGAACGAGACGCCCTCGAGCGCCCAGCCGACGCCATAGCCGAACGAGACGTTGTCGTAGACGACGTCGCCGGGGAAGCCCTGAATGACCGCGTCCGGCTTCTCGTCGATGTCGACCGGCTGGTCGAGGTATTCGAAGATGCGGTCGAAGAGCGCGAGCGACGTCTGGATGTCGAGGCTGACGCCGAGCAGCGATCCGACCGGAAAGAACAGCCGCGTCTGGAGCGTCGTGAACGCGATGATCGTCGGGATCGTGACGACGTGCGTGAAGCCGCCGAGCCAGTAGACGGCTGCCGGCATCACGGAGAAGCTCGTCTGGATCGACGCCATCACCCAACGGCCGGCCATCCGCTGGCGGACTTCGAGATCGGCGAGGTTGAGCGACTCCGACTCGAAGCGGTCCGCGAGCTCCGGGCCGCGCCCCATTGTCTTGCCGAGCATGATCCCGCTCACCGAGAGCGACTCCTGCACGAGGCTGGAGATGTCGGCGAGCGATTCCTGTGTCGTCTTTGCGATCTTGCGCCGCTCGTTGCCGACGCGGCGGGTCAGCACGGCGAAGAGCGGGATGAGCGCGAACGCGAAGAGCGACAGCTGCCAGCTCAAGAGCAGCATGCCGACCATCGTCGCGATCACGGTCGTGCCGCTCTGCGTGATGCTCGTCGCCGTGGTCGTGACGACGTTCTGCACGCCGCCGATGTCGTTGTTGATGCGCGACTGCACCTCGCCGGTGCGCGTCCGCGTGAAGAAGGCGAGCGAGAGCCGCTGGAGGTGGCGGAACACCGCGGCTCGCAGGTCGTGCATCACCCGCTGGCCGACCTGGTTCGAGAACAGCGTCTGGACGACGCCGAGGACGCCCGTGACGATCGCGATCGCGATCATCCCGCCCGCGTTCCACGAGATCGCCGCCTTGTCGTGATGCCCGATCGCGACCAGGACCCGCCGCAGCAGGAACGCGGGCAGCACGCCGAGAGCGGCGGTGAAGACGATGAGCCCGAGCAGGACGGACAGGCGCCGCCAGTACGGCGTGAACAGCGGCCCGATGCGCTTCATGTTCGCGCGCCGCACCGCCGGATCGGCCGGCCGCTCCGGAGGCGGGCCGGACGAGTGGAAGAACATCCCCATCCTCGGTCAGGGTACGTCTTGATGCACACTCAGCGCGTGCGCGTGACCGTTCGACTCTTCGCCGGCCTGCGCGAGCGGGCAGGGACCGGCCGACTCGAGCTCGACGGCGTCGAGCGTGCCGGCGACGTTTGGGATCGGCTCGGCCTCGGCGCCGAGCCGGGCGGCCTGATGTACGCGGTGAACCGCCAGTACGTCGGGCGCGACCACGCGGTCGCCGACGGCGACGAGGTCGCGCTCATCCCGCCGGTGTCGGGCGGCGCGTTCCTGCTCAGCGACGAGCCGCTCGACGTCGCGCGCGTCACCGCGGAGGCGGCGAGCGACGATGCCGGTGCGATCGCGACGTTCGTCGGCACCGTCCGCCGGCAATCGCGCGGAAAGGACGTCGTGCGCCTGGAGTACGAAGCCTTCGAGGAGATGGCGGAGCCGATGCTCAACCGGCTCGCCGACGAGCTGACCGCGAAGCACGGGCTGTGCGACGTCGCGATCCACCATCGCATCGGGCCGGTCGACATCGGCGATGCGAGCGTCGTCATCGCCGTGTCGGCTCCGCACCGAGCGGCCGCGCTCGACGCGTGCCACGAGGCGATCGACACGCTGAAGGAGACGATCCCGCTCTGGAAAAAAGAGATCTACGCCGACGGCGAGGAATGGATCGGGAGGGGATCGTGAAGCGGGCCATGGAACGGTTCGTGGGCGGCGCGGTCGTGATCGGCGGCACCGCGCTCAAGTGGGGGTTCATCTTCGCGAAGTTCTTCGGCTTTTTCATCTCGGCGGCGGCGTAC
>JBOGZQ010000040.1:0-8407 GCA_050697375.1 Gaiellaceae bacterium | reverse complement strand
GCGGGCGTGACCCGCGTCCTCACCGTCGGCACCGCCGAGGCAGTCGCGCTCGCCGACCGCTTCGACGAGGTGTTCGCGATCGTGGGCATCCATCCGCACGAGGCGGCGTCCGGCGACGTCGACGAGGTCCGCCGCCTTCAGGAGCACCCGAAGGTCGTCGCGGTGGGGGAGACCGGGCTCGACTGGTTCCGGGATTACGCACCGCGCGACGATCAGATGCGAGTATTCGAGTCCCAGCTCGGTCTCGCCACCGAGCTGGGGAAACCCGTCGTAATCCACACGCGCGCGGCGGACGCCGACACGCTCGCGGCGCTCGCCGGCTTCGACGGCACCGTCGTCCTCCACTGCTTCTCGTCCCCGCACCTGCTCCCGACGGCGCTCGAGCGCGGCTGGTATGTCTCGTTCGCCGGGAACGTCACGTACAAGAACGCACCAGAGCTGCGCGTGGCTGCGACGCAGGTGCCCGCCGATCGCATCCTCGCCGAGACCGACTGCCCGTACCTCGCGCCGCAGCCCGTGCGCGGCCACCGCAACGAGCCGGCCTACGTCGTGCACACCGTCGCAGCTCTTGCGGCCGCGCGAGGCGAGGACGCGGACGAGCTCGCGCGGCGAATCGACGAGAACGCGACCGCGTGCTTCCGGCTGTGAAGAAGGAGTACGGGCAGCACTTCCTCGCCGACGAGAACATCCTCGGCGTCATCGGCCGGCTCGCCGGGCTCGCGCCGTACGACGTCGTCCTCGAAATCGGCCCGGGGCGCGGCGTGCTGACGCGGTACCTCGCCGCGCGAGTCAGTCGCGTGTATGCGATCGAGGTCGACCGCGATCTCGAGCCGGAGCTCCACGACCTGCCCGGCAACGTCGACGTCCACTACGGCGATGCGCTCGCCGTCGACCTGCCGCAGGACGCGACGAAGCTCGTCGCGAACCTGCCGTACAACGTCGCGACGCCGATCGTCGTCGAGAGCCTCGACGGCCTGCCGAACGTCGCGCACTGGTGCGTGATGGTGCAGCGCGAGGTCGCCGACCGCCTCTTCGCGCAGCCGTCGACGAAGGATTACGGCGCGGTGTCCGTGCTCGTGCAGCTGACGACGGAGCGCACCGGCTTCCATCCGGTGTCGCGCACGGTGTTCCGCCCGCCGCCGAACGTCGACTCCGCGCTCGTCGCATTCCGCCGCGTCGCGCTCCCGGATGACTACGCGCGCCTCAAGCAGATCGTCACGGCGGCGTTCGCGCACCGCCGCAAGACGCTGCCGAACTCACTCGAGCTCTCCGGCGTCGCCTCGCGCGAGGAGGCGGCGGCTGCGCTCGCCGCGATCGGCCGCGACGCGAACGCGCGCGCGGAAGCGCTCGCCCCCCGGGAGTTCATCGCGCTAGCCGAGGCATTGCGGTGAGAGCACCTGCCCCAGCCAAGATCAATCTGGCCCTAGTCGTCGGGCCGCTCAGGCCCGACGACATGCATGAGGTCGTGACCGTGTACCAGCGGATCGGCATCGCCGATCGCATCGAGCTCGAGCCGGCGCACGCACTGCTCGTCGAGGGATTCCCCGGTGACACGCTCGTGCGCGGGGCGCTCGGGGCGCTCGCCGTGCGCGCGGGCGTCGAGCCCGGCTGGCACGTCCGTATCGAGAAGCGGCTGCCGATCGCAGCCGGCATCGGCGGCGGCAGCTCCGACGCCGCGACCGCGCTGCGGCTCGCAAACTCGACGCTCGCCGCGCCGCTGCCCGACGACGACCTCCGCGCGCTCGCGGCGACGCTCGGCGCCGACGTGCCGTTCTTCCTCGCCGACGGCCCCCAGCTCGGGACGGGCGACGGCGGCGAGCTCGCTCCGCTCGACCTGCCGCAGGACTTCTGGGTGCTGCTCGTCGTCCCGCGCGCAGTCGAGAAGCCGTCGACCGCGTCCGTCTACGCCGACTTCGACCGCCGCGACGGCCCCGCCGGCTTCGACGAGCGCCGCGCCTCGCTCTTCGCCGCGCTCGAACAGGTGCAGCGCCCCCGCGACCTCGCCGCCTTGCCGTCGAACGACCTCGCCTCGTCGCCGCTCGCCGACGAGCTCCGCCGCCTCGGCGCCTTCCGCGCCGACGTCACCGGCGCCGGCCCCGCGGTCTTCGGCCTCTTCCAGCACAAGGACGGCGCGAAGGCGGCGCAGCGCGCGCTGAAGGCGGCGGGGGAGACCTGGTTGACCGCACCTGCGTGGTACGGTTGACGCGATGTCCTCGCACGTAATCGAGCGTGGGACGAGCAAGCCGGGGCGTTGGCTGTGCGAGCACCGCACCCGGATCAGCCTCTGGGTCGCCGCGGCGGAGGCGATCATCGTCGCCGTCTTCCACGACGTCTCGCGCATCACCGTCATCGTCCTCGCCGCGCTCGCCGTCGCCCTCTACTGGTACGGCGGCCGGCGCACGCGGTCGGACACGTTCCACCAGACCTCCTGGATCTTCGCCGTCTCGCAGCTCCTGGCCGTGATCGCGGCAATCCTCGCGTTCATCGTCTTCTGGACGGCGATCGTCTTCGTCTGCATCTTCGCGCTCGTGGCCCTCTTCTTCGTCTTCACCGACCGCCGATAGACTTCCGACCCCTGATGGGGCGTGGCCAAGTGGTAAGGCAACGGGTTTTGGTCCCGTGACCCCTGGTTCGAATCCAGGCGCCCCAGCCACTTTTCGCTGACATGGCAAACGACCTCGCAGCAGTCGTGATGGCCGGTGGCCTCGGCACGCGCATGAAGAGCGCGACGCCGAAGCACCTGCACCCGCTCCTCGGCCGCCGCATGGTCGACTGGGTGATCGCGGCCGCACACGCGTCCGGCGCGTCCCCCGTCGTCGTCGTCGCTTCGCCGGACAGCGCCGACTCGTACGACGGCCTCGAGGTGGCGGTGCAGGAGCAGGCGCTCGGGACCGGTGACGCCGTCCGTTCCGCGCGGCCCGCGCTCGAGGGCTCGGACGGGGACGTGCTCGTGCTGAACGGCGACGTTCCCGCGCTCACGCCGGAGACCGTCCGAGCCCTCGTCGACACGCATCGCACCGCAGGCGCCGCCGCGACCGTCCTCTCGTTCGAGCCCGACGACGCGCGCGCCTACGGCCGGATCGTGCGCGACGGCGATGGCCGGCTCGCGCGCATCGTCGAGGCGGCCGACGCCACCCGGGACGAGCTCGCCCTCCGCGAGGTCAACTCCGGCATCTACGTCTTCCGAGCCGAGGCTCTCTGGCCCGTGCTCGACCGGCTCGAGCCACACAACGCGCAGGGCGAGCTCTACGTCACCGACACGCTCGGCCTCCTCGTCGCCGGCGGCGAGCCGGTCGCGGTCCACGTCGCCGCCGATCCGTTCGAGGTGGAGGGCATCAACACGCGCGCAGAATTGGCGCTCGCCGCCGAGGCGCTCCGCGACCGGATCAACGAGGCGCACATGCTCGCCGGCGTCACGCTCGTCGACCCCGCGTCGACGTGGATCGACGCGGAGGTCGAGATCGAGCCCGATGTCACGATCCAACCCTTCAGCGTCCTGCGCGGAGCGATCCGCATCGCCGGCGGCGCCGAGATCGGCCCGTTCGCGTACGTCCGGCCCGGCACCGTCATCGGCGAGAACGCGAAGATCGGAACGTTCGTCGAGGTGAAGGCCTCAACCGTCGGGGCCCGGACGAAGATCCCGCATCTCTCCTACATCGGGGACGCCGAGATCGGCGACGATACGAACATCGCCGCCGGCAACGTCACCGCCAATTTCGCGCACGAGCCGGGCCAGCCCAAGAAGAAGACGCGGATCGGGAGCAACGTCAGGACCGGCGTCGACAATACGTTCGATGCTCCTGTCGACGTTGGCGACGACGCTTGGATTGCAGCGGGTGCGGTCATCACGGATGATGTCCCCCCGGGATCGCTCGCCGGGTTCGCCCCGCGGCAGGAGACGAAAGAAGGGTGGGTCTACGACAGGCATGGAAAGCGTGACGGCGACTGAGGTCGCACTCCCCGGGCTGGAAGGAAGCCAGGTCGTGAGCGAGCCTCGCCCCGGGCACTGGATCGAGCGCGGCCCGTGGAAGCGGCTCATGGTGTTCGCCGGACGCTCGCATCCCGAGCTCACGGCGCGCATCGCCGAGCAGCTCGGCGTCGAGCCGGGCGAGGTGATGCTGAGCACGTTCGCGAACGACGAGAGCTACTGCCGCTACGACGAGTCGATCCGCGGCGCCGACGTCTTCATCGTCCAGACGGGCGCGCCGCCGGTGGACAAGAACCTGATGGAGTTGCTGCTCATGATCCAGGCGGCGAAGCTCGCATCGGCGAAGCGCATCACCGCCGTCATCCCGTGGTTCCCCTACTCGAGGCAGGACCGGAAGGCGAAGCCGCGCGAGCCGATCTCCGCGCGCCTCGTCGCCGACATGCTCCAGCTCGCCGGTGTCGACCGCGTGCTGACGATGGACTTGCACGCGGGACAGATCCAGGGCTTCTTCACCATCCCCGTCGACCACATGACCGCGCTGCAGCTGTTTGCGACGCACTTCCGTGACCTCGGCCTTGCGGGCGACGGCGTCGTCTCCGTCGCGCCCGACGTCGGCCGCGCGAAGCACGCGGTGCGCTTCGGCGAGATGATCGAGGCGAACTTCGCAATCATGCACAAGACGCGCACGGCCGCGGACCGCGTCGAGGTCACCGAGGTGACCGGTCGCGTGCGCGACAAGATCGCGATCGTCGGCGACGACGTCTCCACCACCGGCGGCACGCTCATCGCGGGCGCGCATGCGCTGCTCGAGCACGGCGCCGCCGAGGTGAACGTGTTCGTGACGCATGCGCTCTTCTCCGACAAGGCCCTCGAGCAGCTCGGCGAGTCCGAGATCAAGCGCGTCGTCGTCACCGACACGATTCCCGTCGACCCGCGCAAGCAGCCGGACAACCTGACCGTTCTGAGCGTCTCCGGCCTCCTCGCGGAGGCGATCATGAACGTTTTCTCGGACGAATCGGTTTCCGGCATTTTCGGCGGCGAGAACCAATTGTTCTAAAAACGCGCGACCGGGTACCCGCCCGGTATGCGCTGTCTAGGGGTCACGGCAGCTGCTGCTCTCGTCGCGCTCGCCCTGAGTGGGAGCGCGCTCGCGTCGCAGCTCGTCGATCGCAACGCCACCGGCGTGAAGCTGGAGGCGAACACGAACGGAAAGGCGCTGCTCCTGTATCGCGCACACGGGCAGTCGCGCCACGTGCTCGTGTCGGGCGCGATGAACGCGCTCTATCCGAGCACGAGCGAGCCGCAGGTGAAGTTCAAGCTCGACTACTCCGGCGGAAAGAACTGGCAGGGCTTCCCGAACATGTGCCGGGGCTACGACGGCCCGGCGCTTCCGAACGTCGTCGCCGCCTGCACGCTGCCCGACGGCACCATGTGGGCGGCACAAGAATGGGCGCAGCCGCTCCCGGACCTCGGGTTCGTCCCGTGGACGGCGACGCAGAGCGCGAAGTGGCTCGACATCTCGCACTGGCAGGGGCCGATCCCGACGCTCTCCGCCTACACCGACTGGGTGTGGAGCGGGCGTTTCCAGGAAGTGTTCGGCGTCTATACGTACGCCGGCAAGCCGGTGCACGGCTTCGGCACCAGCCGGTATGGCGTGCCGAGCGACTCGTACGGAAGGCTCATCTTCCTCGACACGTACAACTCCGCCTACGGCAGCGGCTGGCGGCGCGAGAACTCGTTCGTCCCGCACAACCCGACCGGTGCGTTCTGCTACGGCTTCTACAAGTTCGACCCGACGAAGGGCGGCTACCAACACCCGGCCGGCCAGACGGCGCCGCGCGGCCCCGGTGTCGGACAGAAATACCGGCTGATCGCGCTGGGCCCCGGCGTCGAGCCGAACGTCGAGGCCGACATCGGCGGCCTCCATCCGTACGACCCAAACAATCCCGCCGACGTCACGTACGAGCAGCAGCAGCTCTCGATCCTGAAGACGATCGGCGACAAGAGCTGCCTCGCCGGCCACTGACGATCTGACCCAATCGGGTCAGGCGCACTGTTGCCCGATGCGACGACGATGCGCTTGCGGTGGAACCTCTGCACGTCGACGACGCCCTCGCGGGCCTGCGCAGCCTGCTCGGCCGCCTCGCCGGCCCGCACATCGACCTCGTCATCGAGTGCGAGGCGGGGCTTCCGCCCGTCCGCTTCGAGAGCGGCGCGTTGCGTCGCATCCTCGTCGAGCTCGTGCAGACATCGAGCTCGGCGATCCCCGATCGCGGCCGCATCGCCGTGCGCGCGGAGGCGAAAACGGATCGCGTGCTGCTCAGGGTCGCGGACACCGGGCCGGGCGTCGCGGTCGACGAGCTCCCGCGGGTGTTCGAACCGTTCCACGAGGCGCAGCGGCGCGGCGCGAGCGCGGAGGCCGGGCTCGCTGCGGTGTACGAGCTCGTCGTCGCGGGTGGCGCGGACATCCGCGTCTCGTCGACGCCGGGCGGCGGTGCGCGCTTCTCGATCTACCTGCCGGTCTGGGCCTGAGCCGCGGCGGCGACGCGCTCTCCCGCGAGCCGCTCGGCAGCGGCCGCAGGCGTGATGCCTTCCTCCGCCGAGGCGCGGAAGAGCGTGCGCAACGTTTCGCCGATGCGCGCGAGCCCTTGCTGGAGCTCGTCCTCGCTCCACTCGAGGTCCTCGAGCCCGACGAGCTGGATGACGCCGCCCGCGTTGACGACGTAGTCGGGCGCGTACAGGATCCCCGCCGCGTGTAGCCGGTCGCCGTCCTCCGGCTCGGCGAGCTGGTTGTTCGCACAGCCCGCGACCGCGCGGCAGCGAAGCTGCGGGATCGTCTCCGCGTTCAGCGTCCCGCCGACCGCGCACGGCGAGTAGAGGTCGCACTCGGTGCCGATCACGTCTGCAGCGGCGACGACGGTCGCGCCCGTCTGCACCGCGCGGGCATCGTCGACGTCCGAGACGAGCACGTCGGCGCCGTCGGCCTGGAGCAGTCGCACGAGATCGGCGCCGACGGACCCGGCTCCCTGCACGAGGATGCGCTTGCCGGCGAGGTCGGGCGACGCGAAGACGTGCTCGATCGTCGCGCGAATGGCGTGCAGCGTCCCGATCGCGGTGCCGCGCGCGCTGTTTCCGCCGCGGCCGGTCGTCCCGTACACCCAGGGGCAGCGCTCGGCGACGACGTCGAGGTCGGCGGGGGAGATGTTCATGTCGCCGGCGGTGCGATACGTCCCGCCGAGCGCGGCGACGAGCTCCCCGTAGCGGAGGAGCAGATTGCGGCGAGCGTCGCCCTCCGGGAGCTCCGGCACGGCGAGCACCGCCTTGCCGCCGCCGCGCGGGATGTCCGCCGCGGCGAACTTGCGCGTCATCGCGCCGGAGAGCCGCATCGCGTCGGCGAGGCCGTCCGCCGGCGTCGGGTAGACGCGCATCCGCGTGCCGCCGCCGCCGGGGCCGAGGGCGGTGGAGTGGATGCACACGAACATCCACGCCCCGCTGGCGGCGTCGAAGCGGATGACCGCTTCCTCGCCGTCCCAGTCGTGAAGGAGATCCTCGAACATCTGCTTGATTTTGCCGGTCGGCTACACTCTGCCGCCGGAATGGCTGGAGAACGCACAAAGCTCGTCGTCCGGGCACGCGAGAGCCTCGGCTCGCGCGAGTCGCGCCGGCTCCGCCGCGAGGGGGAGATCCCCGGCGTGCTCTACGGCAGCGGCCAACCCGTTGCGATCTCGATCGCCGAGCGCGAGCTTCGCCGCGCGCTGACCGGCAAGGCCGGGCTGCATTCGATCCTCGACGTCGAGATCGACGGCCACGGCAGCACGCACGCATCGATCCTCAAGGAGTACCAAGTCGACAAGGTGCGCGGCCACATCACGCACGTCGACCTGCAGGAGGTCCCGCTCGACAAGCCCATCACCGCCTCGGTGACGGTGCACCTCACCGGCGGCGAGGACGCGCCGGGCGTGCGCGAGGGCGGCGTGCTCTCGCAACCGCTGCGCGAGGTGAACGTCGAAGCGCTCCCGCTCGAGGTTCCGGAGCATCTCGACCTCGATGTCTCGCACATGGAGATCGGCGGCACGCTCCGCATCGCGGACGTCGTCGCGCCTCCAGGCGCCACGCTGCTCGACGATCCCGAGACCGTCGTCGCGACGGTGACCGCGCCGACGCGCGAGATCGAGCCCGAGCCCGTCGAGGGCGAAGAGGGCGAACTTGCCGAGGGCGAGGAGGGCGAAGCTGCGGCTGAAGGCGAAGCGGGCGAAGCTCCCGCCGAGGAGCAGCCCGCCGCCGAAGAAGCTCCCGCAGAGGAGTAGTCCTTGCTCCTCGTCGCGGGCTTGGGCAACCCGGGCCGCGAGTACGCGCGGAACCGGCACAACGCCGGCTTTCTCGTCGTCGACGAGCTCGCGCGCCGCCACGGCGGCTCGTGGCGCTCGAAGTTCTCCGGCGAGCTCGCGGAGATCAAGGTGGACGGCGAGAAGCTCGTCC
>JBOGZQ010000039.1:0-24190 GCA_050697375.1 Gaiellaceae bacterium | reverse complement strand
GGAATGGTCAGCAAGATCAAGACGCGCCTGGCTCGTGAGGAAAGCGGCTTCACCCTCATCGAGCTCCTGGTCGTCATCGTCATCCTCGGCATCCTCGTTGCGATCGCAGTTCCGTCGTACCTGAGCTTCCGCGGTGACGCACAGAAGGCTGCGGCACAGGCCAACGTCCGCTCGGCGATCCCGGCGGCTGAGGACTACTACCAGAGCCAGAGCCCGACGACGTACACCGGCCTCAAGAACTCCGCGCTCGTTGCAGTCGCCCCCGGCATCTCGCCGAACGTGCTCGGCGCCTCGAACGCGGCCGGCGACGGTTACTGCCTCGCCGACAGCCAGGATGGCGGCGTGAACTACGCCTGGTACACCGGCGGCAACGGCGGCAAGTCCACCGTCAGCTACGGCACCAAGGCAGTGATGGACGCTGTCGGCGCCTGCGACAAGACCGTCTACACCGCGGGCGACGTCATTCCGTAAGTCGCCTCCAGTTCTACGGGCGGGCGGATGGCAGGACGGGCCACCTTCGGGTGGCCCGTCCATTTCAGCGTTCGATTTCGATCTGCGAGTGCTCGACGACGCCGAGCCCCTCGACGAGCGTGAAGAACGCGCGTGCGAACGGCGACGAGTCCGTTCGCACGCGGACGTCGTCCCAGTCGACCTGCTCGCGCAGCGCGCGGGCGAGCTCGAGCACTCCGCCGAAGTCGGGCTCCTGCTCGTTGAGCGCGAGCAGCTTGGTCATGAACAGATCCTCGAGCGAGGAGACGCGCAGCCGCAGCGCCATCACCTCGATCTCCGGCGCTCGCTCGAGGGTGTCGTCGGTGATGGGGCCCCCCGCTGGCGCGTAGATCAGGTCGATCAGCGTCCCGTTCGGGTGCCACGCCTTCATGAGCCAGCCTTCGGGCGGGCACTCGACGCGCATGCCCGCCTCTTCGTACGCGGCGAGCGCCTCCTCGGCGTCCTGCTCGCGGATCAGCAGGTCGACGTCGTGCTCCGACCTCGGGCCGCCGCGCGCCCAGGCGGCGAGGCCGCCGCCGAGTACGAACGGGATGTCGCGGGCCTGGAGGACGGCGACCGCGTCCTTCATCGCGTCGATCATCTCTTCGAAGGTTGGTTCCGGCATGGCTGCGGAGCCGTTTCCGTTTGCCCGAAAACTGCAACATCAGGCAGGTGATCCGGATCGCAGCTGCAGGAGATGTGCACGCGTCCGAGGCGATCCGCGAGCGGGTGCAGTCCGCGTTCGAGCGCGTCGAGGACGAGGCGGACGTGATCCTGCTCGCGGGCGACCTGACGACGACCGGCGAGCCGGAGCAGGCGGCCGTGCTCGCCGACGCGTGCCGCGATCTCTCCATCCCCGTCTTCGCGGTGCTCGGGAACCACGACTTCCACGCGGGTCGGGCGGACGACGTCGCCGCGGTGCTCTCCGAGGCCGGCGTGCGCGTGCTCGACCGCTCCTGGGCGATGTGCGAGGTCGCGGGCGTGCAGGTCGGCGTCGTCGGGACGAAGGGCTTCGTCGGCGGCTTCCCCGGCTGCGTGCTTCCCGACTTCGGCGAGCCGCTGCTGCGCGAGGTGTACGCGGAGACGACGCGCGAGGCGGAGGCGATCTCCGCCGGGCTGCACGAGATCGTCCATTGCGACCTTCGGATCGTCCTGCTGCACTACGCGCCGGTCGAGGCGACGGTGATGGGCGAGCCCGCCGGCATCCACGTTCTCCTCGGCAGCGACCGCCTCGCGACGCCGATCGCCGAGTGCGGCGCGGAGCTCGTGCTGCACGGGCACGCGCACGCGGGGTCATTCGAGGGGCGCATCGGCCAGATCCCGGTCTACAACGTCGCGGTGCACGTCACCGGCCGGGACTTCTGGATCTTCGACCTCGAGGGTGCGCGCGGCCGGAGCGAGGTGGAGGTCGAAGGTCCCGCGTAGACTCGATGCGTGGCGCGTGTCGTCCGCATCTCGATCGCTCCGGTGAAGTCGCTCGGGCTCGTCCACCCGGACGAGGTCGTGCTCGAGGCGGGCGGCGTCGTCGGCAACCGCCGCTTCTGGCTGCGCGACGAGGATGGACGGCTGTACGCCGGCAAGCGGGACGGCACGATGCTGCGAATCCGGCCGGAGTGGGACGAGGATGCGCACCGCCTCACGCTCACGTTCCCGGACGGCGAGGTGGTCGACGGCCTCGTCGAGCTCGGTGACGAGATCGACGCGGACATGTACGCATGGCATCGCGTGCGGTCACGCAAGGTCGTCGGGCCGTGGGAGGCGGCGATCTCACGGTACGTCGGGCGGCAGGTGGAATTCCTGTGGGCGGACGCCGGCGCCGTCGACCGGACGCCGCGCGGAGGCACCGTGTCCGTGGTGTCGCGCGCATCGATCGAGCGCCTGCGTGAGGAAGCCGGCCTGGACGACGAGATCGACGGGCGCCGCTTCCGCATGCTGTTCGAGATCGACGGCGTCGGCGCGCACGAGGAGGACGCGTGGATCGGCGCCGAGGTGCGCGTCGGCGAGGCGACGGTCGTCTTCAACGGCGACGTCGGCCGCTGCGTCGTCACGTCGCGCGATCCCGACACGGGCGTGATCGACGCGCCGACGCTCGTGACGCTTGCCGGCTATCGCCGAGAGGGGAAGACCGAGTCGCTGCCGTTCGGCGTCTACGGCTCCGTGTTCGTTCCCGGTCGCGTCCGCGTGGGTGACATAGCAGAAGCGCTATAGTGTAGAGATGGCCGCGCGTACGACTCGCCCGCTCGAACGTCTGCACACCCGCATCGCGACCCGCGACCGGGGCTGGTTCTTCGCCGCCATCGCCGACAAGGTCTCGGACCGTCGCGTGCAGATGAACTTGTCGCAGCGCGAGCTCGCCGAGCTCGTCGGAACGACACAGTCCGCGATTGCGCGCCTCGAGCGCGGCGGCCGCCCTCCGCGCATCGACACGCTCCTCCGCATCGCCGACGCACTCGACTGCGATCTTCAGGTCGAGCTCGTCCCCCGCCGGTGATCGTCGCGGTGGCCGGCGACTCGATCAGCGCCGGGTCGCCGCTCTGGGATCCGGATGCGACCGTGCGCGCGACGATCGCGGCGCCCGACGAGCGCAGTCACTGGCAGTGGTGGGCGGCGGCGCGCGACCCGCGCCTCGAGTTCCGTACGCGCGCGGCGTACGGCAAACGCACGGACGAAATCGTGAGCTTCGTCGGCGACGTCGCAGACGGCGCCGACGTGCTCGTCGTGCAGGGCGGGATCAACGACGTCGCGCAGCATCGTCCCGTCGAAGACGCCGCGCGCAATCTCGCGGCGATGGTCGAGCACGGGCGCAGCCTCGGGCTGCGCGTTGCGCTTGCCGACGTGCTGCCGTGGCCGCGCGGCGACGAACGAGCCGCGGGCGACATCGTCCGACTGAACGAGCTCATCCACGCGATCACCGACGTGACGCCGCTGCGCTTCCAGGACACGCTCGCGCAGCTCGATCGCGAGTGGAGCGACGACGGCGACCACCCTTCCGTCGAGGGGCACCGGCTCCTCGGCGAGGAGGCGGCGAGGGCACTCTCAGAGCTCGAGCTCTAGCCCGTCGTACGCGCGCTCGACCCCCGCGTCGAGCGGGAGCTCGTCGGGACGGTGGATGACGACGAGCCTGCGCGCGCCCGACTCTGCGAATGCCTCGGCCGCCTCTCCGGCGGTGAGGTGGCCGCGCTCGGCCGGCTCCGGGTCGGCGAGCGTTGCCTCGCAGAGGAAGACGTCCGCGTCGCGCGCGAGGTCGGCGAGCCGCGGCGTCGGAGCGGTGTCGCCCGAGTACGCGACCGTCCGCTGCCCATCGCTGACGCGCAGGCCGAACGTCAACTCCTCGTAGTGCGCGAGCTCCACCGGCGTCACCTCGAAGCCGGCGGCCGTAAACGCCGTCTTGCCGTCGTACTCGCGCAGCCCGAACGCGTCCTCGAGCTGGTTCGTGAACGACAGTTCGCCGCCGAGCGCGCGCAGCCGCTCGGTGCCGCCCGGCGGGAGCCAGAGCTCCGGCTTCGGCACACGGCGGCCCGGGCCGAACGCGGCGCCGAACGCCCAGGGGACGAGGTCGCCCCAGTGGTCGAGGTGGAAATGCGTGATCGCGATCGCGTCGACGTTCGGCCAGCCGCCGTTGCCGTTGCGCAGCCGCGCGAGCACGCCCGGCCCGCAGTCGAGGAGAAGGCGGCCGCCTCCCTCGACGAGGTAGCCCGACTGCGCGCCGCCGGCGTTCGGCCAGGCCGGCGAGCAGCCGATGACGATCACCTTCATGTGCACATCCTCGCGGATAGCGCTGACTCCACGGAGCGGTGACGGTGTATAAATGCCTCGTGGCCGGCGCATCGACCGACGTCCTCAAGAAGGTCCCGCTCTTCTCGGGCCTCGACAACCGCGAGCTCGAGCAGATCGCGGGCTCGATGCGCGAGCGGCGCGTGGCAGCCGGCGACGTCGTCCTCGAGCAGGGCGCGGGCGGCGCCGGTTTCTTCGTCGTCGACGCGGGCGAGGCCGACGTGACCGTCGACGGCAAAGCGGTCGGGACGGTCGGACCGGGCGATTACTTCGGCGAGATCGCGCTCCTCACCGGCTCCGACAGAACGGCCACCGTCACCGCCAAGACGGACATGCTCTGCTACGGCATGACGTCCTGGGATTTCAAGCCGCTCGTCGAGTCGAACTCCGCCATCGCGTGGAAGCTCCTCACGGCGATGGCGCAGAAGCTGCGCTAGAGACTCACGGTTCCGAACGTCCGCCGAGCCTGCCGTGCAGGCCGGCCGCGAGCAGCTGGAGCGTGCCCTTCGACGCCGACGTGCCGCCCACCGTCAGGCGGCCCTGGAACTTCAGCGTCACGCCCCCCCGCTCGGCGAGCTTCACGGTCCCGCTGACCGTCACCCCTCGGGCGAGGCCGTAGCCGACGAGGCGGAAGCCGTCCGCGCCGACGGCAACGAGCTTGCCGGCCGCAAGTCCCGGGACGACGACCGTGGTGTCTCCGCTCGCCTGCATCAGCCACGCCGCCTCGGCTTCGTCGATGGTCTTGGACGCGAGAGCGAACGTCGCCGCCGGTGAGGCGCGATGTCCCTTCGCGGGCGCCTTCGGGAAGGCACCGATCGGCGCGACGAGGAACGGAGGCCGTTGGCACGTGTCGCTGCTCGCGGTGTCGAGCATCCAGTCGTGCACCGCGTTCGCGGCGCAGCCGGACGGATCGGCGGTCACGACGCTGTGCCCGATGCCGGGAACGACGATGAGCTTCCCCTGCGGGAACTGCGCGATGACCGACTGCGCGCCCGCGGTCGGCGTGCGCATGTCGAAGCCGCCGCTGAGCGCGAGCACCGGCACGTTGGGCGGTGGTCCGACCGCGAGGTTCACGCCGCCCGCCGGCCCCGGCCACGTGTCGCAGAGAACGGCGTTGCCGAGATCGGAGGCCCAGCTCCCGAACGGGCCGAACGTCCCCGGCGGGAGCGCTGCGATGGCGTTGCGCAGGAGTGCGGACCGTGTCGCAGGATCGGAGCTCGCCGGCCAGGGGAACGGGCCGTCGCGGCAATCGGTGGCCGCGAAGAGCGCGAAGCTGAGATCGGGCGCCGACAGCTGTGAGCCCTCGTTGTCGAAGACGTGGAGCCGGAGGAGCGGCACGTCGTTCCCGAGCCGGGCGGCGTGCACCGCGGCCGGCAGCTCCGCCGCCAGGCCGGGGTTGAGGTCGGCGTCGACGATGACGTTGAGCATCCCGGCGGCGGTGAGCGTGTCCGGCTTCATCGAGCCGCCGGCGCGGAGCACGGCTCCGTGCGCGGGCTTCGTTGCCAGGCGGTTCGCGACGGCGACGACGTCGGCGGCGAAGTCGGGCGTCGCCGCGCGGCACGCGGTGGCGCAGAACGCATCGAGCGTCGCCGGCATCGCGCGGGCGACGTTCGCGCCGTACGGGTCGGGCAAATCAACGGGAAGAACAGAGTCGAGCACCAGCCGCGACACGTTGTCCGGATGCGCGTACGCGTAGGCGAGCGCGAGCTTCGTTCCGTACGAGACGCCGAAGAGGACGACTTTGTCGAAGCCGAGCGAGGCGCGGACCGCGTCGAGATCGGCGACGTGGTCGGCCGTTCCGTACAGCGAGGCGGCGGGGCCGATCGACGCTGCGCACGCGGACGCGAGCAGGTCTTGGCCCGTCGGCGCGGTTGAGACCTGGAGCGCCGGACAGTTCAGAAGGCCGGAGTCGCCCGTGCCGCGGTCGTCGTAGGCGACGAGCGTGTACCCGGGGAAGAGGTAGCGGAAGCCGTTCGCGACAGCCGGGATTCCGAGCGAGAACGTGCGGGCCGAGCCCTGGCCGGGGCCGCCGGCGATGAGGAAGACCGCGCCCAGCGAGGGGCCGCTCGGGGGCAGCTCCTCGACGTGCAGGCTGACCGTGCCCGGAATTGCACCTGTCCGGTCGAGAGGCACGACCACCGTCGAGCAGAGGAGGCCGGAGGTGCTGCCGCACGGCGTTCCCTGGGCGGCCGCGTTCCCCGCGCCGAGCGCAAGTGCTGCCGTCGTCGCGACTGCGAGCGCGAACGCCCGCACATACCCCCTCGGACCCACCCGATTAGGGTAGCGGGGTCAGGCGCCTGCGACGACGCGCCGGGCGCCGTCGAAGCGGCTGGAATACCAGCCGGCCATCGTCGAGATGCGGACGACGGTGCCGGTGTGCGGCGCATGGATGAAGCGCCCGTGGCCGACGTAGATGCCGACGTGGCCGGCGCCGTCGAAGAAGACGAGGTCGCCCGGCCTCATCGCCCAGCGGCCGACACGGCGGCCGCGCACGTAGTCGGAGAAGCTCGAGTGGGCGAGAGAGATCCCGAAGTGCCCGTAGACATACCGCACGAAGCCGGAACAGTCGAAGCCGGTGCGGGGGGACGAGCCGCCCCACGAGTAGGGGACGCCGATCAGGTGCTTCGCGTAGCCGACGATTTTGTTGCCGAGCGCCGGAGCCTCGCGTTTCGCCCGCAGGTGCTTCCGTACTGCCGCCGGCGTCCGCAGGAGCGGCAGCGGGCTCGGGGCGGGGGACGGGACCGGCGTCGGGTCGAGGGGGTTCCCCTGCGTGTCGCCGCCGCCTGCCCGGCTCACGACCGGCCACACGAGCGAGACCGCCAGTGCGAGCGTGACCGCGAGCAACAGGATGAGGAGGCGTGATGTCCGCATGTGGGGGCTCCCTTCGACATGGGCGCGGCCACGCACGGCGGCCGCTCTGTCGTTGGCGAGGCCCCATTCAACCCCGGATCCCCGAGGGGCGTCCTCCCCCGTACGGGGGGTTCTTCACAAGTTTCCAAACAGAGATGGATCCAGTTCTGGCCGTTTGGAGTCGTTGACGCGTCGTTCACGTCGATCTCGGATCCGGTCGGTTGCGGTTTGCCGTTTCTTCCCGGCGGTCATCCAAGGCGGGAACCCCGACTCGAAGGGAGCGGAACATGAACGGAGCCCGGTCGGTCGCGCGGTGCGCGGCCGTGCTCGCAGCGCTGGCGGTCGCCGCCTTGACGCTGGGGGCGTCTGCGGCATCGTCACACCCAGCGGGCATGACGAACCCGAAGCACTTCTTCTGGGCGCAGGGCCAGAGCCCGAGCGCCTCGGCGGCCGACTCGACCGCGAACGACCTCATCTACCACGGCGGAAACGCCGGCTCGGGGGCGATCGGCGTCGAGACGGCGCCGGCCGTCTACCTCGTCTGGTGGGGCCCGCAGTGGTCGCAGGGGTTCACGACTGCTGACACGAACGGAAAGCTCTACTCGAGCAACACGCTCCAGACGTACCTGCAGGCGTTCTTCCGGAGCGTCGGCGGAAGCGGCTGGGCGAACATCCAGACGCAGTACTGCAACGAAGTGCTCCCCGGCTCGACGACGTGCGTCGGCGGCGCGGGGTTCGTCACGAATCCCACGCATCAGCTGAAGGGCGTATGGACGGATCCGACGCCGGTACCCGACGACATCGTCACGCTCGGGCTCGCCGAGAACCTCGTCGACGATCCGATCGCGCAGGAGGCGATGCGCGCCTCCGCGCACTTCGGGTACGACGCGAACGCGACGTACGTCATCCTGACGCCGCCTTCGACGATCGCGACCGGGCAGCCCGTCTACTGCGGCTACCACACGCAGACGACGAGCGTGAACGGCCTCGGCAACCCGTACCGCATCCAGTACGCGTTCATCCCGTGGCTGAACACGAACTGGCCGGGCCTGGGAACCGGCGGCTGCGGGATGCACAACGTGAACGCGACGAGCAACGCGTTCGGGAACGGCGTCTTCGACGGCTGGTCGATCGTCACCGGCCACGAGTACGCGGAAGCCGTCACCGATCCGGACAACTTCGCCTCGGATCAGGACGGTTGGAACGACGCGCAGGGGAGCGAGAACGGCGACAAGTGCGCGTGGATGAACACGCAGAACATCAAGCTCGGCTCGCACCCGTTCGCCGTCCAGCCCTTGTGGAGCAACGAGGCGTACGACGCGACCGGCAACGGGTGCGTCGTGAGTCGCTAAAGGGTGTCGCCGACCCTCGGAGCGCACGGGATCGGCCCGTGCGCTCCGGGCCGTCGATAGCGCATACTTCAGGTACTCGACTGTCGGGGGAGACAGGTGAGACTGAGTCTGCGGGTCAACCGGCGGGCGCGGCTGGGAATCCGGCGGTACGTCGGGTCCGGCGCCGAGCGTCAGATCGTCGTCCGCTTCCTCTTCCTCCGGATCATCGTCGACCGCGGCTAGGGCTCCGGTTTTACCGAGCACTTACCAGCGCCAGATCTGGCTCTTCCGTGAACGGGGTAGACCACGCTCGAGATGATCGGACGGCGACCGCTCGCAGGTGGTTGTGTGCTGGCCGCGGCAGCGGCGCTGGCCGGGTCTGCGATCTCCGGCGGTGCGAGCGCGACGCCTCCGAAGATCGATCCCTCGATCCACAAGATCCGGCACGTGGTCGTGATCATGCAGGAGAACCGCAGCTTCGACTCCTACTTCGGGACGTATCCCGGCGCGGACGGGATCCCGAAGAACGTCTGCGTCCCCGACCCTGCCACCGGGAGCTGCCAGCGTCCTTACCACGACACGAGCGACGTGAACGGCGGCGGCCCGCACGGGCAGACGAACGCGGCCGCCGACATAGACGGGGGCAAGATGGACGGCTTCGTCGCGCAGGCGGAGCACGCAAAAAAGGGATGCGTCGATCCCACGAATCCGAACTGCACGAACGGGCCCGTCGACGTGATGGGCTATCACACCGCCGCTGAGATTCCGAACTACTGGGCGTACGCGCGCAACTTCGTCCTCCAGGACCACATGTTCGAGCCGAACGCCTCGTGGAGCCTGCCCGCGCATCTGTTCATGGTTTCCGAGTGGTCGGCCAAGTGCTCGGTGCAGGGCGATCCGATGAGCTGCGTGAACGCGCTCCAAAGCCCGGCGGCGCCGCCCGACTTCAAGTCGGGGAGGGGCAAGGCATCACCGCCTCCGGACTACGCCTGGACCGATCTCACGTACCTCTTGCACAAAGACCACGTCAGTTGGGGCTACTACGTCTTCCCGGGCACGCAGCCGGACTGCGACGACGACGAGATGACGTGCAAGGCGCTGCCGCAGAACGCGAAGACGCCGGGCATCTGGAACCCGCTGCCCTATTTCGACACCGTCGCGCAGGACGGGCAGCTCGGTGACGTCCAGCCGATCCACGACTTCTATGCGGCCGCCCGCGCAGGGCGTCTGCCGGCGGTGTCGTGGGTCGACCCGGCCGGCGCAGTGAGCGAGCATCCTCCCTCGCGCGTGTCGGTCGGCCAGGACTACGTCACCGGGCTGATCAACACGATCATGCGCGGGCCGGATTGGCGCTCGACGGCGATTTTCCTCGCGTGGGACGACTGGGGCGGCTTCTACGACCACGTCGTCCCGCCGGTCGTCGACGAGAACGGGTACGGGCTGCGCGTGCCGGGAATCGTCATCAGCCCGTACGCGAAGCGCGGATACGTCGACCACCAGACCCTGAGCTTCGACGCCTACGTGAAGTTCATCGAGGACGACTTCCTCAACGGCGCGCGCATCGACCCGAAGACGGACGGCCGCCCCGACCCGCGGCCGGACGTGCGCGAGAACGCGAAGATCCTCGGGAACCTCGTCGCCGACTTCGATTTCCACCAGAAGCCCCGGGCTCCGCTGATCCTTCCCGAGTACCCGTTGCCGGCCGCCGCCTCGGCGACGCCGAAGGCGAAGGGCCTGTACGTCTTCGGCAGTCTCACCGCCGTCAGCGGCGACACGCTCACCGTTCAGGTGACCGCCACCGGTCCCCGCGACGCCGGACTCCAGGGAGAGGCGCTCACCGTCAGGATCACGCCGGCGACCACGATTCTCGTGAACGGAAAGGCCGGCACCGCGGAGGACGTGCAGGCGAACGAGACTGCAGCGCTCCGCGTCCGGAAGACCGTGGACGGGAGCTACGTCGCCAACGAGGTCGACGTGCAGACTGGCTGAGCTGTTCTAGGAGGCCACGGCGCCGGCCGGCTGCCGGACGGCGACGTTGAACCTGTTCCAGACGTTGATCGCCGCGATCTCGATGATCAACGAGGCGAGCGCCTGCTCGTCGTAGTGCCGGGTCGCCTCCTCCCAGATCTCGTCGGAGACCGGGTCGGGACGGTCGCTGATCCGGGTGAGCGCCTCGGTGAGCTCGAGCGCGGCGCGCTCGGCGTCGGTGAAGTATGGCGCTTCGCGCCAGGCGGCGACGGTCCAGATGCGTTCGTCCGACTCGCCTGCGTCCTTGAGCTCCCGCGAGTGCATCCCGGCGCAGTAGCTGCAGCCGTTGATCTGGCTCGCGCGCAGGTGGACGAGGAACGCCGTCGTCTCCGGCAGGCCGCCGCGCTTGGCGGACTTGCTGAGCGCGATCACCGCCTTGAACGCATCCGGCACGAGCTCCGGGATCGCGGTCATGCGCTGGTGGATGGTCGCGGTGTCGTGCATGGTGCCTCCTTCGTCGCGTCAGAAAGCCTGTACCCCCGATCGGGGAATAGCTACACGCGCTGGTCGGCCCCGGCGAGTGCAGCCTCGGCGTCCTGCGCGAGCCGGCGGACGATCTCGCCGGCGGGAAGGATGTCGTTGACGACGCTCACTGACTCACCCGCCCAGAGAGGTGCGTAGTCGAGGTCGCCCTCGAAGTCGGGCTTCGGCGTTCCGGCGCCTGCGTAGCGGGGCCAGTCGACCTTTCCGAGCTTCCCGATCGAGGTTCCCTCACCGGGCCGCTGACCGGGGGGCGGGCAGCCGGCGGCCTCCCATTCCGCGAGTGTCTTGTTGCGAAGCGTCCGGGCCGGAGCGCCCGGCCACCACACGTCGTACAGGTCGTTGAGGATGGTGTCCTCGGCGCTCGCCTCGACGATGCGCTGTTTGTAGGCCGGGTGGAGCCACGCCTCGTCACTCGCGACGAAGCGCGTCCCGAGCGAGACGCCCTGCGCCCCGAGCCGCAGCGCACGCGCGGTCCCCTTTCCGTCGCCGATGCCGCCGGAGGCCACAACAGGTGTGGACTCGATCGCGTCCACCGCGTCGCGAACGAAGTCCCAGATCGGCGTGGTTCCCTTCACGTGCCCGCCGGCCTCGACGCCTTGGACGAGCACGGCATCGGCCCCGGACTCGGCCGCCGCGACTGCTTCCTCGACCGACCCGACCTGGACGAGAAGCTTGACTCCCTGCTCGTGCACCTCGTCGACGTACGGGGCCGGATCACCCCAGAACAGCACGATGGCAGCGACGCCCGCGTCCGCAGCGGCGGCGACCTCGTCGTGCAACAGCCGCCTGTCGTCGTCGGTCGTCGCCCAGCCCTCCTCGTCGATGAGGACGTTGACGCCGAAAGGACGCTCGGTCAGCGTGCGGGTCCGGCCGATCAACCGGTGGATCTCATCCGGCTGCATGCCGCTGACGCCGAGGACGCCGAACCCGCCCGCGTTCGAGACTGCCGCGACGAGCTCCGCCCCGGCCGCCGACCCCATACCGGCCGACAAGATCGGGTACTCGATCCCGAGGTCGCGACACAGTGGCGTGCGCAACGCATGGGCCACGTGGCGATTCTATGGCTCCTCCAGTGGGCCGGGCAGGGATCGAACCTGCGGCCTTGGGATTAAAAGTCCCCTGCTCTACCGACTGAGCTACCGGCCCGTGCGGCCGAGTGTACGTTCCCACGCATCGAGGAGCTGCCCGACGTTCCGGCGCTGCGCCTCGCTGAACTCGAAGCGATCGACGAGGCGGCGCGCCTCTGCGGGATCATCGTTCTCGACCGCGGCTTCGAGGTGCTCGCGCAGCGGCGTCGGCTGACGCAGCTGGCGTCGGAGCCAGCGCAGCAGGCTGACCTGAGCGGCTTCCACATGGGCGGTGACGGGATCGAACCGCCGACCCCCTGCGTGTAAGGCAGGTGCTCTCCCAGCTGAGCTAACCGCCCCGGCGTGGTACACGGTACACATGCCCGACCGCGAAGACGTTCTCGGCCGCCTCCGCGCGATCTGCCTCGCGCTTCCGGAGACGAGCGAACGGCCCAGCCACGGCGCCCCGAGCTTCTTCATCCGCGGGAAGACGTGCTTCGTCATGCTCCTCGACGACCATCACGGCGACGGCCGGTTCGCGATCTGGTGCGCGGCGCCGGCGGGCGACCAGCAGCTGCTCGTCGACGCCGATCCGGAGAAGTTCTTCGTCCCGCCGTACGTCGGTCACCGCGGCTGGCTCGGCGTTCGCCTCGACCGCGGGCGCGACTGGGAGGAGATCGCCGGGATCGTCGAGGACGCGTTCTGCACCGTCGCGCCGAAGAAGCTCGTCGACCAACTCCAGGAGTGATGCCCCCAGCGGGATTCGAACCCGCGCTACGGCCTTGAAAGGGCCGCGACCTGGACCGCTAGTCGATGGGGGCGAGGCGCCCGGTCAGACTAGATGAACATCGGGATAGGAGAAGCGGGCGCGAGAAAGTGCGGGAACGCGGACGCTCGGGCGAGCGCATCAGGCGCTGGATCGGTCAGCTGGTCATCGGTGCGAGTGAGCGAATCGCTTCGTACAGATCATACGCGGCCAGGCTCGCAGCCTGCACATCGAGAGTCAGGAAACCTTCCGCGCCATCGGATAACCAGGAGTACGTTCGTCCGTCCCACGAGCCGACTTGAAGTTGCTTTCGATCGACGCTCTTCTCGTGGCGGTCGGCACTGTCGAGGACGTAGCTGTCGAAGTGTTCGTTTACGTCTCTCATCTTCTTCAGACTCGGCAGCGCTCGATCGAAGGCCTCTATTGCGGGTCTGAGCGCTTCTCGGTTCGTTGCTGTCGCCGCTAGCTCGGCCGTGCGTCGCAAGCGTCGAAGTGTGCCAATGAGGAACTGAAGATCGACCCACCAGCGATTTACAAAGCGGTCATCTTCCGGCTCGGCGGACCCCAATCGCCGCACCTGTAGCTCAACTGTCCACATTGTCTCGGTGGCGAAACTGATTGCGCGTTCGATCACCACGTCATCCGTAGGACCGGTCACGAACGCGCCTCAACGCTTGGGTCAGTCTTCATCGAATGCAAGCGGCAACTGGAGTAGCTCGCAGACACCATAGAGCGCCAACGACACGCGATGTGCACGGCGGCCCCCGCATTCGACCAGACATCACAGGACGTGCCGATTCGGTCGCGTATACAGCGCCGCCCGCGCTAGGCTCGGAGCCGTGGGCGATCGCACATTACGATGGGAGCAATTCGAGGAGGCGGCGTCGGCCAGCCCCGGTCCCGAGCTTCGCGAAGAGGTTTCGCGTGAGGTCGCCCGCACACTCGCTCGTCTAGGTGAGTTGCTCTGGGTCAGTGGTTACATCGTTGGACCTGATCGCGCTGCCGGTCGTTCTCCGTTCGGAGACGATGCGACCGTAGGGTTCGCGACCGTGGTCCAAGTTGGAGGCGAATTGGTTGCAGGCGCCATAACGCTGCTGGAACGCGAAAATGTCTATGCGGCAGCAGCCCTGATCCGCCAGGTAGTCGAGGTTGAGTACTTGGCGTGGGCGTTTTCAGAGGATCGCGATGAAGCCGCCACATGGCTTCGTTCGAGTCGGGAGGAGAGGCTCAAGTTCTGGCAGCCGAGCCACGTGCGCGAACGTTCTGCCGGTCGCTTCCGCGCGACCGATTACCACCGCCACTGCGAGAGTGGCGGACACCCCACGCCTGCGGCAAGCTGCCTCCTACCTGGCCACAGCAAGCGCACTTCATCATCCCTGTGGTGGTTCGATCTCAGCCAACACGCGGCGAGCATTTGGACTTACATCGAGCGCACGCTGCCCGATCTCGATTGGCCGGAGTTGATCGACTCCGTCGGAAAGATGACGAACTTGACCGAGCTCCTTGAACGCTGGGGACGGGATGATCCGCTTCACATGCTGGTCGCTCGGACTGCCGATCGGACCAACGGCGCGACCCACTTGTCTCACTGAGAGCCGCCGGCGTTCGAAGTGAGTGCCAGACCCTTGCCGCCGTTCTCTGTCTCTAGGTTGTAGGCGTGCGCGAGGAATCGCGCGCACTAATGGCCGTCCGCCTAGCCCAAGGCTCGGAGCGGTGAAACATCCATAAGCTCGGAGAGGCTCTTAGTGAGTCCGCGTGAGCGGAAGCATTCAAGCCTCTCTCCTCGATTGCGCGCATTGATGAGTTCGCGCACCCGATTCCAGCCCGCACCGTTGAGGGCGGGAACGAGCGTGCCCTCGCGCGGACGCAGCCGCACCCTCGGAGGCGTGGCACGCAACATGCGTGCAACTTCTGCCTCGGCTTCGGCGCGGGATAGGCCGAGGCCGTGGGCGAGTTCGTCGTAATCGTCACCGTGCGCTAGTTGGCCAACGTCGTGGAGGTCACGCTCCAATAGAGCAAGCTTCGCAAGGATCAACTCCTCGCTTCGTTGGCGTTCCGGTCGCAAAGGCAACGGATCAACCTCGCGGGCCTGTTCTTGAACGAGCATCGCGATGATGTTGAAGCGCTGATCGCGCGCAACTTCGTCGGCTAATGCCCCGCCGTATGGGAGCAGGTCAAGAAGCGCAACGCAGGCATCGCAAAGGCACGGATTCGCGAAGTCAAACTCTGGCCAATATGGGTCGCTCCACGTCGTGTCTCGAACTTCCCCGGGCCGCGAGCAGCGCCAGCACGTCACCCTGTCCACGTGCCGTCGGCTACTAAGGCGGGCGAACTTTCGGCACTCGGACAGGCGCATCTGAGCAAGCGTGTCTTCGTCGTTGTCGAATTCGTCTCCCACGAGCAGGACCTGACAGTCGAAGCAGAGCGTCGGCGTTTCCAAGAACGCCTTTTGCCCATCGCGGGAGAACTCGATCGACATTGCGAGCCTCTTGCCATCCTGCTTGCACCAAAGGCACTTCACCGCGTAGAGACTAGGCGGCGCAGCGGACGCCCCTCTCGCTCTCCCTACCGGTGCGGAGAGGCGGCAATTAACGGTGGTAGCGGTTGGCTACGAGCGGCCCTCCCGCTGGGCCTCATCGATGATCGTTGCGAGTCTCGCAAGATGGCGCTCCAAGACGCCGACGATCACAGACTGATCCGTAGTTAGACCTCGGTAAGACGGAGCAACGCCACCCTGATCGTTAAGGAATGAGAACCTCTTGCGCGGCGCAGCCACCGCGAGTGCGTCTCCCACACGCATCGCCCACGCGGCGACGATTCCGGTTGCCCTTCGCAGTCCTTCATCTGACGGGCCGTCGCGGAACACGTCAAACAGCCACGGAACGGTGAGGCTGCCCGTCAGATGGAGGTACTCAAGATGTTCGAAGGCCTCCCTCTCGGCCTTCCGTCTGCGTGGCTCCAGAATCTGTTCCACCAAGGCAATAGCGCCCAGCACAACCCCGGCGAAAAGCGTCGCCAGCCACACGGCTCGGGGCAAGCCGAGACCCGCTGCCGCCGCCGTGACGAGCCCGAGACTCACCGATCCAATCCCAGCGGGGACGCGGCGCTTGCGCACAGAGGCAAGTCTAGGGTGGTGCTCGTCGGCCGCCTCCGCAGCCGTTTCGTCAAACCTCGCTACCGCTAGCTTGCGGCTGCCACTAGCTCCAGACCCGTGTGAGCGGTGCCGCGGTTGTGAAGAAGAAACACCGCGCTCGCGGCGATTCCTCCGGCGTGCGCAGTCACCGTAACTGTGTACACGTCATCTGTCAGTCGCAGAGTCGGCAGGCGCCGACTGTCCTGAGCTTGATAGCTCTCCGACGTGAACGCGTAAGCCTCGCAGTCTCCGTCGGCCTTTATCGCGATTCCGAGTACCTCACCCTCGGTATCGGGCGAAAGGTCGAACCGGAGCGATTGCGGCACCTTCGTTGGATCGAAGAGCGCTCGAATCGCGCCGTTCGTCGGGAAGAACGAGAACGGCTCAGGAGTACCGCTCCATCGCCCCGGAATAGCGACGGTCTCGTTGCTGGATTGGCTCTCGAACAGCACGCCGACTTTGCAGCTCGTCGCGACGTTCCGAAGCAACCATCTGCCGAGCTTTCCGCCTAACGGCTCGTTGATCACCTTGACATGCACGATCCGGAACGGCGGGTGCGCCCACGTGGCGTTCGCATCATCCGCTGGCTCAATTCGAAGCCGCGGCCTCTTACGGGATTCGATGACTAGAGGGATGCCAAGAGCCACGAAGATGCCTGCGACTCCAATCAGCACAGCCACGAGGCCTAAGGTCGTGCCGCTCACGAGGGAATCCCGTATTCGCGCCGGAAGCGTCGCCCAACGATCCGCCGTCGGAGCCGTTGAGGAAGGCGGCGCTCCCACCACTGACGTCGAAAGGCTCTTGTTCATCGAATCCGATATGCACGACTCTCGCTGGCCCGGGCGACTTGACACCCATCGGATCGGGTTCGGTTGTGCGGGAGACACCGAAACGTGACACGTATGTCCAGCCGGAGATGTCACTACTGACAATCGCCCCGGTGAGGACGCCAGATGTGTTTTCGAGAGACGACCATTCGAGGGCCAATGTTCCACCGACGTCGACAATTGCTCCGACGGGCTGTGCGATGCCGGGCTTGAGCTTGTCTAGCCCGTCAAGTTCCCCGCGGACATCCAATGCGGGTCCGCGACCGATGTTCGCGACCGTCATCGTCACTCTGTTACTTGGGTACTGCGCGCCTCTAACCAAAAGCAGTGGACGCCACTGCGACCGCACGTCGGTGGCACTAAATTTTGCAAGGCGGCGCGTCGCTAGGACGAGACTGAGTGTTACAGCTGCGAGTCCGAGCGTCCCTATAGCAGCCAGTGCTGTCCAGCCGTACCAACCGAACACGCTATGTATGAATAATGCGACCACCATCGCTCTACCGTTCCGAGCCTAGGGCGCCAAGCGGACGTTTTGCACCACGCGGGGGTTCCTATTACCGGCCAGCTCGCTGAAGAGCTGGCCAGTGTCTAGGATGGGGCGTTCTCTCCCCGCGTCGGATGAGTGAGCAGTACCGAAGTGAGAGGCCGGTGTCTCGGACGAGCTTGGAGAGGGGTACGTTCTGGATGGTGGGCAGAATCGTGCGCTCGAACACGGTCAGATCGACGAGCTTTCCGTACTCGCGTTCCCATGCGGCGATTTGCTGCTTGCGTTGCGCATTCGTGTTGCCGCGTCTCTCGGCGGCCTTTCCGCCGTGTGTTGGATCTTTCCCGTCGGCCTTGGTCTTCTCGATGGCGGCTAGTCCGGAGCCGCTGAACGCCGTCTCGAGCTGCTGCCGTTCGTAGGCGGGCAGGCAGGTGTTGCAGTAGGCGCGTTCGGGGTGGGGAACTTCCCCACCGCAGGCTCGGCACGCGGGCGGAAGCTTTGGGAACGTGGGCTTCGCTTCACGTTTCGGGTGGCGACGCACGGTTGCCCGAGCGGCCAGCCGGTTGCTGTTTGTGAGCGGCGTGGCAAGCCGCTCGATGCGCGACTCCGGCATCTCCGCGAGAGCCTGGCTGACCTCTTCCGCCGTCGGGGCGATGAGTTGAGCCCATGTCGGGGCGGTTTCCGCGAGTAGGTGTGTGGTTGGGCTGAGAAGCCGACAGTTGCCGCGGTTCGTCTCGTAAAAGTCTCCTGCTTTGAAGAGTCTCTTGTTCAGGAGATCAAGGACGTATTGGTCGACGTTCGGGCGCACCGCCTCCATCAGGTCGAGCGCAAATGAGTCTCGCGCACGGAAGTCGGCGTGGACGATTCCGAGTGAGGGGTCGAGTCCGACCGCGAGGCATGCGATGCGGGTCTCCGCTTCGAGAATCGCATAGAGGTAGTTGAGCAGGGCATTGACGGGGTTGACTGCGAGGCGGGGTGCGCTGGTGAGCGGCGATCCGCGCTGGCCGAAGCGCAGCCAGTGGGTTGGCAGTTTGCGTGCGTCTGCCTGCGAAAAGCGCGGAGTGACCGGCGCCCAGGCGGACCAATACGTAAGCGCAGCATCGCGCTCGGCCATAACAAGCTCGTTGATGGAGGTCGCGCGCCCGAGGGCATCGGTCGCGGCTGTGAATGCGTCAAGCTGCTCTTGCCGGTGCGGCAATTGATGGAGAACGAGCCCTTGTCCGTTGAGCTTCTTCCGCAAGATGAGGCGCGCGATCTCGACGCCGCTGTCGCTTGTTCCGGCGAGCGCTTGTGCGCGTCGTAGGCGTGCGTCTTCGGTGGTGGGGGTTGAGGTGACGAGTACGCGGCCGTCCTTGTCAATGTGCAGGAGCTGAATCCCAAGCTCGCTGATCCAGCGCATTGCTTCGAGACTGATCGTTCCGGTGTGTCCGAGAATGACAACGCGCGCGATGCCCGGGCTGACGCGCGAGTAGATACGCTCGCGACGCGAACGACCGTAGCCGTCGCAAACGTGCAGTTGGCCGTGACGCACGAAGACGCGGAGGCCGTAGCCTTCGGCGACGCATACGCCCCCACGCAGAGTCGTGAAGCGGAGGGGTTGGCTAGTCTCGTAGCGCATGCGGAAACATCCTTTCCGTGTGCCGCGCCCCCGGGCTGTTTGCGCAGTCGCGGGGGCCTCTCTTGTCACATCGGATTATAGGCGCATCGGGCACGAATGAAAGCGCATGCACGCACGTAAATCACACACTCAACACTAGAGTTTCGATCGCCCAGAACTGCGCGAGCCGCACGCCATGCTCTCGCCTCTCGTGACGGTTGGCATGGTGGCGGTCATGTACCTTGCGTTCACGGCTGGCCTGAACTAGGTTGGGCCACGTGACGAGCGGTAGCAGCCCGGCAGTGGCGACAGGACGGTAGGTCCCGTGTCCTAGTCAAGTTGGTACGAGGGAGTGTGCCGTTCGAACGCCTGCGGCCAGAATCCTCTGTCTTTCCGCGGCGAGCATTCGACCGGCAGCGCATCGCGCAGTTCGTCGACCTCTACCAGGCCGGCGGAGTAGAAGCACTCCCACTAGTCGAGCTAGTACCGCTGCCCGGCGGCGATTATCTGATCGCGGACGGGATGCATCGCCTCTCGGCCCTGAACTTCCTACAGGCGGAGGCGGTACCAGCGCTCATCGCCCAGCTTGAGCCTGACGACGACCCATTCGATGTCGCATATCGCCGAGCGCTTTGGTGTGCGGCGGCATCCGCCAAGCCACTGACTCGCGTCGAGAAGCGCGACGCGATTCTCCGCCTCGCGTCCGCTGACCCACCACTCTCGGATCGTGAAATCGGCCGACTCGTCGGAGTCGATCACAAGACCGTCGCGCGCCAGCTCCGAACAAACGTTGAGCCTGACCCATCGCTGCCGTCGACTGCGGGATCCGGCGCGGCGGCACGGCGCGCTGTCCGCGATCTATCGCGGCTTTACGACGCGGTCGGCCCGCGTCGCGAAAACCATCTACACGGCGGGAGCGCTGGCGAACGGCTCGCGCGCATCTTCACAGACGCATTCACCAGCGACGCGCTCCGACAAGCCGCCCGCCTGCGGGAATGGATCGACGACGCCCTTCGCGAGCTTGAGCGTCGACCAGATGAGGAAAGCTGAATGCCACGTACGCCGATCACGCGCGCGAACCCGTACACGCCGAAACGCGGCGGTCTGGCCGGGCAGACGTTTCGATCTGAACGGCAATACCGAAACGCACTCGCCCGTCGGAAGGGTTATTCGTCTTGGCATGCACAGCAACGCGCGGCCCATGCGATCCGCTCCGCCTCGGATTTCGCCCGTCTTGATCCGTATGAACGATTGGCGCGACGACAGGCGTTCGAAGCACTGACCGACATGCGTGCTGGCGCCTCACTCGCGCGTGCAGCTCGACGTGCTAGGACGACTCCCAACGCTGTCCTGCGTCACGTCGGCGCGGCGCTTGACCAGGCACCCAATGGGCGCTGGCATGCCCGAGTGGGCGATCGTCTGTACCGGCGCATGCAGGTGCTCGGCGAGGACGGCTTGCGCACGGTTGAGATACGCGGCTCGCGCGCGGCCTCGCGGCTGAGCGCGCACGCGAACGCGGTTCGCGAATACATCTACACAGGCGACCCAAGCAAGCTTGAGCGCTTCCGAGGTATGCGGGTTGGTGGGGTTGAGCTTGAGACCGATCTCGACCGGATCGATGAGTGGGCTCGCCGGGGCGAGTTGTCCTTCGAAGACATCTATGCGGGTCTTACCTGACCTCTGCGAACACCAAGCGCGCATGCGTCGTATGCGGATACCGGCACGCGCGCGAGCGACTCGAAGAGCATCACCCGCTCGGCGCGGCCAATCTCGCCTCGGTTGTGGTGTTGCTGTGCCTCTTCTGCCACGACGTGCAGGGCGAGCGGCTGCGTGTGGGCGGCGTCCCGCTGAAGCACGACCGTCAAGTGAGTGAGTCGGAGCGTTGGTGGGCTGCGATCCGAGGTTTGAGCGAGTTGTTCGCCGCGTGGGGGGAGCGCTACGGCGAGCGCGGCATCGAGCTAGGAAACCTCTTCCGCCGGGGTGCGTCAGCGCTTGGTCGGCTGCTGGCCGGGACTGAACCGGGTTGGTTTGGGCCTGACCCGGGATTGGCCTATCGGTTGCGTGCGCAGCGTGTGCGGAGGAGGCGACCGCTTTCGACGCGGATGCCAGCGCCGCCACCTGAGCCTGTGTTCGAGCCTGAGCAACTCGCGGCGCTCATCGGCGCCTTAACCGGAGTGGCCGATGCGCTCCTGGGCGACGACACCCGCTCACAGGAATACGTTGAGACGTTGCGTCGCATCGGCGCTTCGGCGACAGAGTTGTCCGAGCGACTTGAGGAGCTGAGCGCTTATCCGCGGTTGCGCGAGTGGGACGGGTTCCTCTCATCGATCGTCGATCGATTGGTTGGCGTTATCGACGCGGTCGCAGAAGTTGAGCGACCGGGCGAACCGACCGACGCGGAACTATCGGCGGTGCGCCAGGCGAGTCTTGAACTGAGGGAGTTGGAATGTCTCGCAGAGGACTTCTTTCTCGGACTCGCTCAGGCTTCGGACGCGGATGACGCGTTCGTGGTCATTGATGGTCTGCTCGATCGGCGGGCAAAAGGATGAGTGATTATCTCGACGTCGCCGTACGCGCGTACCCGAATCGCACAGCGAAGAAGCGGCGCGGCCGATTGGCGGATCCACCAGCCGAGCTTCTGGTTGTGCTCGACACGGAGACAACGGTCGACGCGGCACAGCGGCTGTTGTTCGGCTCGTATCGCATGTACGCGGTCGGGCCGAAAGGCACGGGATGTGAGCTTCACTGCGTGGAGGAGGGTCTCATTCATGCAGACGATCTGGAAGAGCGCGATCCGCTCGGTCTGGAGGTATTGCGGGCGTACGCGTTGCGGGAACCGCCCGCTGTCGACCGGAACCTCTCTGACGCAGCTTGGAGCCTCCGCCTCCGGTCAGCGCGCGAGTTCAACGAGAAGATCGTTCGTCGTGTCGTCTTCGAGGGACGCGCGCGGCTTGTCTGCTTCAACTTCCCCTTTGACCTCTCGCGCCTCGCCCGCGGTTGGGGCGAGACGAAACGAGAGCCGGGCGAGTTCTGGCTGTCGCTGTGTGATTACGAACGGGGCGGTCGCTTTCACGAGAACCGCTATGCGCCACGGCTCGGGATCCGGACAATCGATTCCAAGCGCGCGCTCTTGCGCTTCCGATCTCCGCGCGCGACCGAGCGCGTCGACCGGATCCCGGAAGGATCAAAGAGTGGGCGGGCACGCACCGGATACGTGTTCGAGGGACGCCTTCTCGACCTTCGTGCACTCGGCTTCGCGCTCACCGGCCAGGGACACAGCCTCGAATCCGCCTGCGAAGCGTTCGATATCGCATTCAAGAAGCACGAGGTAGATCACGGCCGGATAACCGATGCGTACATCGCCTACAACCGTGATGATGTCGCCGCAACAGCGGCCTTATACACCCGCGCGATCGAGGAATACGGACGACACCCGGTCGACCTGCGGCCCGAACGCTGCTACTCGCCCGCTTCACTTGGCAAGGCGTACCTGCGAGCGTTCGGTATCAGACCGCCGCGTGAGCGCCATGCAGAGATAACACCCGAGCTTCTCGGTTTCGCGGCAAGCGCCTATTACGGCGGGCGCGCTGAGTGCCGTATCCGCCGCACGCCGCTTCCGGTCATCACGTGCGACTTTCTCTCCATGTATCCAACCGTGTGCACGCTCCTGCGCCTGTGGCCGCTTCTGACGTGCAACCGGATCGAGGCCGTTGAGGTGCCACCGGAGGAGATGCAGGCATGGCTCGAACGCACGAGCCTCGATGACTGCTTCGATCCGGCAACGTGGGGCGATCTCGCCGCACTCGTGCTCATTAAGCCAGCCGGCGATCTCCTGCCTGTCCGCGCACGCTATGACGACACCAACTTGGGGATCGGGCTCAACCCGCTCGTCCGATCACCTGAACTCCTCTGGTACACGCTCGCGGATGCCCTCGCGGCGCGGCAGCTTGGAGGTAAGACACCGACGATCGTGCGGGCGATCCGCTTCAAGCCAAAAGGCCGGGCACGCACGCTAAGACCACTCCGCCTGCGCGGCAACCTCGCCATTGACCCGCGTGCGGATGACTTCTTCCGAGCTGTTATCGAGGAGCGGCAGCAACTCAATCGCGGCAGCGAGCGAAGCGATCAGGAACGCAAGCGGCTCGACCGGTTTCTCAAGGTGACCGCGAACGCGACCTCGTACGGAATCTTCGCCGAGATTAACCGGCAAGAGTTGCCAGCGTCGCGCCGGGTAGCAACCGATGCGTTCGGACTCGAACCGTTCGCGTGTTTCGAGTCGTCGCCAGAGACGCCGGGCGAGTTCTACTTTTCACCGTTTGCAGCCCTGATCGCAGGCGGTGCGCGCCTCATGCTCGCCCTGCTCGAACGCCTCGTCAGTGACCTAGAGGCTTGATGTGATTTAGCGGCCGTCGTAGGCGGCGAGGGCGCGTGCGGGGAGGCCGGCGAGGGTGTTGAGCAGGACGCCGATGGTGAGCGCGAGGATTCGTTGTGCGATCCGGACAGCGAGCCCGGCGGGTGTTTTCGCGAGGTGGTGCTCGAGCCGCATCTGGCCTTTGAGGTTCGCGAAGACGCTCTCGATCACAAGCCGTGAGGAAGCGAGCGCGCGCTCGCGAGCGATGTTGGCGGCGGTGCGGGTCTTGTCGGGGGTGAGCAGCAGGGTGCCGGTGGCGGCGAGGCGCTCGCGGTAGGCGCGCCCCCAGAGTCCTTTGTCGGCGATCACGATCTCGCTCGGTGTGCCGCTCAGCAGGTCGGCGAGCGGCTCGTACTCTTTCTCGTTCGCCGGCACGATCGTGTAGCCGAGCGGCAGCCCCCGCTCGTCGGTCAACAGCACGAGGCGGACGCCCCAGACGAACCGGTGGTGCGACTTGCAGTAGCCGTAGCGGGCAAAGCCCGCGAACTCCGAGCGCTGTTGGCAGCCGGGATAGCTCGCAACGGCGAGTTGGGTGCCGTCGGCGAGCCGGACGCCGCCCGTGTCGAGCCAGCGGGCGAGCTGCTGCTGAACGGCCGAGATCAGCTCGACCAGACCACGCAGCCGCCGGTTGTACTGCGACTGATCTGGCCGATGCGGAAACCAGCCCGGCAACACACGCTCAACAAGACCGAGGAACTGACGGTCGGAACTGATTCCGATCGCCGCCTGGCAGACCGCGAGCGCGACCAACTCCGCGTCGCTCGTCAACGCCGGCCGACCCTGCCGGGCAGGGACCCGATACTCGTCAGCGAACACATACGCTGCAACGACAAGGGCTTCCAGATCCGTCATCTCGAGCTCCTATCTCGAGGGGACAAGGTCTGGAAGCCCTTCTTCGTCGAGCCGCGGGTCCCTGCGGAGCCCGCCCGACTTTCACATCAAGCCTCTAG
>JBOGZQ010000038.1:0-15828 GCA_050697375.1 Gaiellaceae bacterium | reverse complement strand
GACCTCCGCATCCACGGAATCACGCCGACCGGCACGGTGGTGGCGAACCCCAGCACGCCGATGCTGTACGAGCACGCGATCGCGCGCGGCGACGCGCGGATCGCCGAGGGCGGCCCGATGGCCGTCGACACCGGCGTGCACACGGGCCGCTCGGCCAAGGACAAGTTCATCGTCCGCGAGCCCGGCTCGGAGGACCGCATCTGGTGGGACGGCAACCAGGAGATCGCGGAGGACTCGTTCGAGAAGATCCGCGACAAGGTCGCCGACCATCTCGGGCATGAGCCGACGCTGTACGTCGTCGACGCGTTCGCCGGCGCCGACCATGCGCACCGCATCGCGGTCCGCGTCGTGACGACGCATCCGTACCATGCGCTCTTCGCGAAGACGATGTTCATCGAGCCGACGCTGGCGGAGCTCGCGTCGTTCCAGCCGCAGGCGCTCGTGCTGCACGCGCCGGGGCTCGAGGCCGACCCGGCCGAGGACGGCACGCGCACGGGCACGTTCATCCTCCTGCACCCGTCGCGCACCGAGGTGCTCGTCGGCGGAACGTTCTACGCCGGCGAGATCAAGAAGTCGATCTTCACCGTCATGAACGACCGCTTGCCGCTCGAGGGCGTCCTGCCGATGCACTGCTCGGCGAACGTCGGCGAGGACGGCCGCTCTGCCATCTTCTTCGGCCTCTCCGGCACCGGGAAGACGACGCTCTCCGCCGACCCCGAGCGCGCGCTCATCGGCGACGACGAGCACGGCTGGGGCGACTCCGGCGTGTTCAACTTCGAAGGCGGCTGCTACGCGAAGGTCATCCACCTGTCCGCGTCGGCCGAGCCGGAGATCTTCCGCACGACGCACACGTTCGGGACGATCCTCGAGAACGTCGTCGTCGACGAGCGCGGCACCCTCGACCTCGACGACGACTCGAAGACCGAGAACACGCGCGCGGCGTACAAGCTCGAGCAGATAGCGAACGCCCACCCTGAGAAGAAGGCGGGGCATCCCGCCTCGGTCGTCATGCTCACCGCCGACGCGTTCGGGATCCTGCCGCCGCTCGCGCGTCTCGACGGCAAGCAGGCGCTCTACTACTTCCTCTCCGGCTTCACGTCGAAGCTCGCCGGGACGGAGATCGGGATCACCGAACCGCAGCCGACCTTCTCGACGTGCTTCGGCGCCCCTTTCCTGCCCCAGCCGCCGTCGGTGTACGCAGACATGCTCGGGCGCAAGCTCGACCAGCACGGCTCGACCGTGTGGCTCGTCAACACCGGCTGGACCGGCGGCCCGTTCGGCGAGGGCGAGCGCATGCCGATCGCGGCGACGCGGGCGCTCCTGCATGCGGCCCTCTCCGGCCGGCTCGACGACGTCGAGTACCGGCAGGACCAGCTCTTCGGCTTCCAGGTGCCGGTCTCGGTGCCGGGTGTGGACTCGCGGCTGCTCGACCCGCGCAGCACCTGGAAGGACCCCGGCCGGTATGACCAGAAGGCGCACGTGCTCGCCCGGATGTTCCGGGACAACTTCGAGAAGTTCGGCGACCCGGCCCTGGCAGCCGCCGCCGGGCCTCGGTTCTAGCTCCTCGGCCTGTGCGCTTCCGCTAGCGTCAATAGCGGTGATCGGAGAGCACGACGTCCTCGTGGTCGGCGCCGGGTGCGCCGGCATGCGCGCAGCGATCGAGGCATTCGACGCGGGTGCCGACGTCGCGATGGTGTCCAAGCTCCATCCGACCCGCTCGCACTCTGGCGCGGCTGAGGGCGGTATCAACGCCGCGCTCGGGAACGCGAAGGAGGACAGCCCCGAGAGTCACGCCTTCGACACCGTCAAGGGCTCCGACTACCTCGGCGACCAGGATTCGATCGAGATCTTCACCCGCGAGGCGCCCGCCGACATCATCGAGCTCGAGCACTGGGGCGCGTTCTTCTCGCGCCAGCCGGACGGGAAGCTCGCGCAGCGCCCGTTCGGCGCGGCAGGCTCGCCGCGGACGATCTACGCGGCCGACATCACCGGCCACGTGCTCATCCAGGTGCTGTACGAGCAGGTGTGCAAGCGCGACATCAAGGTCTACGAGGAGTTCTTCGCGTGGCAGCTCGTCGTCGACGACGGCCGCTGCCAGGGCGTCATCTGCTGGGACCTGCTCGACGGCGGGCTGAAGACGATCGGGGCGAAGACTGTCATCCTCGCCACCGGCGGCGCGGGCCGCCTCTACGTCGGAACGACGAACGCGTATTCGTGCACGGGCGACGGCATGGCGATGGCGCTGAAGGTCGGCGTCGGGCTGAAGGACATGGAGATGATGCAGTTCCACCCGACAACGCTTGCGCCGACGGGTGTGCTCATCACCGAGGGCTGCCGCGGCGAGGGCGCATTCCTCGTGAACAAGGACGGGGAGCGGTTCCTCAAGCGCTACGCACCGAACGCGATGGAGCTCGCGTCGCGCGACGTCATCTCACGCGCCGAGCAGACCGAGATCGATGCCGGGCACGGCATCGACGGCAACGTTCTCCTCGACCTTCGCCACCTGGGCGCCGAGCGCATCATCGAGCGGCTCCCGGGCACGCGCGAGCTGTCGATGACGTTCGTCGGCATCGACCCGATCTTCGAGCCGATCCCGGTGCGGCCGGGCGCGCACTACCACATGGGCGGCATCGAGACCGACGTCTGGGGCCAGACGGATCTCGAGGGCCTGTACGCCGCGGGTGAGTGCGCGTGCGTGTCGGTGCACGGCGCGAACCGTCTCGGCGGCAACGCCCTGATGGAGACGATCACGTACGGCAAGCGCGCCGGCCGGCATGCAGCCGAGTGGGCACTCGCGAATACGACGATCGCGGTTCCGGAATCGGCCGAGCGCGACGCCGAGCGCGAGCTGAAGAAGCTGCTCGATCGCACGACGGGCGAGCGGCCGTGGAAGATCCGCGACGAGCTCGCGTCGACGATGCACGAGAACTTCGGCGTGTTCCGCCGCGAGAACCAGATGCAGGAGGAGGGCAAGATCATCGCCAGCCTGCGCGAACGGTTCGGCCGTGTCGTGGTCGAGGACAAGGGGAACGTCTTCAATACCGATCTGACGCAGGCGCTCGAGCTCGGCTTCCTGCTCGAGCTCGCGGAGTGCATGGTCGTCGCCGGGCTTGCCCGCAAGGAGAGCCGCGGCGCACACGCGCGTCCGTACGACTACCCGGACCGCGACGACGAGAACTACCTCCACCATACGATCGTCCATCTGCGCGACGGCCGACCCGAACTCTCGACGAAGCCCGTTCGTATGACGAAGTGGGAGCCGAAGGAGCGCACGTACTGATGCGGCGCCTCGCGCTGCTCGTCCTCGTGCTGCCGCTCGCCGCGTGCGGCGCAGGCGGCTCGAAGAAGTCAAGCTCCTCGACGCCGCTCGACGCGGTCACGGCTGCGGCGCAGAAGACGTTTGCCGCAGGGACCGAGTCGCTCTCGCTCACCGCAAACGTCCAAGCGGCCGGCCAGACCGTCACGCTCGGCGGCACCGGCGCCTTCGCGACCAAGGGTGCCCGCGGCTCGATGTCGCTCCACGTCGACGCGGGGCCGGTCGCGACAACGGTGGAAGAGGTGCTCGCAGGCACTGCGGTCTATCTCAAGTCACCCCTCTTGGTCGCGGGCCTTCCCGCCGGAAAGACCTGGGTGAAGCTCGATCTGGCCAAGCTGCATGTCTCCGGAATCGACCTCCAATCGCTTCTGGAGCAGAATCCCGCCGAACAGCTGAAGACGCTCGAATCGCTCAAGAGCGCGACGAAGGTCGGGACGGGGCAGGTCGGAGGCGTATCCGCGACGCACTACACGGTCCAGACCGCGGTCAAGACGTTCCCTTCCTACGACGTCTGGGTGGGCGACGATGGTTACATCCATCGGGTGCAGGTCGCTCAGGGGAATCCAAAGGTCTCGGTGATGCTCGACCTGTCGAAGTTCGGCGAGCCGGTGACGGCGACTCCGCCTCCGGCAGCGAAGGTCTACACCTCGAAGAACGGGACGATTCCGGGCCTCGGCGGGACGGGCGCGTGATGCAGGTCGCACTGAAGATCTGGCGGTACGACTCGTCCACGGGTCAACGGGCGCTCAAGGAATATGAGATCGACGCGCCTGAGTGGGCGACGCTGCTCGACTGCCTCGACCTTCTGAAGGACAAGGTGGACGGGTCGCTCGCATACCGCAAGAGCTGCCGGATGATGATCTGCGGCTCGTGTGGCATGCGCATGGACGGCGCGGCCGTCCTCGCGTGCAAGACGCGCATGTACGACATCGCCCAGGCCGGCCATGTTCCTGTCATCTCCGCGATGGGCAACCTGCCGATCGTCAAGGACCTCGTGGTCGACATGGATCCGTTCTGGCAGAAGTTCAAGGCGATGAAGCCGTATCTTCAGCCGGGCTACGAGCGGCCCGAGGACGGCAAGGAGTACCGCATCTCGCAGCAGCGCATGAACGTCGTGCACAAGGAATCGCTGTGCATCAACTGCGGCTGTTGCGTCTCCGAGTGCAACGCCATGGAGTCCGATCCCGAGTTCCTCGGCCCGCAGGCGCTTGCGAAGGGCATGCGCTTCGTCGGCGATCCGCGCGACGGGTCGAAGGTCGAGCGGCTCGAGTCGTACAACAGCGAGCATGGCATCTGGGATTGCACGCGCTGCTACTTCTGCAACGAGCGTTGTCCGAAGGGCGTCGATCCCCGCGATGCGATCGCGAAGCTCGGCGCCGAGTCGGTGAACGAGCGGATCGACCGCGACATGGGCGCGAAGCACGCGAAGTGGTTCGTCCGCTCGGCGGAGACGACGGGATGGCTGCGCGAGACCGAGCTCGTCCCGAAGACGCAAGGCATTGTCGAGGCAATCAAGCAGACGAAGTTCGCGCTCAATCTCGCGCGGCACGGCAAGGTGCCGCCGCCGTTCCCACCGCACGTCGCGCGGAATGTGAGCGAGTCGCGCAACCTCCGCAAGCTCGTGCGTGAGCAGGGTCGTGGCGGTGCACTCGGGCAGGTGCAGGGCGAGCACGCGCTGGCGAAGCTCGCGCACGGGTACGACGAGAATCGCGATCCGTACGGCCCGGGCTCGTTCCCGAAGCCGTACCTACCGGAGGATGCAGAGTGAGACGAGTCGCGTACTACAAGGGCTGCCTCGCATCCCTGTCGGCGAAGGAGCTCGACACGTCGACGCAGGCACTGGCGCCGCGCGTCGGGCTCGAGCTCGTCGAGCTCGAGTCGGTGACGTGCTGCGGCGCCGGCGACATCCACGAGGCGGAGCCGGACTACTACCTCCATCTCAACGCGCGCATCCTCGCGTATGCCGAGGCGACGGGCTGCGACACGCTGCTCACCGTGTGCAACGTCTGCACGCTCAACCTCCGGCAGGCGAACTTCATGCTGCAGGGCGACGAGAATCTCCTCGACCGCGTCAACGAGAACCTGAAGTCGGTCGGCGTCCCCGCGTACACCGGCTCGGTCGACGTTCGCCACCTGCTGTGGGAGATCGCCGAGGGTGAGGGATACGAGCTGCTGAAGGTCGCCGCGCACAAGGGCCTCAAAGGCCTGAAAGTGGCGCCGTTCTACGGGTGTCAGATCCTCCGCCCGTCGAAGATCATGGGCTTCGAGGATCCCGACCGCCCGTGGTCGCTCGAGCGAATCATCGAGGCTTGCGGCGGCGAGGCGATCGACTATCCGGCGAAGATCAAGTGCTGCGGGTTCCCGATCATCCAGGCGCGCGAGGAGACGGCGATGGGCGAGCTCATCCAGCCCGTCGAGCAGGCGCTCGAAGCCGGCGCCGATGTGATGGTCACGCCGTGCCCGCTCTGCCACCTCTCGCTCGATGCGTGGCAGCAGAAGCTCGAGGCTTCGACGGGCCGCTCCTTCAAGCTGCCGGTGCTGCACCTGTCGCAGCTCGTCGGCGTCGCCGCCGGCCTCCAGGAGTCGGAGCTGAAGTTCAAGCGGCACATCGTCGACCCGCGCCCGGCGCTCGAGCGGCTGGAAGTCTGAGCGCGGCCGCTGTCGGGCGCCGCGCCGGCTCATTTCTCGGGGCGGCACTCGGCTGGGGGCTCGTCGAGGCAGGCTGGCCGCGGCTGCGAGAGCTCGAGCTGGAGCTGCCGGGCCTGCCGCCTGAGCTCGACGGGCTGCGGATCGCGCATCTCTCCGACTTCCACCTCGGCGTACCGTCGCCCGGAGCTTTCGCGGTCGAGAAGGCGATCGACTGGGCGGCCGACCGGCAGCCGGATCTCGTCGTCATCACGGGCGACCTCCTCACGCATCCGCGCGGCGAGCCGTTTCTCCGCGGGCTCGTGCGGCGCCTGCCGCAGCCGACGGTCGCGATCCTCGGCAACCACGACGTCGCCATCGCCCGCGACCCGCAGGCGGTACGCTCGGACGTCGCCGATCTCGCGCCCGCGACGCTCCTGCGCGACGAGGGGACGATGCTCGAGCTGCGCGGCCGCCGCGTCTGGATCGCCGGCGTCCATCCGCAGATGATCGTCCGCCGCCGCGCGAAGACGGATCCGAATGCGCTGTCGACGACCGGCGCCGATCTCCGCATCCTCCTCTGCCACTACCCGCGCGTCTTCGACGCGCTCGAGCCGGGGCGGTTCGAGCTCGTGCTCGCCGGCCACATGCACGACGGGCAGATCGCGCTGCCGTATCCCGGCGGCAAGCTCCGCTTCGCGCACCTGACGGCGCGCTACCCGCGCGGTGTCTTCCACGGGCCGGCCGGCGTCATGCACGTGTCGCCGGGACTCGGGACGACGTTCGTCCCGTTCCGCTTCGCGGCGCGGCCCGAAGCGACGGAACTGCGTCTACGCTGCACCTGATGGACGGAACCGCGTCGATCTCGGCCGAGATCCTCGGGCGCTACGCAGCCGATGCGGCGCGCGAGATCGACGGCGTGCGCACGCTGCACGGTCGGCACGCGGTGAAGGTCGGAGACGATCGTCGGGTCGAGGTGCACGTCGAGGTCGAGTGGGGCGCGTCCATCCCCACGGTCGGCAAGAGCGTCCAGGAGCGCGTGCGCGAGTACCTCCTGCGCATGGCCGACGTGGAGCCCACCGCGGTCGAGGTCGTCGTCGACGAGATCGGGCCGCGATGACAACTCGCATCGCCGGCCTCACCGGCGCGACGCTCCCGACTGCGCCGACCGTGTGCCATGACTGCACGTGGTGGCAGTCGCGCACCGGCCGCGAGATCGACAAGAGGAAATGGATCCGCGGCACCGAGGAGGAGTGGGGGTCGTGGGGGACCGTCTACTACGACGACGACGGGAGGCTGCTCGGCTCGATGCAGTACGGCCCGTCGGGATTGTTCCCGCGTGCGAGCGAGCTGCCGGCCGGACCGCCGAGCGACGACGCCGTGCTCGTCACGTGCGCGTATCTCGCCGACGTGTCGAAGCCGTGGGTGCTGCAGTCGCTCTTCCTCACCGCGATCGGCGAAGCGCGCGACCGCGGCGGGCGCGCGCTGGAGGCGTTCGCGTACCGCTACCCCGACAGCGAGGGGCCGTTCCAGCGTTTCCAGGTGCACAAGACGATCTTCCCGAGCGACTTTCTCGCCGACTTCGGCTTCGTGACCCTGCGGGCACACGGGCGTGTCGAGCTCGCGCGGCTCGAGCTCGGCGGGCTCGTGCCCGTCGTCGAGGGGACGCGCGAGAAGGTGCTGCGCGTCGTTCGCGAGGCCTTCGTGCCGGTGCCTGCGCCGCAGCGCAATTGACGTAGGATGCGCGCCATGTGGAACCGCATTCGCAAGCTGTGGTCAGGCCGCGACGACCGCCTCGCCGAGCGCGAGCTGCGCCGCGAGGCGGCCGAAGGCGAGGGGCCTCCCGTGCCGCACACCGGCGGCGCGCTCTTCGACGAGCCCTTCCAAGCGACCGAGTCCGTGCCGGGCGACGATCTGCCTGACGGCCCGCCCGATACATAGACGCGTCCGAATATGCGGATTGCGTTGGGGTCGCGCGTGCGGCAGGCTGGGAGGTGACGATGGCGACGTGGAAGAAGAAGATGACGAAGACTGAGCGCGAGGAGTGGCAAGCGTTTCTCGAGCAGATGCAAGTGAACGCGGATCGCACGCGCGCTCTCGCCGAGAAGGCGCAAGCAAAGCTCGACGAGCAAGCCGCGCGCTGAGCTAGGCGGCGACGCGGTCGCCGAGCAGGAGCTCGGCGATCTGGATCGCGTTCAACGCCGCGCCCTTGTTCAGGTTGTCGCACGCGAGGAAGAGCGCGAGGCCGTTCCCATCCGAGGCGCGGTCCGGCCGGATGCGGCCGACGAGCACCTCGTCCGTTTGCGCAGCTGCGCGCGGCGTCGGGACGTCGACGACCTGCACCGACGGCGCGGCCGCGAGGACCGACGTCGCCTGCTCCGGGGACAGCGGACCTTCCAGCTCGACCCAGATCGACTCCGCATGGCCGACGGGCACGGGGACGCGCACCGTCGTCGCGCTGATCGGCAGCTCCGGCAGCTCGAGGATCTTTCTCGTCTCGGCGTGGATCTTCGACTCCTCGTCGGTCTCGTCGCCGTCCCAGGTCCAGTCCATCGACAGGTCGTGCTCGGCAGGATCCTCGTCGAGCAGCTGCTGCAGCCGCTGCGCGCCCTTGCCGGAAACCGCCTGATACGTCGACACGCGCACGCGCTTCAGCCCCGCCGCCTCGTGCAGCGGGCCGAGCACGCACGCGAGCGGGATCGTGCAGCAGTTCGGGTTCGCAACGATGCCTTCGTGCTCGCGCGCGCGCGGGCCGTTCACCTCCGGCACGACGAGCGGCACGCCCGGCTCGAGGCGGTACGCGGACGACTTGTCGACCGCGACGGCGCCGCCGCGCACCGCATGGGGCACGAGCTCGAGTGACGCCGACGTTCCGACGGAGAAGAGCGCGAGGTCGACTTCTGCGGAGGCGAGCGCCTCCGGCGTCGCCTCCTCGACGACGATCCCGCCGTTGAGCACGGAGCCGGCGGAGCGGCTCGACGCGAACGCGCGCACGTTCTCGTGGCCGCGCTCGCGCAGCAGCCGCATCGTCACGGCGCCGACGGCGCCCGTCGCGCCGATCACCGCAATGCGCGCATCACGCATTCACTCGCTCCTCGGCGAAGAGGCGGAACTTCTCGTGCACCGCGGCAACCGCCTTCTCGACGTCGGCGGCGCGCACGACGCAGGAAACGCGAATGGACGAGGTGGAGATGATCTCGATGTTGATGTTCGCGTCGGCGAGCGCCTCGAACATGTCGGCCGCGACGCCGGGATGGCTCTTCATGCCCGCGCCGATGAGCGACACCTTGGCGATGTCGGGGTCGTACGCGATTCCGCGCGCGCCGATCTCCCCGCGCAGCTGCTCGAGGATCGGTTCCGCGGCGGGAAGATCCGTCTTCGGGAGGGTGAACGAGATGTCCGTCGCCCCTTCGGCGGAGACGTTCTGCACGATCATGTCGATGTTCACGCCGGCATCCGCGAGCGCGCGAAAGACGCGCGCGGCGACGCCCGGCCGGTCGGGCACGCCGAGCACCGTCGCCTTTGCCTCGGTCGTGTCGTGGGTGACGCCCGACACGATCGCTTTCTCGAGCATGAGCTGATCCTCCTCGCCGATCCAGGTTCCCTCGACGTCGCTGAACGCCGAGCGCACGTGGAGTGGGACACCGTACCTGCGCGCGATCTCGATCGAGCGCGCCATCATCACGCGCGCGCCTGTCGCCGCCATCTCGAGCATCTCTTCGTAACTGACCTTCGGCAGCTTCAGCGCGTCGGGGACGAGCCGCGGATCGGCGGTGAACACGCCTTCGACGTCGGTGAAGATCTCGCAGGCGCTGCCGAGCGCCGCCGCGAGTGCGACAGCGGTCGCGTCGGAGCCGCCGCGTCCGAGCGTCGTCACTTCGTGCTCCGACGAGACGCCCTGGAAGCCGGCGACGAGGACGATCTTCCCGTCGTCCATCGCTTCATTGATTCGCGCGGCGCGCACTTCCACGATCTTCGCCTTACCGTGCGAGGTGTCGGTGAGGATCCCCGCCTGCGAGCCGGTGAGCGAGATCGCCTCGTGCCCGAGGTCGTGGATCGCCATCGCGCAGAGCGCGTTCGAGATGCGCTCGCCGACCGAGACGAGCATGTCGTACTCGCGCGGATGCGGGTGCGGCGAGACCTCGTGTGCGAGCCGGATGAGGTCGTCCGTCGTGTCGCCCATCGCGGAGAGGACGGCGACCACGCGATGTCCGGTTTCCCGGGCCTCGACGAGCCTCCGGGCGACGTCCTTGATCTTCTTCGTGTCGCCCACCGAGGTGCCGCCGAACTTCATCACGACGAGATCTCGGCCTCGTTGAGCCGCATCCGCGGCGAGCTGCGGAATCTCCTCGTGATGCGTGACGGTCACACGGAAAAGTGTGCCTACATCTCGCGGCGGCCGGTCAGCGCCCGGCCGAGCGTGACCTCGTCCGCGTACTCGAGGTCGCCGCCGACGGGAAGGCCGCTGGCGAGGCGAGTGACTCTCACGCGTCCGCGCAGCCTGTCGGCGAGATAGGCCGCGGTCGCCTCGCCCGTCATGTTCGGGTTCGTCGCGAGCACGACCTCCTGCACGCCGTTGCGATCGACGCGGCGGATGAGCTCGTCGATGCGCAGGTGCTCCGGCTCGACGCCGTCGATCGGAGAGAGCGAGCCGCCGAGCACGTGATAGAGCCCGCGATACTCGGCCGTCCGCTCGAGCGAGATGAGGTCGACCGGCTGCTCGACGACGCAGATCGTCGTCCGGTCGCGTCGCGCGTCGAGGCAGATCGCGCACATCTCCTCCTCGGTGAGGTTCCCGCACTCGTTGCAGAACCGCACGCGCTCCTTCACGTCGTGGATCGCGTCCGCAAGCGCATTCGCTTCGTTCTTCGGCACCTGGAGGATGTGGAACGCGAGCCGCTGCGCCGTGCGGCTGCCGATCCCCGGTAGCCGGGTCAGCTGCGCGACGAGGTTCTCGACGGAAGGGCTCAGCATGTCGCCAACGCTAGCGCGCGAAGTCCCAGGCCCATCCCCAGACGATCACGCCGATGAGCGCGAGAACGAGGAAGGCCCAGACCCAGTTGGAGACGAGATAGCGGCCGCGCAAGCCCCGCTACCCGCCGAGGCCGGGAAGGTCGAGGCCTCCCAGCCCGAGCTCGCCGATCATGTGCTGCGCCTTTGCCTCGACAGCGGCATGGGCGGAGCGCAGCGCCTCGTTCACGCCGGCGAGGACGAGATCCGCGAGCCCTTCCGCGTCGCCGGGGTCGATCGCGTCGCGCGCGATCTCGATCGACACGACTTCGCCGGCGCCGTTCGCGGTCACCTTCACCATGCCGCCGCCGACCGACGCTTCCGCCGTCTCCTTCTTCGCGTCCTCCTGCATGCGCTGCATCTGCTCCTGCATCTGCGCGGCCTGCTGCATGAGCTTGTTCATGTCGAAGTTCATTCGGGATCCATCTCGCGCGCGTCGAGGTCGGTCTTCAGCAACTCGATGATCCTCTCCTCGCCGGCGGGCTCGTCGAGCTCGACCGCTCCCTCGACGTCGCCCTCGCCGACGGCGAACGCGAGCGCGAGCCGGCGGCCCGTCACCTCGTACAGGGCTTCCGCGAGCATCGTCGCGTTCTTCGGCTCCTCCGCCAGCTGGCGGTGGAACGACGCGCTCGCCGGGAACTCGACCGTCAGCGTGTCGCCGGACAGGTCGGCCGGCCTCGCCTCGCCGAGCACGGTGGAGATCGGGATCGAGCGTTCGGCGACGGCGGGGACGATCGTCCGCGACCAGGCGTCCTGAAGCTGCTCGAGCTCGATGTCGGGAGCCGGCGGAGCGGTGCGCTCGGCGGGAGTCGGCGCAGGCTCCCGACTGGTGACGCGCGCGGGCGTTTGCTCGAGAAGCTCGAGTCGGTAGGCAAGCGACTCCCGTGACAGGTCTGCTCCCGCGCGCGTCACCTTCACGAGCGCGAGCTCGAGCGGCAGCCGCGGGTCGCCGCCCTGGCGCATGTCGTCGACGGCGACCGCGAGCAGGTCGAGGAGGCGGATGACGGTCGGTTCGCCGAGCTGGTTCGCCTGCGCGCGCAGCCGCTCGCGGGTCTCCTCCGTCACGGGCAACGAGTCGGGGACCTCGCCCATGTGCTGGACGAGGAGCAGCTGCCGGAGATGTTCGATCAGATCGGTGACGAGGCGGCCGATGTCGTGGCCCTGCTCCGACAGCTCTTCGACGAACGTGAGCGCGCCCGCGGTGTCGCGGTCGACGACGAGGTCGCACAGCCGGAAGAGCGCCTCCTCCTCGACGGTGCCGAGGAGCTGGAGCACCGACTGGACGCTGACGTCGTTCGCCGTCGCGGCGGCGAGCTGGTCGAGTGTCGACTCGGCGTCGCGGTACGAGCCGCGCGCCGCGCGCGCGACGAGCGCGAGCGCCTGGTCGGGAACCTGGATGCCTTCCTTGTCCGCGATCATGCGCAGCCGCTTGAGCAGGTCCTGGAGGCGCGGGCGCTGGAACACGAACGTCTGGCAGCGCGAGCGCACCGTCGGCAGCACCTTCGACAGGTCGGTCGTGCAGAAGACGAACACGAGATGGGGTGGAGGCTCCTCGATCAGCTTCAGCAGCGCGTTCCACGCGGCATCCGTGAGCTGGTGCGCCTCGTCGAGGATGTACACCTTGTAGTTGCCCTCGACCGGCTGGAGGACGACGCGGTCGCGGATGTCGCGGATGTCGTCGATGCCGCGCTGCGACGCCGCGTCCATCTCGATGACGTCGAGCGACGTGCCGGCGGCGATCGCGAGGCACGCGTGGCACGTGCCGTCGGGCGTCACCGTCGGGCCCTGCGCACAGTTGAGGCACTTCGCGAGAATGCGCGCGAGCGACGTCTTTCCCGTCCCGCGCGGGCCGGCGAAGAGATATGCCTGCCGCACCTGGCCGGAGGTGATCGCGTTCGTCAGCGTCCGGACGACCGCCTCCTGCCCGACCACCTCGTCGAAGCTCTGCGGACGATATTTCCGATACAGGGCGGCCATCGGGGCGATTCTACGGGCCGGGCTGCCCGCGCACCTGGGAGGAAATGCTTAGCGCTGCTTCCTTCCGGATCTGACGCGGTTCACATGCTCCCACTGCGCGGAGCCCGACCCGCGCGGGAGTGTAGCTTTGCCGCTCGTGGACGCCCGGCGCGCGCTTCTGACCCGACTTTTCGACCACGCGCCGATGTTCCCCCCCGCGGCCATGTCCCTTCCGGAGGCGGTGGATGAGGACGAGCGGGCGCAGGCGAGCGCGGACGCGTGGCTTCTCGGCCGCTTCGTCGTGCCGGAGGGGACGGAGATCGAGGGCCGCGAGCTCGCCGTCGTCGGCGGCGTGGTCGAGCGGCAGGGCGAGACGGTGTTCGTCGAGGGCGTCTCGAAGATCCGCTGCGGCGGCGCGGCGATCCCATCGGTCGAGGAGGTGGCCGCGTTCGTCCGCCGCTGCCGTGACGGCGCCGTGCTCTTCAAGGCGACGGCCGGGCTGCACCATGCGTACCCGACGGCGGCGGGCGGGCACGGCTTCCTCAACGTGCTGGCCGCGGCCGTCTTCGGCGACGAGGACGACGCCCTTTCCGCATCGCGTGGCTCGTTCGCGCTCGATGCGGAGTCGTTCCGGTGGGGCGATCGCGCCGCCGCCGCCGAGGAGCTCGCGCGCGTGCGCGCGACGCTCTTCCATTCGATCGGCAGCTGCTCGTTCTTCGAGCCCGTCGGCGAGCTGCGCGAGCTCGGGATCCTGTGAGCGGCTTCGGCGCATTCGAGGAAGGCGGGCTCGCCTGGTGCGAGGACGGCGAGGTCGTCGACCTGCGCGGGCTGGGCGACGTCTTCGCGCAGCGGACGCTGAACGCGCTCATGGCGTCGGGGCCGGCAGCATGGCGCGACGCGATCGCCGCTGCACGCGAGCACGACGGGCCACGCGTCGCGGATCCGCGCATGCGGCTTCCGTTCGACGTCGCCGACTACGTCGACTTCTACGCATCGCGCGAGCACGCGTCGAACCTCGGGCGCATGTTCCGACCCGATCAGGAGCCGCTGCTTCCGAACTGGCGCCACCTTCCGGTCGGATACCACGGTCGCGCCGGCACGGTCGTGGTCAGCGGCACCGACGTCGTTCGTCCGCGCGGCCAGCTGCGCGCCGGCGAGTTCGCGCCGTCGCAGCGCCTCGACGTCGAGCTCGAGCTCGGCTTCGTCGTCGGCGTGCCCGCGTCGCGGCCGCTGACGACGGCCGACTTCGCCGATCACGTCTTCGGCGTCGTGCTCGTCGACGACTGGAGCGCGCGCGACATCCAGGCGTTCGAGTACGTCCCGCTCGGCCCTTTCCTCGGCAAGTCGTTCCTCACCTCGATCTCCGCCTGGGTGACGCCGCTCGCGCTCCTCGAGGATCGCCGTGTCGAGGCGCCGGAGCAGGATCCGCCGCCGCTGCCGCAGCTCGCCGGCGGCCGCGACTGGAGTCTCGATCTCGAGCTATCGATCGAGCTGAACGGCGAGGTCGTCTCGCGCGGGAACGCGCGCACGCTCTACTGGACGATGCCGCAGATGCTCGCGCACGCGACCTCGAACGGCGCCACCGTCCGCACCGGCGACCTGATGGCCACGGGAACGATCTCGGGCGCCGAGCCGGGATCGGAGGGATCGCTCATCGAGCTGTACGGCAACACGCGCTTCCTCACCGACGGCGACGAGGTCGTGCTGCGCGCCGATCGCCTCGGCGACGTGCGCGGCCGCGTTCTTCCGGCATAGGCTCACGCTGTGGCGGGTGAACGGCTGAGTCTCGATTTCTGGAAGTTCTGGAGCGGCCAGACGACGTCGAACCTCGGTAGTTCGTTCACGAGCTTTGCGCTGCCGCTGCTCGTGTTCTCGCTGACGCACTCCGCGCTGAACCTGGGCGCGACGACCGCGGCGTACTTCGTCCCGTATCTGTTGTTCGGGCTCGTGATCGGCGCGTGGGTCGACCGCGTCGATCGCAAGCGGCTGATGATCGCCGCCGATCTCGGACGCTGCGCAGCGATCGCCTCGATCCCGCTGGTCGCGTACGCCGGGATCCTGTCCGTCTGGTGGATCTACGCCGCCACGTTCATCAGCGCGTGCCTGACCATCGCGTTCGACTCGTCCGAGTTCGCGGCCATCCCGAGCCTTGTCTCGTCGGATGATCTCGTCGCCGCCAACGGTCGCATCATGGCCAGCTACCAGACCGCGCAGATCGCCGGCCCGCTGCTGGCCGGGTTGTTGGTCGCGGTCGTGCGGATCGAGGACATCCTCTTCGTCGACGCCGCCTCCTTCCTCGTGTCGGCGGTCTCGCTCGTGTCGATCTCGCGCGGCTTCAATGCGACGGAGGCGCCGCAGCGCAAGCGCCTCCGCCAGGACATCGCCGAGGGGCTGCGCTACGTGCTCGGGCACCCGGTGCTGCGCAACATCTCGCTGATGATGGCGCTGTTCAACCTCGTCGGGAGCACGACGTTCGCCCAGCTCGTCCTGTTCGGCAAGGAGCGCCTCCACGCGTCCGACGCTCGCGTCGGCTTTCTCTTTGCGGCGGGAAGCGCCGGGATCGCCTTGCTCGGGCTCGCTGCCGGCCCGATCCGAAAACGCGTCCGCTTCAGCGTCGCCGCGCTCGGCGGGCTGATGACGAGCAGTCTCATGCTCGTCGCGTTCTCGGCGACCCGCACCTACTGGTTGGGAGCGCTGCTGTGGGCGGGCGTATCCGGCTTCGGGCTGTTCTTCAACATCAACACCCAGAGCCTCCGCCAGGCGATCGTTCCCTCGCACATGATGGGCCGGGTCTGGACGATCGCCGGCGTGCTTGCCTGGTCGGCGATCCCCATCGGAACCCTCGCGGGCGGAGCGATCATCAAAGCGACGGGCAACGTCGCGATCGTGTTCGGCGGAATCGGCGTCATCGAAGCCCTCAT
>JBOGZQ010000037.1:0-5368 GCA_050697375.1 Gaiellaceae bacterium | reverse complement strand
TTTGCGCTCGGGCTCGCGGCGACGGTAGTTGTGCTCGTCGGGCGGGTGGATGCGTGGGCGGACACGCACCTCGCGGTGCACATGCTCCAGCACGTCGTCATCGGCGACGCCGCGATCGCGTTGATGGTCTTCGCGGTGCGAGGGCCGCTCCTCGTCTTCATGCTGCCTGCGCCGGTGCTCGTCCGCGTCGCAAAGGCGCGTTCGTTCTTCGCGCTGCTGCTGCGGCCGCGCGTCGCGTTCGGGCTGTGGGCGGCGAACCTCGCCACCTGGCACGTGCCGTATCTCTACGACGCCGCGCTGCGCCATCAGGACCTGCACGACTTCGAGCACTTCTGCTGGGTGCTCGCCGGCCTGCTCGTGTGGACGCTGCTCATCGATCCGGGCTCCCATCGGCGACTCACCGTCGGCGGCCGCATCGCGCTGGCGGCGTCGATGTTCGCGTGCGGGCAGATCCTCGGCGACGTGCTCGTGTTCAGCTTCCACCCGATCTACGCCGCCTACCCGGGGCGGACGGATCAGCAGCTGGCCGGCGTCGTGATGATGGCCGAGCAGCTCCTCACGCTCGGCGTGCTCGCGTTCGCGCTCCTCCGCCCGAGGATTCGCGCCACGCGGCTCGTCACTGCATGAGCCCGACCGACTTCTCGTTCGAGCCGTTCTACCTGGTCGTCGCGGCGGTGCTCGTCTTCGCGTACGCGCGCACGCAACCGACGGGACGGTGGCGCATCGCCTCGTTCGCCGCGGGCGTCTTCCTCCTCGCTGCGCCGCTGAACTCGCCGATGGAGACGATCGCGGCGAAACGGCTGCTCCTCATCCATCTCGTCCAGAACGCGCTCATCGCCGACATCGCGCCCGTCCTCATCCTGCTCGGCCTGACGCCGCAGATGAAGAAGTGGCTCGACGCACACGGCGCGCGGCGTGTGCGGGCCCGCTGGGCGATCGTCGCGTGGCTCGCGGCGTGGTACGGAACGCATCTCGCCGGCTTCTACGACTGGGCCCTCAAGACCGGCTGGGGGCTCGACATCGAGCACGGCCTGCTCATCGCCGGGGGCTTCCTCTTCTGGTGGACGATCGTGTCCGAGCGGCTGCCCGTCCCGCTCGCGCTCGCGTATCTCGGGGCCGCGTTCGTCGCGTCGTCGTTCCTCGGGCTCGCGTTCATCTTCTCGAGCCATCCGTTCTATTCGTTCTACGAGCACGTGCCCCGCCTGTGGGGGTTCTCGCCGACGCGCGACCAGAACCTCGGCGGCATCGCGATGAACGGCGAGCAGACGCTCGTCTTCCTCGTCGCGATCGGGTACTACGTGTCGAAGCTGCTCAGCGAGGAGAGTGCGGAGCGCTAGCGCCGGCGGGCGCGCCGGCTCGCCTTGTTGGCATACAGCTCCGTGTCTGCGCGGCGCGCGAGGAGGTCGACCTCGCGCACCTGCCGCCGCCACCGGCCCGTCGCCCCAACGAGCAAATGGTCGCCGGCCTGATGGCCGTGCACGTCGTTGTAGGCCTTGAATCCATCGAGGTCGAGGAGCGCGACACTGAACGGAAGCCGGGTTCGAACAGCGAACGCGATCGCACGCTCGAGCCGGTCCTCCCATGCCCTTCGGTTCGCGAGCCCGGTGAGTGGGTCGACGAGCGAGCTCTCGCGGACGCGCTCGACGAGGTTGTGCGTCGTCAGCCCGACGATGGGCGTCACGATCAACCAGAGCAGCGCGCGTCGCCAGTCAGCGGACGGATACGAAGATGACTCGGCGAAGATCGGCACGATGAACACCGCCGCGACGCCGGCGAACGAGGCGACCAGTGCGCGGCGTGACCCGTGCAGCGCGAGCCAGAAGACCGGCAGGAGGACGAGCGGCCCGTATCCCGACGGCGCGCCGTTCTCGGCGTCGCGGAGCAGCGCGACGACGGCGAAGGAAGCAACGAGAGGCACGGCTGCAAGCGCGCGCGGAAGCCGTTCCCACGACAGCACCGCGGCGACGGCGATGCCGGCGAAGAGAACGCCCGCGACCACAGCCTCGATGCGGCCGGTGGCCGTCTCGGCGGGGCCGAGCGGAAGGGTCGCGAACGCGGCCGCGCCCCAGCGCGACGCGCAGCCGGCGCCTGAAGACGTCCGGCGCGCGCCGTAGCGTTCAATGCGATGAGAGTTGTCTCGAGGGTCGAATCGGCTGTCGAGGCAGGCGATCCGTTCCGGTATCTCAAAGCCCGGCGGCACAGTGACGCCGCTGGAGCGTTCGGATCGGGTGGATTCGGCGCCGCCGCCGAGAACGCCGCGCGCTTCTTCGGGACGCCTGGCTACATCGTGGGCCAGACGATCGTCGTTGCGGCATGGGTGGCGATCAACACCGGTGCGCTGCTCAACCTCGTGCACTTCGACCGCTATCCGTACATCCTTCTCAATCTCGCGTTCTCACTCCAAGCTGCGTACGCAGCGCCGTTGATCCTGCTCGCTCAGACGCGCCAGGCCGATCGCGACAAGATCCATGCGGAAGCCGACGCTCAACACCGTGAAGACCTCGGGCGGCAACAGCTCGAACGCGCGTCGGAGATCAAGAAGCTCCTCGACCAGAACACGGAGCTCACCAAGAAGATCGACGGCCTGACCAGCGAGATCCACAGAGTGACGTGTCAGCCGCCGCCGATCTCGGCGTAGGCACTTCCGTCTCCGGCAGGATGACGCCGTGGCAGAGATGAGGATCGTCCCGGCGAATCAAGCATCGTGGGATGACCTCGAGGCTGTCCTCGCGGGCGCGAGCTGTCACGGGGGACGCTGCTACTGCCAGCGCTTCAAGCTGGGGTGGAACGCTTGGCCCGGCGACGACCTCGATCGCGCCCACATGCTGCGCGAGCAGACCGATTGCGGGCATCCGAGATCGAAGGCGACGACCGGCCTCGTCGCTTATGTCGACGACGAGGCCGCCGGTTGGTGCTCGGTGGAGCCGCGCACCGCGTACCCGTATCTCAGAAGCGTGCCGTGGCGGAAGCGATCGGAGGACAAGACGGACGCGAGCATCTGGGCGGTGACGTGCTTCGTCACGCGCTCGGGGTTCCGCCGCCAGAGCGTCAGCTATGCGCTTGCGTGCGCCGCCGTCGACTTCGCGCGCGAGCGCGGAGCACGTGCGCTCGAGGGCTATCCGATGGACCCGGAGCCCGGGAAGGACGTCCCGTGGGGCGAGCTCAACGTCGGCCATATAAACATCTTCGCCGCTGCCGGATTCGCAGAGGTCAGTCGCCCGACGCTCCGCCGCGTCGTGATGCGAATCGACTTCTAGTCCGGCCGATACTCCCGCTCGCCCGTCTCCTGGTTGTACCAGACCCGCATCGGCTTCCCCGACGCCGGGTCGGTGAAGACTTCATTGGTCGGTTGAGAGGAATCGCTCGCGGTCTTGCGGCTGCCTCGATACCGATCCCAGCCGAGGAGCGCAGCGACGGCACCGAGAACGACGATTGCGAGGATCACCCATTCCGCGACACCCATCGCGCCCTCAGGCTTGCGTGCGGTCGGATTGCCACTCGACGACGCGCGCCGTGCCGTACGCGACGATCTCGCTCATGCTCCGGCCCATCTCGGTGGAGTCGAAGCGCATCATCGTCACCGCATTGGCGCCCATCGCGGCGGCGTTTTGCACCATGCGGTCGATCGCCTGTCGCCGTGCGTCCTCGTTCAACTTGACGTAGGACCGGATCTCGCCTCCGACGAGGCTCTTCAGCGCTGCGGCGATGTTGCCTCCAATGCTCCGGGAACGAACGGTGAGGCCGAAGACCTGACCGAGGGTCTCCACCACGCGCGCCTCCGGGATGTTCTCGGTCGTCGTGACGACCATGTGCCTGCCAGCGATGTTTTTCGATGGCTCCATTCCAGGATGATGTCAGCTTCTACTATCCAGGGCCGTGGACGAGCTGACCCCCGGCCTCTGGCACTGGCAGTCGCCGCACCCCGCGTGGGACTCGAAGGAGTGTTGGCCCGAGCTCGTCTCGTCGTACGCGATCGACGACGGCACGCATCTCCTGCTCTTCGACCCGCTCGCCGTGCCTGACGAGCTGCTCGCGCTCGCCGGCGAGCGCGAGACGGCGATCGTGCTGACCGCGCCCTGGCACGAGCGCGACGCCGAGCGGCTCGGCCTGCCGGTCTACACGCCGCGTCCCGACAGTGCGCAGTACCTCATGGACACGTACGGGCTTACCGCCGAGCAGGCCGGCGACGGCGCCCCGGACGTCGTCTGGCTGAAGGCAGGCAAGGGCGACGCGCGCTGGTACGAGGCCGGCGACCTCCTCTCGTTCGGTGCGGAGGTGTTCGCCGGGCACAAGTCGAACGACACGGCGCTCTGGGTCGAGAGCAAGCGCGCGGTCATCTCCGGCGACACGATCGTCAACTTCGGCGGCGGCTTCGAGATCAACGAGAAATGGCTCCGCCCCGGGATGACGCGTGAGGGGGTCGCCGCGGGGCTGCGCCCGCTCCTCGACAAGCCGGTCGAGCACGTGCTCGCCTCGCACGGCGGGCCGACCGACCGCGCCGCGCTCGAACGCGTCCTTGCCTGACGAGCCGCCGATCTGCCCCGTGTGCGGCGTGACGATGGTTCCGGCCGCGCTCAGCGCCGCCGAGGACGCCGACGGCGACTGGGTCTGCCTCGAATGCGAGGAGACCCTCGACGCGGCGTCACTTCAAGAGAAATAGCCGTGTCCGGTGCTAGCGTCGCGCCGTGCTGTTCAAGCAGTTCGTCGACGACGATCTCGGCTGCGCGTCCTACCTCGTCGGCGACGAGCACGCGGGCACTGCGGTGGTGGTCGATCCGGCATACCGGATAGAGCCGTACGTCGACGAGGCCAAGCGGCGCGGCGTCCGGCTGACGGCCGTGCTCGAGACACACACGCACGCCGACCACGTCTCCGGGCACGGCCGGCTGGCGCTCGAGCACGGCCTTCCGGTCCACATCCACGAGGCGGCGGGCGCGGCGTATCCGCACGAGCGGCTCACCGACGGAACGGAGATCGAGCTCGGCGACGTCGTCCTCCGCGCCGTCCACACGCCGGGCCACCGGCCCGAGCACTGCGCGTTCGCCGTCATCGACCGGACGCGCGGCGACGAGCCGTGGCTCGTCCTCACCGGCGACTCGCTCTTCGTCGGCGACGCGGCACGGCCCGACCTCGCCGTCGAGGCGCGCGACGGCGCCGAGGATCTCTTCCACTCGCTCCACCGAATCGCCGATCTCGGCGACGGCGTCGAGGTGTACCCCGGTCACGTCGCCGGCTCGCTGTGCGGCGCGGCGATGAGCTCGAAGGCGTCGACGACCGTCGGCTTCGAGCGCCGCTACAACCACGCGCTGCTCGAGGATCACGACGAGTTCGTCGGCCTCGCGCTCGGGCCGCAGCCGCCGCGCCCGCC
>JBOGZQ010000036.1:0-22081 GCA_050697375.1 Gaiellaceae bacterium | reverse complement strand
CGCGAGGGGCCGCTCAAGGCGGCCCCTCGCGCTCCTCGGAGGAGACGTGCCCGACCTCGCGTGCGCTAGCCGCCCTTGACGGCGGACTTGAGCGCGCTGCCGGCCGAGAACTTGGGAACGCGTGCGGCCGGGATGTGCACCTTCTCCGTCGGGTTGCGCGGGTTCACGCCGGTGCGAGCAGCACGCTGCGCGCTCGAGAACTTGCCGAAACCGGTGAAGGACACGTCGCCGCCGTTCTTCAGCGTGTCGGTGATCGCCTCGAGGAACGCATCAACCGCCTTACCCGCATCGCGCGCCGTCAGCTGGCTCCGCCTCGCGACCTCGTTGACAAACTCCTGCTTGGTCACGTCCTCTCCTCCTGTCGTTGATCGGCCGAAATGACCCTACCAGGGGCGACGGTTGCGCTCAACCATGCGGTTTTGCGGGACTTTTCAACCCCTCGAGAAGCTCGCCGGCGCGGAAGATCGGACGGAGGCGCACGGCCCGTCTCGCGAGGGCGTCGGCGCCGCCCTCCTCGCGGTCGACGACGCACACGGCGGTGTGCACGGCGAGCCCCGCTGCGCGCAGGGCTTCGACGGAATCGAGCAGCGCGCCGCCCGAGGTGACGACGTCCTCGACGAGGCAGAGACATTCGCCGTCGTCGTACGGCCCTTCGAGCCGGTTGCCGGTGCCGTACTCCTTCGCCTCCTTGCGGACGATGACGAACGGCAGTCCCGACTCGAGCGATGCAGCGGCCGCGAGCGCGACCGCGCCGAGCTCGGGCGCCGCGATCCTCGTCGCGTCCGGCGCGTGCGCCTCGATCTCGGCGGCGATGCGCTCGCCGAGCGCGCGCAGGATGTCCGGGCGCGTCTCGAAGCGGTACTTGTCGAGGTAGTAGCGAGATCGTTTCCCCGAGCGCAGGACGAAGTCGCCCTCGAGGTACGCGTGCTCGACGAGCGAGCGGCGGAGCTCAGCGTCGTCCACGAGCAGCGTCGAGCGCGTCGCGGGCGATCGGGAGCAGCGCGTCCGCCTCGGGCGAGCCGTCGTCGTACGTGATCATCGAGCCGTCGCCGAAGTACACGTCGATGCGCTCGCGGCGCCGAGCGACCGTGCGCCGGTAGAGCACGCTGCCCGCGGCTAGGCCGGTGACGAAACCGAAGAGCCCGAGCGCCTTACGCTTCATCGGCAGCCTTCTTCGGCGCGCGCCGGCGGCGTGGCTTCGTTTCCTCACCGCTGTCGCGCAGGCAGCTCTTGAGGTCGTAGAAGACGAGGCCGGTCGTGGGGTCGGCCGCCGTCGTGGCCGCGATCCGCCGCGAGCCGTCGCGTACGACGAAGACGCTCCCGGCCGGCGTGGAGGCTTCCACCTGCGTCACGTCGTGCCCCTCGGCGAGCGATGCGGCCCGGTCGAGGAGGTCGCCCGCGGCCCGCGCGAGCGCGGCGGCATCCTCGTCGGAGACCGTCGATCCCGCCACCTCGCCGTTCGCGTCGAAGAGGACGGCAGCCTCCACCTGGGAGGAGATCTCGGTGAGGTCGGCGAGGGCCTGGACGGCGTCCATCTCGGGCGCCGACGTTACCACGGTGCAAGATGGGCCGATGCGGGTCCGCAAGCGTGCGCTCTTCGCGAAGTTCTTCGCCGACCGCGGCACCCATCTGGCCGCGATGGTCGCCTACTTTGCGCTGCTCTCGTTCGTGCCGCTCGTGTTCCTCGCGCTCTCGCTCCTCGGCCTCGCGCACCGCGCCGACGCGTCCGACTTCCTCGTGCGGGAGCTCCAGCAGGCGTTTCCCGGCAGCTCGCTCCAGAGCATCCTCACGCTCGTCCACCGCGTGCAGGGCAACGCGGCGACGCTCGGCATCATCGGCGGCGTCGGCCTGCTCTGGTCGTCGCTGTCGCTCTTCAGCGTGCTCGAGTCGGCGTTCAACATCGTCTACGGCCGTCCGAACCGTCCGTTCCTGCGCGGCAAGACCGTCGCCGCCACGCTCATGGTGAGCGTGCTCGTGACGCTGTTCGCGAGCCTCGTCATCGGCGCGCTCGGCGTCGACGTGCTGAAGCGCTACGCGCCCGGCTTCATCTCGGACCACGCGGTCGCCTACGTGTTGTCGGTGGCGGTCTCGCTGCTCGGCGTCTTCCTCTTCCTGCTCGCGGTCTACCGGCTGCTGCCGAACGCGCAGCTGACCGTGCGCGAGGTGCTCCCCGGCGCGGTGATGGGCGCGATCGTGCTCGAGGCGTCGTTCCAGATCCTGCCGGTGTTCGTTCGCTTCGCCGACGTGAACGTCACTCTTCGCGTCCTCGGCGGGCCGGCGATCCTCCTGCTCTGGCTCTACGTCATGGCGAACGTCATCGTCATCGGCGCGGAGCTGAACTGGTGGAGCGCGCGCAGGCGCGATGGGACGACACACAGTGGTGACACATCCCTAACGGGGCCTGGCCCCGGACGTGTCCCTGCGCCATAAAGTGCGCAGCACTTCTCACGGTCGCGGAGCGGGCGTCCCTTCCTGAATCACTGACTGCACCGTCCCGTCCCGGCGGATGAAGAAGAACCACGTGTGCGCCTTCGCGCCGTGGTTCCACGCCTCCGTCAGCGTCACCACGGCGCGTGCCGGCTTCACGAGCGAGATGTCGGTCGAGCACGACGCCTCGAGCTTCACGCCGTTCTCGTACAGGACACACGGCAGCGTTCCCGGCTTGTGCGGGAAGAGCTTGCCGAGCGAGCGCGCAACCGGGCCGCCGTCGAAGAACGCGTTCAGGACGCGCTTCGAGGTCGGATCCATGCCGCCGCAGCCGGCGAGCAGGAGGGCGGCGGCGAGCGCGGCGAGGAGTGCGCGCGCGGCGCGCGCGCGATGGGAGTTCCGCTCCTTCCAGTCGTCGCCGAGCTCGGCGATCGTCCGCTGCTCGCCCTCCGGCACGAACACGGGGTCGTAGCCGAATCCCTCATGGCCGCGCGGCTCGTCGGCGATGCGGCCGGCGAGCGTGCCGGTGCCGCGCACCTCCTCCCCGTCCGGCGTCAGGAAGACGAGCTCGGAGACGTAGCGCGCGTCGCGCTCTCGGACGGCGTCGAGCTCGCCGAGGAGCCTCGCGATCGCGGGCGCGCCCTCGGGCGCGTACCGGGCGGACTCGATCCCGGGCCGGCCGCCGAGCCCGGCCACCTCGAGCCCGGAGTCCTCCGCGAGCACCCAGTCGCGTCCACCCGTCAGCTCTCGGCCGAAGTCGGCCTTCGTGCGCGCGTTCGCGTAGTACGTGTCGCCGTCCTCCGGCGGATAGTCGGCCGCGGCGAGCGGCTCGATCTCCCAACCCGGCAAGAGGCGCTCGAGCTCTCGCGCCTTGTGCGCGTTGCGCGAGGCGAGCCACGCTTTCACTCCGTCCAACGCACCTCGAGGACGCCGTCGATGTCGCCGACTGCGGCGACGATCGCCGGCGCGCCGTTGTGCCCGAGCTCGACGTCGAGCGCGACGCTGCGGCGGTCTCCCTCCTGTGCGATCTCGAGCGCGATGACGCGCGCCCCCTGGTGCTCGATCACCTCGAGGATCGGGACGGGGCTGCCGCCGGCGGGGATGTCGACGACGAGGCGGTCGACGTCCGGCCGGTATCGCCGGATGATCTTGTACGCGACGATGCGCAGCGGGCCGAGCGTGAGGAGCGCGCCGACGGTCGCGATGATCGCGCCGTCGTAGTAGCCGGCGCCCGACGCCATGCCGATCGCGGCGACGAGCCAGAGGGTCGCGGCCGTCGTCAGCCCGCGGACGGAGAGGCCCTGGCGGATGATCGCGCCCGCGCCGAGGAAGCCGATGCCGCTGACGATCTGCGCGGCGATGCGCGTCGGATCGACGACGACCTGGCCCTGCTCGACGACGTCACGGAACCCGTACGCGGAGACGAGCGTGAAGAGCGCCGCGCCGACACAGACGACGAGGTGCGTGCGGAGGCCGGCCTGGCGCTCGCGCAGCTCGCGCTCGAAGCCGACTGCGCCGCCGAGCCCGGCGGCGATGGCGAGCCGCGCGAGCACGTGCGGCCAGTGGAGCGTCGCAACGCTGCTAAGGACGTGGAGCATCGACTGCCTCCTGCTGGAATCGAGAGATTCGCTCGATGCCCCCCTCGGCGAGCCCGAGCAGCTCGTCGAGCCGCTCCCGGGTGAACGGATCCTTCTCCGCCGTCGCCTGCACCTCGACGAGGCGGCCGTCGCCGGTCATGACGACGTTCATGTCGGTGTCGGCGGTCGAGTCCTCCGAGTAGTCGAGGTCGAGCATCGGCACGCCGTCGACGACGCCGACCGACACGGCGGCGACGGAGTCGGCGAACGTGCGCGACAACCCGAAGCGGTCGAGTGCGCGCCGCCCGGCGACGTACGCGCCGCTGATCGCGGCGCAGCGCGTGCCTCCGTCCGCCTGGAGGACGTCGCAGTCGAGCCACAGCGTCCGCTCGCCAAGCGCGCGAAAGTCGGCGACCGCCCGGACCGCCCGGCCGATCAGCCGCTGGATCTCGACCGTGCGCCCTTGCTGCTTGCCGCGCGACGCCTCACGTTCGACACGGTCGCCCGTCGACGCAGGCAGGAGCGAGTACTCGGCGGTGATCCAGCCGCGCCCGCTGTTGCGCAGCCACCGCGGCACCTCCTCTTGCACCATCGCGGTGCAGAGGACGATCGTCTTTCCCTGCGTCACGAGCACGGAGCCGTGCGGCTGCTCGAGATAGTCGACCGAGATCGTCAACGGCCGCAGCTGGTCCGCCTTCCGCCCGTCGTTCCGGCTCATGCGGCCGCACCGAGCTGCGCGAGCGAGACGTGCTCGACGTCCCCGATCGGCAGCTGGAGGAACCGCCGCCCCATCTCGCGGAATGCGTCCGGGTCGCCCGTCGTCAGGAAGCGGTACGCGCCGCTGCGCGACGGATCGTTCTCGACGCGCTTACGCGCGAGCGTGTCCGACGCCTCGAGCGCCGTCTCCTCGGCGGAGAACACGAGCGTCACGTCACGGCCGAACGCGCGCTGGAAGACCGGACGGATGAGCGGGTAATGCGTGCAGCCGAGGATGACCGTGTCGACGCCTGCGTCCTTGAGCGGCGCGGCGTACTCGCGCACGGCGTCCTCCGTCTCCTCGCCATACGCATCGTCGCTCTCGATCAACGGGACGAGGCGCGGGCATGCGACGGAGGTGAGCTCGACACCAGCGTCGTGCGCATGCACGAGCTCCCGGTAGCGGCCGCCGTCGACCGTCCCCTGCGTCGCGAGCAGGCCGATGCGCCGGTTGCGCGTCGCCTGCACCGCCGCGCGCGCCTCCGGCGAGATGACGCCGATGACGGGGACGGCGAGCTCCGACTGGAGCTGCGGCATCGCCGCCGACGTCGCCGTGTTGCAGGCGACGACGATGAGCTTCACGTCCTGCGCCTCGAGGAACGCGCCGATCTCGCGTGCGAACGCGCGCACCTCCTCGAGCGGCCGCGGCCCGTACGGGAGCCGCGCGTGGTCGCCGAGGTAGACGAAATCCTCGTGCGGAAGTGTCACGAGGCACTCGTGCAGGACGGTCAGCCCGCCTACCCCTGAGTCGAACACGCCAACGGCTCGCCGGTCCACGGAGTGATCTTAGGCTTAGTCTTAGGGTGTGCTGGTCGCCCTGCTCGCCGCCGCCCTCCTCGGCGCCGCGGCGCCCCAGCCGGTCACCGTGACCGCCTCGGACGGCGTCCCGCTCGCCTGCTCGATCGTCGTGCCCGACGGCGCGCCCCCCGTCGGCGGCTGGCCGGGGATCATCCTCTTCCACGGTCTCGGCGGCTCGCATACCGACATGGAGCCGATCGCGGCGGGCACGTTCGCGCCCGCCGGCTTCGTCTCGCTCGAGTGCGACGCGCGCGGCACCGGCGCGTCCGGCGGGCAGTTCGGGCTCGACGGCCCGCGCGAGAGCCAGGACGCGCGCGACCTCTTCGACTGGCTCGCGGCGCGCCCGGACGTCTCGGACACGCAGATCGGCGCGTTCGGCATCTCCCTCGGCGGCGGCGCCGTGTGGAACGCGACCGCGGCCGGTGTCCCGTTCAAGGCGATCGTCCCCGAGATCACGTGGACGAACCTCACGACCGCGCTCGCGCCGGAGGGCGTCGCGAAGTCGGCGCTCGTCCTGCTGCTCGCCGCGCTGACGCCGCCGTCGCGTTGGGATCCCGCGCTGCTCGCGTCGGCGCAGACGCTCTCACAGGGGAAGGTCACGGCGGACGCGGCCGCCGCTGCCGCGGCGCGCTCGCCGCAGGTCTCGTCCATCTCCGTGCCGACGCTGCTCATCCAGGGGCGGCACGACTTCCTCTTCGACATCGACCAGGCGGAGACGGCGTACCGGCAGCTCGCCGGCCCGAAAGAGCTGTACATCGGCGACGTCGGGCACGTGCCGGCGCCGAACCCGCCGGCCGAGGCGCCGACGTATCTCGGCCTCGTCGTCAAGTGGTTCGACAAGTACCTGAAAGGAAGCGGGAGCGCAGGCCCGGCTGTGGAGCTCGCGCACGATCCGTGGGACGGCAAGGTGACGACGTACACGGGGCTGCCGGCGACGAAGCGCGCGTCGGTGACGCTGCCCGGGACGACGAAGATCGGCGGCGTCGGAGAGGTCGTGCGCGGCGCGCGGCTCACCGGCGGCCCGCACGAGACGTTCGGCGACTCGACCGTCACCGTCCGCTACTCCGGGGCGAAGAACTGGACACATCTCGTCGCCGTGTTGTCGGCGAGCGGGATCCCGACGCCGATCTCCACCGGCGCGTGCCCGGTGACGTCGGCGAGCGGCGTCCTCCAGATCCATCTGATGAACGAGAGCGTGCGCGTCCCGGCCGGCGCGAAGTTCACCGTGACGCTCGCGGCGACGTCGGGCGCGGCGCCGGTGTATGCGACGCCGGAGCCGGCGGGCGCGTCGATGACGGTCGGCCGCGTGACGCTCCAGCTCTCGTTCCTGAAGAAGGCGGTCTCGAAATAGCGGCGAGCGTTCGCGTCGGAACCTGCTCGTGGGCCGACGAGGCGCTCTCGAAGTACTTCTATCCGCCGAAGCTGCCGGCGCGCGAGCGGCTCGCGTGGTACGCCGAACACTTCGACACGGTCGAGGTCGACTCGACGTACTACCGGCTGCCGACCGAGTCGATGGTGCAGGGCTGGGCGGAGCGGACGCCACCGGGGTTCGTCATGCACGTGAAGGCGTTCGGGCTGATGACGCGCCACCCGGTGAAGGTCGAGGTGCTGCCGGAGGATCTGCGCGACGCGATGCCGGTGGACGAGCGCGGCCGCGTCGACCGGCCGCCGCGCGAATTGCGCGGCGAGGTGTTCCGCCGCTTCCTCGAGGCGCTCGAGCCGCTGCGCGCGGCGGGGAAGCTCGGCGGGATCCTCATGCAGCTGCCGCAGTACGTCGTCTTCAAGGACCGCTCGTTCGAGTACCTCGAGTGGGCGCGCGAGCCGCTCGGCGGCGACGAGATGCTCGTCGAGTTCCGCCACCGCTCGTGGCTCGAGGATGCGAACCGCGCGGAGACGCTCTCGTTCCTCGAGAAGATCGGCGCGACGTACGTCACCGTCGACGCGCCGAAGTCGGACGAGGCGAAGAACCTCGTTCCGACCGTCCCGGCGGTGACCTCCGATACTGCGTACGTGCGGTTCCACGGGCGCAACCTCGGGACGTGGAACAAGCGGGGCGGCTCAGCCGCGGAGCGCTTCGACTACCTGTACAGCGAGGAGGAGCTCGCCGCGTGGGTGCCGACGATGCGCGAGCTCGCCGGCCAAGCGCAGCAGGCGTTCGCGTTCTTCAACAACAACTCGACGGCGCAGGATCCGAGGAACCCACTCGCACTCGTGTCGCAGGCGGCGACGAACGCCGCCGAGCTGCGTAGTCTTCTCAACACATGAGAGTCCTGTCGGTGGTGCATGGGCCGGAAGCGCGGGCCGAGCTGTTCGAGCCGGTCGTCGAGCGCGCGGGGCATGCGCTCGACGAGTGGAGCTTCTCGTGGGATCGCAAGCCGCCGCGGCCGCTCGAGTCGTACGACGCGTACCTCGTGTTCGGCGGCGCGATGCATCCCGACCAGGAGGACACGCACGCGTGGCTCCCCGAGGAGATCGCATGGCTCGAGACCGTCATCTCCGAAGAGCGGCCCGTGTTGGGCGTCTGCCTGGGCGTGCAGCTGTTGGCGCGCGCGGCCGGCTCGCGCGCGTGGCGGCTGGACGAGCCGGAGATCGGCTGGATCGACGTCGAGCTGAACGACGCCGGCGTCGCCGATCCCGTCCTCGGATCGATGCCGAAGCGGTTCCCCGGGCTCGTGTGGCACCACTACACCTACGACGTGCCGGATGGCGCCGCCGAGCTCGCGCGCACCGACCGCACGACGCAGGGCTTCCGCCTGGGCGACGCATGCTGGGGCGTGCAGTTCCATCCCGAGGTGACCGCGCTTCAGCTCGACCGGTGGACGGCCGACTTCGAAGACCCGCCGCCGGATCCGGACGGGTTGCGGGAGGAGACGCGCGCGCACATCGGCGGATGGAACGAGCTCGGGCGCGCTCTATGCGGCGCGTTCCTCGTCGCCGCTGAGCGTTTGCTCGCGCGCGCGGCATAGCGGTCGGTATGTCGCATCCGCCTCCGCCGCCCGTCGACTATTTCCCGCCCGGAAACCGCGACGATCCGTGGCGACCGTGGTGGCTCAAACTGCTTCTTGCGCTGAAGCTTCCTCAGGCGAAAGCGATCGACGAGGAGCGACACAAGCGGTTCCTCGAAGAGACTCGCTACCTCACGGACGAGCAAACGTAGGCAACGCCTCGCCGACGGCCTAGCGCTCGAGCGGAAGCTCGTTGTGGCGCGACCACTCGTGCCACGACCCCGCGTAGTTGCGCGCGTCGTATCCCGCCGACCGCAGCGCCAGCGTCGCAAGGGCAGAGCGCGACCCGGAGTGACAGTACGCCACCACTTCCGAGCCTTCCGGCGCGCCGACGAGCTCGCGGATCCGCTCCGGCGACTCCGGCTGACCCGGCCCCGCGTACAGGGTCCCGACCTCGACGTGCTTCGCGCCGGGGATGTGCCCCTGCCGCGGATCGCACGCGCTGCCGCCGCGCCCGGTGTACTCGTCGTCGCGACGAACGTCGAGGATCGTCAGCGACGGATCGCCGAGCCGCGCTGCGATCTCGTCGCGCGTCGGCAGCGCACGCAGGTTCGGCTCCAGGTCGGCCTCGCGCACGGGAACGAGCTCCACCGGTCCCGTCGCGATCTCTCCCTCCCACGCCGCCATCCCGCCGAGGAGGATCGACACGCGCGGATGGCCTGCGAGCTCGGCGAGCTGCGCCGCAGGCATCGCGCCCATGCCGTCGCCCCGGTCGACGAGCACGAGCCGTTCGCGGCCGGTGATCCCGTGCCGGCGCAGCCGGAGCACGATCTCCTGCGCGAGCTCCTTCAGCGAAGCCTCGTCCGCCGACGGCGGCGGCGACCCGAGCACGAGCGGGCGCGAGCCGGGGATGTGGCCGCGCGTGTGCGCGTTCGGGCCGCGCACGTCGCCGACGACGACGTCGTGGTCGCCAAGGTGCTCGGCGAGCCACCGCGCGTCGACGACGGACTCAGAGACGTGCGACGACATGCTCCTCCTCGGCGACGGCGGGACGCGCGAGCAGCTTCCCGAGCCACTCGTTGATCGCAGGATACGGCTCGAGATCGACTCCCATCCGGTCGCGCGCACGCAACACCCACGGCACGTACGCGATGTCGGCGAGGCCGTACTCGGCGCCGCCGAGCCACGGCCGCTCCTCGAGCGCGGCGTCGAGCCGGTCGAGCTGCTCCGCGAGCAACGCGTCCGCGCCGGCCTCGCCGCGCCGCGCCGCGTAGTACGGCTTCGTGAACGCGTCGTGGCGGAAGATCCACAGACGCGCGAGCGCGCGATCGGCCGGATCCGCGGCGAGGAGCGCCGGCTCCGGATACCGCTCCTCGAGGTACTCCATGATCACCGCCGACTCCGGCAGCGTCCAGCCGTCCTCCTCGATGACGGGCACGCGGCCGGTCGCGTTCTTCTCGTAGATCCACACGGGCCGGTCGTCGAGATCGATCTCGATCGTCTCGAGCTCGACGTTCTTCTCGGCGAGGACGATGCGCACGCGCGCGCAATACGGACAGCGGGGCGCGTCGTACAGCGTCAGCATCAGGACTTCAACCCCATCACAGCTGCGATCGCGGCGTACAGCTCTTGCGCGGACGGCAGGTCGCCCGGGCTCGCGGCGGTGCGTGCGACCTCGCGCACGCGATGCGGATCGGCGCCGGTCAGGCGAGCGACGACGGTCGCGTTCGCGCCCAGCGCGTAGACGTCGCCGGGCGGCAGCTCCCCGTAGAACTCCGGCACCGACAGGTACTCGTCCACGTCGGCGCCGCGATCGAAGAGGTTGTATCGGACGACCGCGCCGCGCTCGACGCCGAGGGCGACGACGACACTTGCGCTCGTGTACGACAGCTCCTTCGCGAGCGTCTTCAGCCGCTCGGGATCCGCGTCGGTCCCGTCGGAGCGGACGTGCACCCAGCCGATCCCGAGCTTGACCTCCGGCTCCAGGCGCAAGACCTTCACGGCATCGCGCCGCACCTTGTCGACGTCGTCGGTCTGCACGTGCACGAAACCGAATGTCGGGCCGTCCGCCTGCTCTGTTGCGAGCGCGGCTACGGGAGCGGCCAGCCGTCGCTCGACCGTCTTGAAGCCAAGCCGCTCGTACAAGTGCAGCGTCTCGGCGTTGCTCTCGGGCATGACGAGCTCCAACCGGTCGGCCCCCTGCTGCTGCGCCCACGCGGCAGCCGCGCGCACGAGCTCCTTGCCGATGCCCTTGCCCCGCTCCTCCGGCCGGACGTAGAGCACGTCGACGACGCCTTCCCGGCGGAGCGAGACGACCCCGTCCTGGCCGGCGAGCAGCGATGCGTCGGAGTGGAAGTCGCCCGCCGGGTCGAACGCGCGCCACAGCTCCTGCACGAGGGCTGCGTCGGCTTCGGTGGCGAGACGGATCACGGGACGCGATTCGACAAGAGGAGATAGTGCGCGGACAGATTCTCGAACGGATGAAAGCGTACGCGTCCGTCCTCGACGTCCAGAGGCGCAACCGCCTTCCGAAGCGCGAGGTCTCCCGCCGGCCACGCGTGCTGGCGCCCGAGATGGCGGGCGAGGAACCACTCGGCCGTCCACTCGCCGATCCCGCGTGTGGCGACGAGCCGTGCGCGCACCTCGTCGTCCGGCAGCCCCGCGAGCCCGTGGAGGTCGATCTCGGCCCGCGCGAGACCGACGACGTACTCCGCCTTCCGCCACGAGAAGCCGACGGCGACGAGCTCCTCCTCGCGCGCGACCGCGAGCCGCTCCCGCGTCGGGAACGCCCAGGCCTCGACGGCGCGCTCCCCAAAGCGCTCGATGAGCCGGTTCCGGATCGCGAGCGCGGAGAAGAGCGACACCTGCTGCGACGTGATCGCGCCGACGAGCATCTCGAACGGATCCGGTACGAGCGACGGCCGAAAGCCGGCGAGCCGCGGGACGATCGACGCGAGGAGCTCGTCGTCCGCCGCCCACGCGTAGAACGGCTCGAGCTCGAACGGGAGACCGAGCACCGCATGGACGACCGGCTCGGTCTCCGCGTCGAGCGGGTCGACGTCGACGCCTCCCTCCGCCGCCTCGATGCGCACCTCGCGGCCGCCGACGACGCGGTGGAGCCCGCCCTCGTGCCAGAGGCTCGCGCGGTCGACGCCGAACGCGCGGAAGCGCTCCGTCGTCAGTGCGAAGTCGAGCGGCCCGGGCACGGCCAAGAAAGCCATGCCCGGACCGTACTGGCCGTTAGCTCGGAGACCCCAGCCAGTTCTTCAACGAACCGATCACCGTCTGGAGGAAGGTGTCCAGCTTCTGCAGCTTCGGCTTGCCGGCCATCCGCTGCTCCACCTTCTGGTCGAGGGTCTCCAGACGCTGAAGGGCCTTCCCTGCGAAGTCGACGCAGCGCTGCGGAGCGCCGGCCGAGCTCGTGCCACAGCGCTTTTCGAACCGCGCCGCGATCTGGGCGATGCGGGCGTGCTTGCCCTTAACGCCATTGCCGCCGGCCGCGAGGGCGGTCGGGACGGCGACGAGGGCCAGGGCGACGAATGCGACTGCCACGAGCTTCTTCACGGCACCAGCCTCCACCCGCAACGTAAGACGAAGGAACGGTCGACGTAAGACGGACGTAAATCAGGGCAGGCGCCAGGCGGCAAAGCACTCAGACTCGAACACCGTCTCGCGGTCGTCGAACGGAAGAGGGACCGGCTGCTCCGGAGTCCGCCGGGCGAGGCAGAGGATCCGCTCCTCGCGCGTCTCGCGCAGGTACGCGATCGCATCGTCGGACACATGGACGTAGCGCATCCCGCCCCGCGCCAGCGCGTCGCTCGACCGCCGGAGTGCGACGAGCGCGCGATACGCGTCGAGCAGCTCCCCGTCCCAGCGGTCGGGATGCGACCACGGCATGGTGCGGCGCGCGTCCTCGCCCCAGTCGCCCTCGAGCCCGATCTCGTCGCCGGCGAAGATCATCGGCACGCCGGGCGTCGTCATCTGCAGGCCGATGCCGGCGACATGTCGCGCGCGAGAGCCGGCGACGACTCGAAAGCGCGCCGTGTCGTGGCTGTCGAGCAGCGTCCACGAGTTGACGATCGCATCCCACGAGACTCCTGCGCGGTACGCGCGCATGACGTCGAACGCTCGAGCGCCCGCGTATGCGGGCGCAGGCGTGTCGAAGAAGACGTCCTTCTCGATCGCACCGGCGTTCAGCCACCACCACACCGGCCGCAGGAAGCCCGCGTAGTTCATGACGCCGTGCCAGCCGCGCCCGTCGAGGTCTGGGCGGAAGTCGTGCCCGTGCTCGGCGAGCAGGAGCCGGTTGCCGGCGAGCGCTCGCGCCCACGCCGCGACCTCGTGGTTGACGTCCAGAAGACGGTAGCGGCCGATCATGTTCGCGACGTCGATCCGCCAGCCGTCGACACCGAACTCGAGCCAGTGCCGAAGGACGAGCTCCATTCGCCGGCGGAGCTCCGGCGATCCCCAGTTCAACGTCGGCAGCGATGACACGCCGAGCCAGCACGCGTATCCGAACGGCTCGGACTCGTCGAAGAAGAAGAGCTCCCGCTCCGGCGCGGATGGATCCTTCCGCGCGCGCAGGAACCAGTCGTGCCCAGCGCCGCAATGGTTCAGCGTGAGATCCCCGACGACGCGCATCCCCCGCGCGTGGGCAGCGGCGAGCAACGACGCGAGCGCAGCGTCGCCGCCGAGCAGCGGATCGACGCGCTCGAAGCTCGACGCGTCGTAGCGGTGCGTGCTGCCCGCCGGAAAAAACGGCGTCAGGTACAGCACGTTCGCACCGAGATGCTCGACGTGGTCGAGATGCTGCTCGACGCCGCGGAGATCGCCGCCGTACAGCTCGAAGGGCGTCGTCGGCCCGCGCCCCTCCGGCAGCGAGTCCCATTGACGCGGGATTGCCCAGTCGGGCGCGGGGGCATCAACGCCGCCGCGCGCGAACCGGTCGGGGAAGATCTCGTAGACGACGGAGCGCGCGTGCCAGTCCGGGGCGCCGGGCTCGCGATCGAGCACGAAGTCGTCGGCGCCGGGAACGTCGCATGGACGCAGACCGATCGCGTTGAACCAGCGATAACCGACGTTGCCCCCGGCGAGGAGCCATCGATACCGAAGCTGCGCGTTCGGCGTCGGCGCCTCGGCTCGCCACCAGATCTCGCCGGCTGACTCCTCGTCGACGGCCGCCTCGACAACACGCGGCTCGCCGTCCTCGAGATAGCGGAGCCACACGCGGCCGGCTGCGCCGACGGGCGTGCGCAGGCGAAGCACGGCGGGATCCCCTCGCTCGAGGACGTACAGCTCGGAGCCGTCGTGGTGCGGACCTAGAGGTGTGACGTCAGTCCCGCGTCGGACTCGACGTCGGCGTTCTTGTACCAGGAGCTCCAGTACACGCCGTCGTCGAGATCCTGCGCGAACCGCGTGAGCTTGAGCGGATGGAACGTGTCGCACATCACCGCCAGCTCGTGCGTCTCGTGCAGGCCGATGCTCTTCTCCGCGAGGCCGGGCTGCGGGCCGTGCGGCAGTCCCGACGGGTGCAGCGTGATCGAGCCGACCTCGACGCCCTTGCGCGAGCCGAAGTTGCCGGAGACGTAATAGATCATCTCCTCCGACTGGAGGTTCGAGTGGTGATACGGGATGGGCACGGCTTCCGGGTCGAAGTCGAGCTTGCGCGGGCAGAACGAGCAGATGACGAAGTTCTGGCCCGCGAACGTCTGGTGCGACGGCGGGGGCTGGTGGATGCGCCCCGTGATCGGCTCGAAGTCGTGGATGGAGAACGTCCACGGATAGAGGTAGCCGTCCCAGCCGACGACGTCGAACGGGTGGTAGTCGACGACGTACGTCTGGTACCCGCCGCGCACGCGCACCTTCACCGGGAACTCGCCCGTCTCGCGCACCGTGTGCAGCTCCGCCGGCGGATGGATGTCGCGGTGGTAGTACGGCGCGCCCTCGAGGATCTGGCCGTACTGGTTGCGATAGCGGCGCGGGATCTCGATGAGGCCCGGCGTCTCGAACACGAGATACCGCTGCGCGCCCGTCGGGTTGAACCGATACGTCGTGCCGCGCGGGATGACGATGTAGTCGCCCTCCTTGTACGGGACGTCGCCGAAGATCGTCTCCAGCGTCCCCGATCCCTCGTGCACGAACACGACCTCGTCGCCCTCGCCGTTGCGGAAGAAGTAGTGCATGCGCTCGGCCGGACGGCAGAGCGAGATCTCGACATCGTTGTTCCACATGAGCAGGCGACGGCCCGTGATCTCGTCGCCGTCCGGCTCGGTGTCGAAGGTCTTGAAGTGGCGATGGGCGTGCTGCTCGGGTACCCATTCGTCGCGCACGATCGGCTCGAAGCCGCCGAGCTTCACCACGCGGCACGGCGACTGCAGGTGGTACAGGATCGACTCGTTGCCGGTGAAGCCCTCGAGGCCCATCACCTCCTCGGTGAGGAGCGTGCCGTTGTCCCGGAACTGCACGTGCCGCTTGCGCGGAACGTCCCCGAGGCGCTGATAGAACGGCATAAGAGGAGGATATCTAGGCCGCGAAGCGCCGCACCCACTCGGCGAGAAACGGCTCGAAGATCGCGTACGAGCCACGCCCGCGCCGCGAAACGAGCTCTGCCTCGACGAGCTCTCCGACCGCCCGCTGAACGCTCGAGGCGGCGGGAAGCCCGTGACGCGTTCGGTAATCGTCGCTCAACAGCCGTCCAGCCGGTTCGGCCGCGAGCGCCTGAAGGACGAGTCGCTGGGTGCGAGGGATGGTGTCCCACACATATGTGAAGTGCGCATTCTCGGCGCGGAGGACACGGTCGAGCGCCCGTTCGAGAGCTGCCGGCGTGACTTCAGCGCCCGCGTCCGTCTCTTCCCAGAGGGAGTAGCACAGCTCCTGCGTCCCATAGGGGTGAGCGCCCGTGATCGCCAGCACCTGGTCCGCGAATTCCTCGTCGATCCGCTTCCCGGTCGAGTCGAAACGGCGGCGGATGAACTCCGCGAACTCCGGTGCTGGGATTGGCCCCAGCTCCATCTGCCGCGCGCTTCGCCAGAACGGCTCGTTCGTGTCGTTGAAGAGGGAGTGCATCATGCTCCGCTTGCTGCCGAGGTACACGTGGGCAACGTGCGGCTGCGTCTGGAACACGGCGCGCATGAGCGCTGGCAAGCGCGGATCGAGAGCGATCACCTCCTGGAACTCATCGAAGACGAGTGCAACGCGACGACGCCGCTCGGCCGCCAGCTCGGCAGGGAGCTCGAACAGGCGCTCGAGCGTCGCGTCGATGTCCTCGGATGTATGGCCGGCTGTGAAGCTGAAGCTGAAGTTCCCAGTCATCGGCTCCACCGTCACCATCGGGCGGATCCGCAGGCTCTCGAAGATCTGCGCCGCCCGCTCGCGGGCCCTTAGAAGAGGGCTCGCGATGCCTTCGTAGATCGCCTGCGACAGTTTGGACGCCAACTGCTCCTTCGTCGCCACCCGCATGAGATCGACTTGGGCGACGAGCGCCTCGTCACGGCTTGCGAGCTCTTGTGTGGCCCGCCAGACGAGGGAGCTCTTCCCATAGCGGCGGGGCGCGAAGACGACCACGTTCTGGCCATTCCGGATGTCGGCCTCGAGCTCGGCGAGCTCCTGCTGCCGATCGGTGAATCCATCGTCTAGGGCAAGGTCGCCGAAGTTGAAGGGGTTCTGGGCAACGGCCATGCAGTCAGTGTAATACGCAAGATTGCGTTACGCAATACTGCGTTATTCAGCCATGCGTTATCCGGACAGCGCCAGCTCGGCGAGACGACGGCCGACCGCGGGCGCGAACTTGAAGCCGTGGCCGGAGCACGCGGAGCCGACGACGACGCGCCCGCGGCGGTCGAGCACGAAGGTCTTGTCGGGCGTCGTCGTGTAGATGCACGTGTCGGTCTCCACCGGCTCCGGGTCGACACCGGGGAAGCGCTCGGCCACCCACGCGGCGACACGCTCGACGATCGCGGGGTCGGGCGTCCCGATCTCGTCCGGATCGGTTGGCGCGCCGGCGTGATGCGCGCCGGCCTTGAGACCGTGCACGGGGTCGTACAGCGCGTACATGTCGTGGCCGCCGTTCTCGGCGATGTCGACCACCGACGGCAGCGGCGGCCCGTCGCGGCGAAAGTAGGCGATCGTCTCGCGCGTGATGCGAAGGTCGAGCCCCGGCACGAGGCGCCCGATCCATGCGCCGGCGGTGACGACGACGACGTCGGCATCGACGTCGCCGAGCGACTCGATGCGCGTGTTCGTCCGCACGTCCACGCCGTCGAGGAACGCGCGCATCGCGCGGTCCGCGTAGACGACGCCGGCGTCGGCGACGCGGAGCGCCGTCCATCCGTCCGGAATCGCGACGCCGTCGACCTCGCTCACCAGCCGGTAGTCGACGCCGCACTCGTCGAGCGCGCGCGCCGACGTCAGCGCCGGATCCGGCGCCAGCTCGACGAGGCCGTAGAGCCCGATCAGGTCCGGGTCGAGCTCCTTCCAGCCCTCGTACGCCTCCTGCGCGAGGCGGATCCAGTACGGATCGGGATACGCGATCCGGAAGATGCGGGAGCGGCCGTGGCTCGAGCCCCGCGTGTTGTCGACGTCGAACTGCTCGTACACGACGACATCGGCGCCGCGCGCGCGGAGAGCCCACGCGGTCGCGCAGCCCATCACTCCCGCGCCCACCACCGCCACCTTCATACGGCGAGGATGTCCCCCGGATAGAGAACGGTATTCGCGGCAGCGTGCGCGAGCATGCGCTCCCAGTCGACGCCGGGCGGCACGTGCTCGTCCGGCGTCGTCACGATCGGCCCGAGCGAGAGCGCGAAGTCGCGCGCCTTCGCGCCTGCGAGACCGGGCGCGACCCACTCGATCATCGGCGTGAAGCCGCCGATCGCGCCGTCCGCGTCGACGATCGCGGCGACGCGATCGACGGGAACCACGTCCACACCTGCAGGACGCGGCACGACCTGGTCGGCGGCGATGATCGCCGCCGGGTTCGCGAAGACGAAGTCGCCGCCATCGTCGAAGAGCCGCACCGACGGCGGATGGAGAACGGGCGCGCGGAAGACGACCTCGTCGATCGGATATGTCGCGTGCTCGCGCGCGCTCCCGCCGCCGCTGAAGAACGACTGCAGCGTCTGCGCCGCGAGCTGGACGACGTGATCGTCGTCGATGCGGCCCGGCCAGCCGCGCTCCAGCTCCGAAGCCATCGGGCTGAACATGCAGAGCTTCACTCCCCCGGCTCCGTGTGCACGACCACGTCGGCGATCTCGGGCAGCCGGAGGCGGATGCGCTCCTCGATCTCGCTCGCGCGCGCATGCGCGTCCGCGAGCGCGTGGCCCGAGCCGAGCCTCAGCGTCAGGTGCGCGACGAGCCCCTCGTCGGTGTCGAGGAAGCGGAGGTCGTGGGGCTCGACGCCTGCCACCTCGCGCACGATCGCACGAACCACGGCGGCGTCGCCCGTCACCTCCGCCGCGCCGGCGGCCTCGGCGAGCGGCTCCAGATGCGTCTGCACCGCGCTGACCTCGGGCACGGCAGCGCGGATTGCGCGCTCGACGTCCTCTGCGATCTCGTGCGCCTCCTCGAGCGAGAGGTCGCCGGGCAGCTTCAGGTGAAGCGACACCTCGGTGCCCCCGTCGACCGAGAGGACGCTGACGTTGTGCACCTCGCGCACGCTCCGCACGGCGAGCGCCGCCGCATGCGCACGCTCGCGCACGGCCGCCTCGCTCTCCTGCGGCTCGACGTGGACGACGACGTCGGCCTCGGGGAGCGCGTCCTGCACCGCGCGCTCGACCGCATCCGCGGCCGCGTGGCCCTGCCCGACCACCGCCTCGGGTGAGACGCCGATGACGACGTCGGCGAAATGGCGGCCCGCGGCCTGCCGCATGCGCAGGCGGCGCAGGTCGACCTCCGGGCCGAGAGCGACGATCGCAGCGCGGGCCGTCTCCTCCGCGGCGAGCGGCGCGCGGTCCATGAGCACGTCGACGTTCCCGCGCATCAGCCGGACCGCGGCCGCCATGACGATGACCGCGACGAAGAGCGCCGCCACCGAGTCGGCGTTCCCGTAGCCGGCCCGCACGAGCAGCAGCCCGACGAGGACGGCGACCGAGCCGGCGAGGTCGCTCGCGAAGTGGAGTGCGTTCGACGCGATCGCCGCGCTCGCGTATCGGCGCGCGACCCGCGTCGATGTGAGCGTGCGCGTGACGTCGATGACGATGACGACGGCGATGACGACGAGCGCATACCACTTCGCATGCACGGCGGTGTGCCCGCTCCCGGTCAGGCGAACGATCGCGCGCCACACGATCACGGCGCTCGCGAGCACGAGGATCGCGCCCTCCGCGAGCGCGGCGAGGTGCTCGGCCTTGCCGTGGCCGTACTGGTGGCCGGGATCGGCGGGCCGCTCTGCGACGCCGAGCGCGAAGAACGTCAGCAGCGCCGCGACGAGATCGGTCCCGGAGTCGGCCGCCGCCGAGAGGAGGCCGAGGCTGTGGGTGGCGAGGCCGGTGGCGAGCTTGAGCGCGATGAGCGCCGCAGCCGCGATCACGGAGAGCAGCGCCGTACGCCGCTGCACGGTCATGGAGAAACGCTAGAGGTTGCCCCGGAGGGCCTGCTCGCGCTCGATCGCCTCGAAGAGGGCCTTGAAGTTGCCCTCGCCGAAGGTCGTCGCGCCGTGGCGCTCGATCACCTCGAAGAAGAGCGTCGGCCGGTCCTGCGCCGTCTTCGTGAAGATTTGGAGGAGGTACCCGTCCTCGTCGCGGTCGACGAGGATCTTGTGCCGCTGGAGCACGGCGAAGTCCTCGGCGATCTCGCCGACGCGCCCCGGCGCCTCCTCGTAGTACGAGTCCGGCGTGTCGAGGAACTGGAAGCCTCGCTCCTTCACCGCCTGGACGGTTGCGACGATGTCCGCCGAAGCCATCGCGACGTGCTGCGCGCCGGGGCCGCCGAAGAAGTCGAGGTACTCCTGGATCTGGCTCTTGCGCTTCCCCTCGGCCGGCTCGTTGATCGGGAACTTGATCTTGCCGCTGCCGTCCGCCATCACCTTCGACATGAGCGCCGAGTACTCGGTCTGGATGTCGTCGTCGCCGAAATGGATGATGTTCGTCATCCCGAACACGCGCTCGTAGAACTCGACCCAGTAGTCCATCTTCCCGAGCTCGACGTTGCCGACGACGTGGTCGAGGTTCGTCAGCCCGACGCCGCTCTCTGCGCGCCCGTTGCTCGCGACCGAGACGAAGCCCGGCTTGAACGGACCCGCGTAGTCGCTGCGGTTCACGAACGTGTGGATCGTGTCGCCGTACGTCGCGATCGCGGCCGTCTCGATGGTCCCGAAGTCGTCCTCGACCGTCGCCGGTTCGGCGACGCCGCTCGCACCGCGCTGCAACGCCTGTTCGTACGCGTCGGCCGCGTCCGGCACGGTGAGCGCGATGTCACGCACGCCGTCGCCGTGCTTCGCCTGATGCCGCGTGATCTCGTGGTCATCGCGCAACGGCGAGGTGACGACGAAGCGGATGTCGCCCTGCTCGAGCACGTACGACGCGCGGTCTCGCACGCCCGTCTCCGGGCCTGCGTACGCCGTCCGGCGGAAGCCGAGGCCGTGCTCGTAGAAGAACGCCGCCTGCTTCGCGTTGCCGACCCAGAGCTCGACGTGGTCCCAGCCGAGCAGCGGCATGAAATCTTCGGTCATTGCCCGAATTATGACTCCGGCGCGACCGGGCCGGGGCGGTGCCAGAAGCGCTCGAGGGCGATGCCCGCGAAGATGAGGACGCCGCCCGCGATCTCGAGTGGATGGAGCGTCTCCGACAGCAACACGAGCGCGAAGAAGACCGCGAAGAACGGCTGGAGGTTCCCGAAGAGCGAGGCGCGCGAGGGGCCGACGCGGTCGATCGCAGTGAACCAGAGGATGTTCGTGAGGAACAGCGGCCCGATGATGGCGTAGCCGAAACCGAGCCAGACCTTCCAGCCGAAGTCGAAGTGCTGGTGCGCGACCTGCGGGATGCTGACGAGGGCGAGCGGCAGCCACCCTGCCGCGAGCACGATTGCGCTGATCCGGAACGGCGAGTAGCGGCGCATCATCGGCGCAATCGCGACCGTGTAGCAGCTCCACGTGAAGGCGAGCCCGATGGCGAGGAGGTCGCCGCCGAGGCCGGCGGAGAGGTTGCCGCCGCTCGCCGCAGCGATGAGCACGATGCCCCCGAGGGTTGTGATCGCTCCCAGCCAGAACGCGTTCGACAGCACTTCGAGGCGAAGCGTCCAGGTGATCAGCCCGATGAAAAGCGGCGTCGCGCCGAGGAGGAGCGCGACGGTCGACGCCTGCGACAGCTTCAGCGCATAGACGAAGCAGAGCTGGTTGAGGAACAGCGAGACCGCCGCGATGACGACGAGCCGGAGGTCCTTGCGCTCGATCCGAAAGGAGCGCTCGCGCCGGTACGTGAAGATCCAGAAGAGCGCCGTCGCCGCGCCGTAGCGGATCGTCCCGTACGCGAGCGGCAGCCAGCCGTGCGTGAGGACGTACCGCGTGACGGTGACGTTCAGCGCCCAGAGGAGCACCGTCCCGAGCAACATGAGGTCGACGGGCGAGACGCGGCGCACGCTCTGAGCCTAGACTTCGGCCGATGCCCGAACCGACGACAGCCGACGTCGACGCCCTCGTCGGGCCTGCGACGCCGCATTTCGCCTACCAGCTGCGCGCGCGCGTGCGGGAGCTCGTCCTCGACCTCGACGAGTCCCATCCGGTGCGCCGGTACGCGGAGGAGAAGATGGAGCTGCTCGACCGGCTCGGCTACGCGTCCTCCAAGGCCGAGGACGGCGGGAGGGAGCCGCGCTCCCGGCCCGGCTGGTCGGAGCTGCCGAGCTCCGCGCCCGCCGACGAGCCGCTGCCTCGCGGGCGATGAGCCTCGAAGGCTCGGTCCTCGTGACCGGGGGAACGCGGGGGATCGGACTCGCGATCGCGCGCCGCCTCGTGCGCGACGGCGCCGGCCGCGCAGTCCTCGGGTATCTCCGCAACGACGAGGCGGCCGAGAAGGCAGCTGAGGAGATCCGTGCCGCCGGCGCCGAGGTCGACCTCGTCCGCGGGAACGTCGCCTCCGAGACGACGATCGCGAAGATCGGCGCCGCCGGCCCGTACCGCGTCGTCGTCCACAACGCCGCCACCGGCGTCATCCGACCGGCGCTCGAGACCGAGGACAAGCACTGGGACTGGACGATGAACGCAAACGCGCGCTCGCTGCTCGCGCTCGCGCGCGCGACCGTTCCGACGATGGAGGACGGCTCTGCGATCGTCGCGATCTCGAGCCTCGGCGCGCAGCGCGTGCTCGACAACTACGTCCTCGTCGGGACGTCGAAGGCCGCGCTCGAGTCGGTCGTGCGCTACCTCGGCGTCGAGCTCGCGCCGCGCGGCATCCGGGTGAACGCGGTGTCGGCCGGCGTCGTCGAGACGGAGGCGCTCGACTGGTTCCCGAACAAGGACGAGATGCTCGCGACCGTCGACCGCACGCCGGCCGGGCGGCTCGTCGAGCCCGACGACGTCGCCGCGGCGGTGTCGTTCCTCTGCTCCGGCGACGCGGCGATGGTGTGCGGACAGACGCTCGTCGTCGACGG
>JBOGZQ010000035.1:0-5142 GCA_050697375.1 Gaiellaceae bacterium | reverse complement strand
CCCTTCTCCGGCGTGCGGGCGCCGACCATGAAGATGACGCACGGGCCGTCGCCCGCGCCGACGAAGCTGTGCGCCGTTCCGGGAGGGCAGTGCACGAAGTCCCAGGCGCGAAGCGGCCGCTCCTCGCCCTCGATGAGGAGGATGCACTCGCCGTGCAGGACGAGCATGTCCTCCTGCGCGGTCTCCGAGTGGTAGAGGCCGCTCGGCTCGCCGGGCATGATCACGTCTAGGTTGATGCCGACCTGCGGGAACCAGCGCGGCTCGACGTCGGAAAGGTTCTGCACGACGCGCGGGCTCGCCTCGAAGACGCAGCGCGAGCCGAATGCGTCGTTCGACACCCATGCTGCGTCGCGCGCGTTGACGACGAACCAACCGTCGCCGGCGGGCGCGAGGCCCGAGCCGACGTCGACGAGAGGCGCTTCGTCCGGCATCAGCAGCAGGTGTACGCGCCGGGCGGCGCGTCGCCTTCGACCGGCGCGGGCAGCTCGGTCGCCGCGAGCGCGATGCCGTCGAGGAGGTCGTGCTCGCTCACCTCGATCTGCTCGAGGCCGTACGTGTCGAGAACGGTGACGAGGATGGCGGCGCCGGCGACGATGACGGGCGCCCGCTCCGGCTCCATCCGCGGGAGGCCGCGGCGCTCGGCGATGCTCATGCCCGCGAGACGATCGAGGTGCTCGCGCGCGCGTGCGCGCGTCAACACATAACCGTGCACGTTCTCGGTGTCGAAGGCCGCGAGCTGCGTGACCGTTCCGGCCACGCCGATCGCGGCCCGCGGGGACATGTCGGGGAGGAGCGCGCGCGTTTCTTTCGCGATACGGGCGACGTCCTCGCCGTACCGTTCGGTGAAGCGGACGGATCCCATCGGCAGGCTGACGTGGCGCTCGTCGAGGATGAGCTCGGTCGAGCCGCCGCCGATGTCGGCCACGAGCGTGCCGGCCGCCGGTGCGACGCCGCGCCGCGTCAGCTCCGCCTCCTCGTCGCCGCTCGCGAGCTGCGTCGTGAAGCCGTAGCTCCACTCCACCTCGCCGAGGAACGCCTCGCCGTTCTCGGCGTCGCGCACCGCGCTCGTCGCGACCGCGAGCGTGCGCTCGGCGCCGAGCGACTCGAGCGTGCGCCGGTAGTCGGTGAGGACGTTGCGCACGCGCGCGATCGGGAGCGGGAGGAGCCGGCGGCGCGCGTCCACGCCTTCGCCGAGGCGTGTGATGCGCGACTCGCGGTGGATCTCGTCGACGCGGCCGCCGTCGACGTCGGCGACGAGCAGCCGCGTCGTGTTCGTCCCGAGATCGACGGCCGCGACTCTCACTTGTGCGGGATGAGGGAGGTGAAGCTCGTCGCCTCGTCCCACGCCTCGCGCAGGAGCGCGAGCTTCGCGAGCGAGCGCTGCAGCCGCGCGAGGCTCGTGTGGAGCTCGGACGTGTCGGTCGCCGACTCCATCGTGTCGAGCGTCGCCTCCATCTTCGCGGCGACCTTGTCGAGGTCGCGGAAGACGTGCCGGCGCAGGCGCTTGAAGCTCCGCCACGCCTGGAGCGCGCGCACCGCGAGCAGGGCGAGCGCCGCGAGGGCGGCGAGCGCGCCGAGGATCAGAGCGGCGTAGACGAGCCAATTCCACATCGAGCGGATCGTAACGACGGTGCTACAATTCGCCCTCGCGACGCGGGGTGGAGCAGCCAGGTAGCTCGCCGGGCTCATAACCCGGAGGTCGCAGGTTCAAATCCTGCCCCCGCTACTCGAAAGGCCCCGCAACCGGGGCCTTTCTGTTTTCAGCAGCGAGATCGCGGTTGGCGACTTTTGCCCAACTTTTGCCTGTGAAGGCGGGCCGCTGAGCCGGTTCGGGCGACAAGGACGCTCGCGCAAGCCAACGCGGGCGTCGTCCGAGTGCCATCGTAGGGTCGGCCGGGATGGAGAGTTTCGAGCGGCGCTCGCTTGTGATGCTCGTTGTCGTCGGTCTCCTCGTCGTACGAGCGACCGTCCTTTACCCGGCCGGAGTGACCTGGCTCACCGCCGTCTACATCTTCGGTCTCGCCTGCCTAACGGGCGCCAGCGTGTTGCTAGTCGTCGTGATCGCGCCTGCGACCTACATCGGTCGCTGGGACTCCGAACGCCAGCGGCTCTTGTTCTATGCGTTCGCACTGCTGGTCTCCGATGTCGTTCTCACGGCCGTGATCTTCGCCTACGGCGCGTACGTGGCAAACGCTCACGCCCTAGGCGGCTAGCGCCACCGTCGGGTGACTTCCCGAACTGGCGCACCGCACTGTCCGGGCTTCTGCGCGCGATAATCGACGGATGATTCGCGTTGCATGGCTTGTGACTCTGTCCCTCGGGGCGTTCGTGGTGTTCGGCGCTACCGCGGCTAACGGGACACGCTTGAACTCACGCTCCGTTCCTGTGCACGCGATCGCATCGAGTGTCCCAGCGCTGCGCGATGCGGTTGCGCTGGGGACACTGATCGCTCTCGATCCAAAGGCCAACGTGGCTGAGTTCCGAATCCGTTGTGGCTGGTACGCCGCACGTGGCAAAGCCTCCGACCCGCAAGCCACGATGCCGAAGCGCAAAGTGCACTCGGGCGTCTGGAAGGTCGCGCTCCGCGGCTTCAGCTTCAACGTGGAGACATATTCGAACGGGCCAGCATCCGGAATCGCCCATTCCGCGACTCTCAAGAGTTGGGAGCGATACGCCGCCCGGGTTGGTTGGTCAGGCACGCTGTTTCTCCCAGCTGGGTGGCACATGTCGTTCCTGTCTAACGGTCCCACCACGGACATCTGCGGCGGCGTTCTCGGCTAGCGCCTCAGGGGGATCCTCCGAACGCTCGCGCAGGCGAGCTCGAATGTCCCTTACAGCCCGAGTTGGGACATCATCTTCAAGTCGTTGCGGACGGCGTAGTGGTCGATAAGGCGGCCGTCGCGGATCTTGTGCCGTCAACCGGGCAATGCACAACGCTTCAAGGACCCCCACCGCCGTTCGGAAGCGTCAGTCGTCCCACGAAGGCAGACTATGGCGCCCAACGCGTCGCGGCGTCACGCCGCGGGTGCGACGATCTGGGAATGCGCGTTCGTCTCACACCGCGGCGCACAGCGGCTCTGCTTCGCCGACAGATCGCAGGTGCGACGATCGTTGCTCTCTCGACCGTGTCGGCGGTCGTCTCCGCCGTCTACCTCCCGGCTCCGTGGGAGGAGGTCGAGATCGGCATTGCGGCCGTGATCGTCCTGTTGGCGCTGCGCCGGATGACTCTCGATGATCGCCGCGATCTCGAGCACGCATACCTGATGAGCCGCACTCCGGAGGCTCAACTCCAACTCCTCGCCATGACGCAGGTCGACGGCACTTACCGCGACTGGCTTCTCCGCGAGCACTTCGCCGTGACGCCAGAGACGTACACGGTCGCGTGCAACTACTGCGACTGGAAGACCACGGACTACGCCCGAAGGCTCGTCGACGCGCCGAGGCATCTCCACGACGTGCACCCGAAGCACGACCCGCGGATCCATCCCTGGCTTCGTCGCCGACTGACGACGTGGATCGGTCGACGAGTCACGCCCGCGTGACGGCAGCGACCTTGTCTCCGCTTGGGAAGAGGACGATCATGCGCTAGGCCGTGAAGAAGTGTCCCCACTGCGCCGAGGAGGTTCAGGACGACGCCATCGTCTGCCGCTACTGCGGGCGGCGGCTTGAGCCTCGGCGCCTTCGACTCTCCCCGAGGCGCAAGCGAATCTTCCTCGCGACGATGACCTTGTTCTGCATCGCTGCCGCTGGAGTCGGTGCGGTCCTGGTGTTCCACAGCACCACCGGACCGACCATGTTCTTGTACAGCGACTCTCAGAAAACCTATTTCGTCGACTGGCACTCGCACGGCACCGGGACCGTGTGGGCGACGTACATCAACCCAGTCGACAAATTCCAGGTCGAGAGCGGGAGCACGGCCGTGACGGTGACACTGCAAGGGAGTGCGGTCAGCCTGCAGACCCCTGATGCGTCCACGCCAACCCTTGGCGACCGCTCGGGCAAGCAGCTCGACCTGAGCATCAACAACAGCTCAGGGTTCGGCCCATGGATCGCCGGTCTGATCCTTTCGCCAGGCTCTCTCAAGGACTACGAATCGGCGGCGTCGGTCGTGAACGAAACCGCAGCGACGATCAGCAACGCCTCATCGAACTACGCAACCCAGGACGTCGCCGACGCCAACACGCCAGCCACCACCTCCACGGATGGCGACTGCATCCTCTACTTGTCGGGGACTGACGTGAGCATCACCATGCACGGGAGCGGGGCCGACGGCTGCATCACGCTGGTCTCCAAGTTCCCCGACCTCAGCGGCACTTGGGGGACGCAGCAGACGGGCGCTAACTATCCCGGCCAGGCGTCGCTCGTGTGCGAGTACGCGAACGCCGACGCGAGCGAGTACGTCGTCGTCGCCGACGCCGGTGGCCAGCTGTACGGCGGCCAGCTCTGCACCGACATCGGCGGCATCGGCAACTGGTACCAGCTCCGCTGACCCAGGGCCCCTGTCCGCCGATCGGCGCGCCGACGCGCTGATGTACTCGCTCCTTTCGAGCAACGTCCGCTAGAGACTCGCGAGCACACTCGTATCGAGCCGATGAGGAACAGCAGCCGCACCGTCAGGGTTCGAGTCTAGGCGACTGCGCAAGCGCTGCCCGGCGCGCGCATTCACATCCGAGCTGTCTGCGCTTCGGGTGCGAATCGCGTTAGCGGGCGCCGAAGATCCGCGCTTCGGCGCGTTCGGCGGCGCCTGCGAATTGGGTTTGGGCGGCGTGGATGTAGCGTTCGGTGATTTGCGCTTGGGAGTGGCCGGCTCGCATTTGGATGTAGGTGAGGGGGTTGCCGGCGGCGGCGTCGTGGGTGAGGGCGGTGTGGCGAAGGTCATGGAAGGGCCGGAACGGTTTTGTGATCCCGGCGGCGTTGAGGGCGGGCTTTAGGTACTCGCGCGCGAGGCGGGCGGGATCGAGCGCCGTGCCCTTCAGGGGGTGGTGGAAGACGTGGTCGTCGTCGGCGGTGTAGCGGCTTTGGGCGTAGTGGTCTTGCAGGAGCTGCACCGTCCGCGGGCCGAGGTCGATGCGGCGGCGGCCGGCGCGTGATTTGGGGGTGGTGTAGCGGCCTTTGACGAGCGCCTCGCGCACCTGGAGGTGG
>JBOGZQ010000034.1:0-12923 GCA_050697375.1 Gaiellaceae bacterium | reverse complement strand
GCGACGGAGTTCCAGAAGGTCAGCAGCTTGCGCTTGATCTCGTGCGCCGGCCCGAAGCCGAACAGCAGGTTCTGGTTCGGCGGCTGCGCGCAGTACTGCCAGCGCATCACGTCGGCGCCCATCTGGGCGAACGCGTCCTCCGCGTGGATAATGTTGCCCCAGGAACCGTGCATCTCGCGGCCCTCCTCGTCGAGCATCTTCTCGTAGCCGAGCACCCGCCGGTACGGCGCGCGCCCGACGAGGACGACCGACATGAAGAACTGGGAGTAGAACCACAGCCGGATCTGCTCGCGCATCTCCGACACCCAGTCGGCCGGGAACCACTCCTCCCAGTACGCGTGGTCGGGAAGATCAGCAGTCGTGAGCCCGCGCGCGGCACCGGTCCCGTAGCCCTCGTCGATCCATTCCGGGTTCTCCCAGCCGAGCGTCGAGAACGGGACGATGCCCGCGTCCAGCCAGACGTCTCCGACCTCCTTGATCCGCTCCACGGGCTCACCGCAGCTTTCACAACGCACCTTCACGCGGTCGATCCACGGCCGCCGAAGCTCCTCGAGCTGCTCGAGCCCGCCGAGCGCCCGCTCCTCGAACTCGGCGCGCGAACCGATGACGTTGAGCTTCCCGCACGAGCACGGGTAGAAGGGCAGCGGCAGTCCGTAGTAGCGGCGCCGCGAGATGTTCCAGTCGCCCATGTTCCGCAGCCAGTCGTCCATCCGCTTGCCCATGTACTCCGGCACCCAGGACACCTTTGCGTTCTCGTCGAGCAGCTTCGGGCGGACATCCTCGACGGAGATGAACCAGTCGTCGGACAAACGAAAGATCAACGGCGTGTCGCAGCGCCAGCAATGCGGATACCGGTGCTGGTACAGGCCGGCCTCGACGAGCAGGCCCTTGCCTCCGAGATAGCCGACGATCTGGTCGGCCGCCTCCACCGTCGACAGGCCTTTCAGCCAACCGAACTCCTGGTAGAAGCGTCCCGATTCGTCGACCGGCGTGATCACGTCGAGGTCGTGCACGCGGCTGAGCTCGAAGTCCTCGCCGCCGCAGCCGGGAGCGATGTGGACGATGCCGGTGCCCTCGTCCATCGAGACGTCGTCCCACGGGATCACCCGGTGCGGGACATCGACGAGGTCGTCGAACGGGCCGGTGTACGTCCACCCGACCATCTCCGAGCCGATCTTCCGCTCGGAGAACTCCTCGCCGAGATAGCGGGCGACGGCCACCCACTCGCCGTTCCTTCGCAGGCCGTACTCCGACTCCGGGTTGACTGCGGCGGCGACATTCGCCGGCAGCGTCCACGGCGTCGTCGTCCAGACGACGAGAGACTCCCCTTCGCGCTCGTGCAACGGGAATCGAACGTAGAGCGAGGGATCGGCCTTGTCCTGGTAGACGCCCGACATGGCGAGCTCGTGCTGCGAGATCGAGGTGCCGCAGCGCGGGCACCACTCGGTCGCGCGGTGCCCCATGTACAACCAGCCGCGGCCGTGAACGATCTTCAGGAACTTCCAGATGTACTCGATGTTCGTGTCGCTGAACGTGAAGTAGTCCCGCCCCCAGTCCATCCACTGACCGAGGCGGATGGAGCCGCGAGTCAGGGCCTCCGAGGAGCGGACGACGACGTCGCGGCACTTGCGGGCGAACTCCTCGAGCCCGTACTCCTCGATCTCGCGCTTCGAGTTGAGACCGAGCTCCCGCTCGACGCCGACCTCGATCCAGAGGCCCTGGCAGTCGAACCCGTTCTGGTAGCGCTGGTCGAAGCCGCGCAGCGCCTTGTAGCGCTGGAAGACGTCCTTCAGCGTCCGGCCCCACGCGGTGTGGACGCCCAGGGAGAACCTGTTCGCGGTCACCGGCCCGTCGACGAAGGAGAACTTCGGGCCGCCTCGGTTCTGATCTCGGAGCGCGTCGAAGGTGCTCTCCCGCTCCCAGGTCGCCAGCAGCTCCTCCTCGAGGGCGGGGTGGTCGGGTACCGTCGGGAGCGGCTGAAAGACTGGCGGCGCCATTCGGGAAGCGAAGTCTAGAGCGGGACGTTCTATCTCTAGACGAACCGGATACCGAAAGGACTGAAATGACTCACAACGTGACCGACGAGACCTTCGAGAGCGAGGTGCTCCAGAGCGGCGAGCCCGTGCTCGTCGATTTCTGGGCGGAATGGTGCGGCCCCTGCCACGCCGTCTCCCCCGTGCTGGAGAAGATCTCGGAGGAGCGGAACCTCAAGCTCGTCAAGGTGAACATCGACGAGAACCAGAACCTCGCGATGCGGTACGGGATCCAGTCGATCCCGAACATGATCCTCTTCGAGAACGGCGAGCCGAAGGCGAACGCCGTCGGCGCCATGCCGAAGGGGATGCTCGAGAAGCAGCTCGGGCTGGTCGAGGCTTAGTCGCGGCGCGGAGAGCTTTCTAGCTCTCCGCCGCGTGACCCTCGAGGAAGCTCAGGAAAGCCGCATGCTTGGAGAGGAAGTCCTCGATCTCGGCGACCCCGGCCCCGGCCCAGTCCTCGACCCAGGTGTCCGCGAGGTAGTCCTCGATGCGATGAAGGCCGCGTTCGCTCATGCGGGGATGATCGACCCCGTACCGGACGGCCGCCATGGGCCGATCGGCTCAACTTCGCGGCCCTGGGGACCCACCGGCACAATCGGTCGATGCCCAAGTCGTCGGCGACACAGCACGAGCTGAACCGCGTGGGGCTCCTGGTGGGACTCCCCGGCCAGACGCTCGCGCAGCTCGCGAAGCAGATGGAGCGAGAGGAGGTCGCGCCCGGGACGGTGATCGTCCGCGAGGGCGATCCCGGCGACCGCTTCTACGTCCTCTTCTCCGGGATGCTCGCCGTCAGCCAGTCGGGATACGGCGGCCGCAACGTCCTCCGGCCGGGCGACTACTTCGGCGAGGTCGCGCTCGCGATGGACGTCCCGCGGACGGCGACGGTCACCGCCATCACGCCCGCTGTCGTTGCGAGCTGCGACCGCGCCACGTTCGACGAATTCCTACGCCCGCTGTTCGCGGACGACTGAGTCGCTCAGCGCGGGCCACGCCTCCTTCGCCCACTCGCCGAACTCTCTGTCCGTGAGAACACAGAGCGCGAGATGCGCATCGGGGTCGACCCAGACGAACGTCCCCGCTGCGCCGAAGTGGCCGAACGTGCGCGGCGAGGCGAGCGTGCCCGTCCAGTGCGGCGACTTCGCGTCCCGCAGCTCGAACGCGAGGCCCCAGTCGTTCGGCGTCATGCGCCCCCAGCTCGGCAGCACGCCGTCGAGGCCGGGGAATTGCACCGTCGTCGCCTCTGCGAGTGTCTCGACATCGACGAGAGTGGGTGCGAGCAATTCCCGCGCGAAGACGAGCAGGTCGTCGAGCGGGCCGCGGTATCCCCACGCCGGCGAGCCGGCCAGCGCGCCGGCGAGCCCGAGCGGCTCGGCGACGGCGCCGTGGAGGTACTCGACGAACGGCATCCCCGCGCGGCCCGCGACAAGCGCGGCCGCGAGCTCGATCCCGTAGTTCGAGTAGATCCGCCGCTTCTCGGGCGGCATGAGCGGCGGCCCCTTCTCCGGCGCAAGGCCGGATGCGTGCGAGAGCAGGTGCCGTAGCGTCGATCCCTCCGGCCCCGCCGGCTCGTCGAGGTCGACCGTCCCCTCCTCGACTGCGACGAGCACCGCCATCCCGGTGAGGAGCTTCGTCACCGACGCCCACCGCAGCTCGGCGTCGCGCGGGCCGTGGACTGCCTCCACCGCACCGACGACGCCGGCCGCGGCCGTGCGCGCGCCCCACGAATCGATGGCCGCGAGCGCGTTCATCCGGCGATACTAGGTAGGTGGACAGGCAGCTCGTCCCAGCGGTCTCGCCGATGGCCGCCACCGTCGGCTATTCGCGCGCGGTGCGCGACGGCCGCCATGTCCACGTCGCCGGGACGGCGCCGATCGGCATCGATTCGAGCGACCCGTACGAGCAGGCGAAGCGCTGCCTGGAGATCATCGCCGCCGCGCTCGCCGAAGTCGGGGCGGCGCCCGAGCACGTCGTGCGCACCCGCGTCTACCTCGTCGACGCGGGCGACTGGGAGGCGGTCGGCCGCGCGCACGGCGAGGTGTTCGCCGACGTGCGCCCCGCGTCGGCGATGGTCGTGGTCGCGGCGCTCCTCGATCCGGCGTGGCGCGTCGAGATCGAGGCGGAGGCGCTTCTGCCATGACCGATCAGCTCATTCCGGCGTCGATAACCGGCAAGGGAAGCCGCTACGCCGAGGGCGGGAGCGTGCTCGACCACGCCTTCGGCAAGAGCGACCCGTTCACGCTCGGCGTCGAGGAGGAGTACATGCTCCTCGACGGCGAGAGCTTCGACCTCGTCCAGCACATCGACACCGTGCTCGCTGCCGTCGCCGGCCACGAGCTCGAAACGCGAATCAACGCCGAGCTGATGCAGTCGGTGCTCGAGATCGCGACCCCCGTCTGCCACACAGCCGCCGACGTCGCAGCGCAACTGCGGCAGCTTCGCGGCTACGTGTCCGAGGTCGCGCGCGAGCGCGGCATGCGCGTCGGCTCGGCGGGGACGCATCCGTTCTCGCTCTTCGAGCGGCAGCGCATCACCGCGAAGGACCGCTATCGCGCGCTCGTCGACCAGCTCCAGTACATCGCGCGGCGCGAGCTCATCTTCGGCATGCACGTGCACGTCGCCGTGGACGATCCGGAGAAGGCGATCCAGATCGTCAACGGGCTCATCGGCCACCTCGCCGAGCTCGTCGCACTCTCCGCCAGCTCGCCGTTCTGGCGCGGCGAATCGACGGGGCTGCACTCGTCGCGGCACATGGTGTTCGCGGCCTTCCCGCGGTCGGGGCCGCCGCCGCGCTTCCGCGACTACGCCGACTACGCGGAGGTGGTCGGGCAGCTCGAACGCACGGGCTGCATCGCCGACTACACGCACATCTGGTGGGACATCCGGCTCCACCCTCGCCTCGGCACGATCGAGATCCGTATCTGCGATGCGGTGACGCGCCTCGACGACGTCGTCGCGATCACCGCGTTCTGCCAGGCGCTCGTCAAGCACTACAGCGAGCGCTTCGACGCGGGCGAGGAGATCCCGTCGTTCCACCGCATCCTGACGACGGAGAACAAGTGGCTGGCCGCGCGCTACGGCCTCGAGGCGCCGGTGATGGACCTGCATACGGGCCGCCGCAACCGCATGCCGGTCGCGCAGGCGATCCGGCGGACGCTCCGCACAATCGAGCCGCACGCGCACGAGCTCGGCTCGGACGCCGAGCTCGCCGGCATCGAGCAGATCCTGCATCGGGGCTCGAGCGCCGACGGGCAGCTGCGCGTCTTCAACGCGAACCGCGACATCGTCGAGGTCGTGCGCGAGATCGCGACGCAGACGGAGAACGTCGGCGTTCCCGTAGGCTGATCGTCATGCTGGAGGCAGGCGACCGCATTCCCGCTGCACGCGTGTGGACGACGCCGCAGGAGAACGCGACGATCGAGCAGCTCGTCGCCGACGGCCCGATCCTGCTCCTCTTTTACCTCTTCGACTGGTCGTCCACCTGAACGAACGAGCTCGAGCTCCTGCGTGACAGGAGCGACGAGTTCCGCGCCGCCGGCGTGCAGCCGTACGCGATCTCGCGCGACTCGCCGTGGACGCACGTCGCCTGGATGCAGGCTCTCGACCTCGATTTCCCACTCCTCTCCGATTGGAACGCCGAGGCGACGCACGGCTTCGGCGTGGCGATCGACCACCGTGGCCTCCGCGACGTGTCGGCCCGCTCCGCGTTCCTGATCGACCGCGACGGCGCCGTCCGCCGCGCCTGGGCGTACGACGCCCCCGAGCTCCCCGACTTCGACGAGCTACTCGAGGCAGCGCGGAATCTGACGATTCCGCGCTGATTGAGGTACCGCTTCGCGGAACGCTCGCCGGCAAAGCCGGCGAGCTCTTACGGGTGCAGGGCGAAGGTTCGGGTTGCGCGCGCAGTGGTGCCCTTCGGGCATCCCTGCCCGCTGTCCGCCCGCGCGTAAGCCGGGCTACGCCCAGGCCTACGCTCCGGCCTTCGTGGTGCACGCGATTGAACGGCTCGAACACCAACTCGATCAAAAGCCGTCGCTAACCCCGTTAGCGACGGCTGTACTCGCGTGCGGGGATGGCGAAGGCCCCACCGCACGCGCCGCACATCCCTCCACCCTGCACCCATAAGAGCTCGCGGGCTTCGCCCGCGAGCGCTCCCGCGAAGCGGGTACCTCCTACCGGCTGAACGTGCAAAGCACTTTCAGCCGCTTCTACATGCCCATGCTGTGGTAGCCGCTGTCGACGTACAGCGTCGTACCGGTGACGTTCGTTGCGCCGTCGCCGAGCAGGTAGGCGGCGGCGGCGCCCACATCCTCTGCGCTGACGTGACGGTGGAGCGGCGCGCGCTCCTCGACGATCGCCTCCATCGTCGGGAAGCCGGCGATGGAGCGCGCGGCGAGCGTGCGCACCGGGCCGGCGGAGATCGCGTTCACGCGGATGTTCTTCTGGCCGAGATCCCACGCGAGGTAGCGGACGGACGCGTCGAGTGTCGCCTTCGCCACGCCCATGACGTTGTAGTGCGGAACCGCGCGCTCGCCGCCGAGGTACGTCATCGTGACGATCGAGCCGCCTCCGGCCTGCTCCATCAGCGGCTCCGCAGCGCGCGCACATGCGACGAGCGAGTAGGCGCTGACGTCGACGGCCAGCCAGAAGCGATCGCGCGGCGTGTCGGTGAAGCGGCCCTCGAGATCCTCGGCGGCTGCGAACGCGACCGAGTGCACGAGGATGTCGAGTTCGCCGCCGAAGGCGTCGCCGACCTCGCCGAAGACGCGCGCGACATCGTCGTCCGAGCGGACGTCGCAGTCGGTGACGAGCGCCGTGTCGACAGTCGCGGCGAGGTCGCGGACGCCCTTCTCGATCCGCTCGCCCTGATAGGTGAAGGCGAGCCTCGCGCCGCCGTCGGCGAGCTGCTGCGCGATCGCCCACGCGATCGAGCGCTTGTTGGCGACGCCGAGCACGAGCGCACGCTTGCCTGCGAAGTCGTGGGCCATCGTGCGATCCTAATCGGCACATGGACAGGGTCGCCGTCGTCACCGGGGCCTCCTCCGGCATCGGAGCCGAGATCGCGCGCGGCCTCGCCGGGCGCGGGTGGCACTGCGTCCTGCTCGCCCGCCGCGAGGACCGCCTCCGCGCGCTCGCGGAGGAGACCGGCGGCGAGGTCGAGATCTGCGACGTCGGCGACCGCGTCGCGGTCGACACGACGGCGGCGCGCGTGCTCGAGCGCCATCCGCGCGTCCACCTGCTCGTCAACAACGCCGGCGTCGCCGGGCGATCCAACTTCCTCGACGGCACGCCGGAGGTGATCGAGGGGGTGATGCGCACGAACTACCTCGGCAGCGTCTGGTGCCTCCGCGCATTCCTGCCCGGGCTCGAGGCGGCGGCGCCGTCGGACGTCGTCAACATCGTCTCGGTCGCGGGCGACGTCGCGTTCCCGCCCTCCGGGCCGTACTCGGCGTCGAAGCACGCGCAGCTCGCCTTCTCCCGCGCGACGGCGGCCCAGCTGCGGCGCCGGCGCATCCGAGTGCACACGGTCAAGCCTGGCTTCGTCGAGACCGAGGGCTTCCCGCAGGCGTGGCTGCCCGCGCCCGCGCAGCGGCTCGTGGTCGGCCCGGACACGGTCGCCCGCCACGTCCTCGCCTCGCTCGACCACGGCCGCGGGGAAACGAGCATCCCCCGTTACTACGGAGTCGCGGGCAGGCTCCAGGCGTTCATACCGAACACATTCGCCCGCGTCCTCGGATTCTCGCGCCGAACGTCGTACCATCCATAGTCCGATGGATCCCGAACACAAACTCGAAGACATCGTCGCCGTCGCGGACTTCCGCGCCGCGCTGCGCATGTTCCTGAGGCAGAGCGAGCGCATCGCCCGCAAGTCGGGGCTGACGCCGCAGCGGTATCTCCTCCTGCTGATGATCAAGGGCGCCCCCGACGGGAGCACGCAGTCGACGGTGACCGAGCTCGCAAAGAGGCTCCAGCTCGCACAGAGCACCGTCACCGAGCTCGTGAGCCGCGCCGAGGAGAGCGGCCTCGTCGAGCGGCACCAATCGGGCAGGGACGGGCGCGTCGCCTACCTGCGGCTGACCGCCGAAGGTGAGCGCCGGCTCCATCACTCGTTCACCAGTCTCGAGACCGAGCGCGAGCAGTTGCGCGACGCGGTCGACCACCTCCGCCCCGTCATCTGACCAGCAGGTACCAGCCGAGCTGCGCGTTGTAGGCATCCGCCCCTTCGGGCGCGAGCCCGACTGCGCGCTCGCGGTCGTCGCCGGAGCAGCCGGCGAGGTCGAGGTACGCGTCGAGCGGGCGGCGCTCGGTCTCGCGCTTGTCCCGCGCCAACACGAGCCCGTTCGCCTCGAACAGCTGGCGCAGGTCGATGTCCGGGAGCAGCCGCGTATGCCCGGGGTCGCGCGAACGCTCGAAGCGGTCGACTGCGAGCGCGGCGAGCGGGTCGACGGGAGCGATCTGATCGATCACGAGCAGCCGGCCTCCGGGACGCGTCACGCGCACGAGCTCCGCGAGCACGACTTCCGGCCGCTGGACGTGGTGGAGGGTGCGCAGCGTCGCCGCCAGGTCGAAGGAGAAGTCGTCGAACGGAAGCTGCTCCGCGTCCCCTTCGACGAAGGTGACGTTGGCCGGCGCGCGTTCCCGTGCGCGCTCGAGCAGCTCCGGCACCCGGTCGACGCCGACGACGTCTTGCACGAGCGGGGCGAGCGCGAACGCGAGCGCGCCTGCTCCCGTGCCGACGTCGATCGCGCTCTCGCCTCCATGCGGCAGCAGGAACGCGCGCACGTTCTCGGCAAGCTCCGCTGCGCGCTCGTCCTGAAGCGCCGCGACGCGGTCGGCGGTGCGGGCGAACCGGTCGTCAGGCATCGACGACGGTCCGCCGCGCCCGCGTGGCGCTCGAGTTGATCCCACACACGAGCTCGTAGGTGATCGTCTCCGCGACACTCGCGTGCGATTCGGCGAGCACGCCCCGGCCGATGAGCACGACCGGCGTCCCCGGCACGACCTCGCCGTCGAGCTCGACCGCGATCGCGTCCATGGACACGGTGCCGACGACGCGACGCAGCTCGCCGCCGACCCGCACGGTCGTGCCGGTCATGTCGCGGCGGAAGCCGTCCGCGTAGCCGACCGGCACGATGCCGATCCACGTGTCGTGCTCGGCGACGAAGCGGCGCCCGTACCCGGTGCTCTGCCCCGTGTGCAGGAGCTTCGACTGCGCGACGTAGCTGTCCCACCCGAGCACGGGGCGAAGGCCGTCCTCCGCCGGGCCGGTCCCGAACGGCGAGAGGCCGTAGAGCGCGATGCCGCAACGCGCCGCGTCGAACGCGGCGGACGGATAGCGCAGTGCCCCGGCGCTGTTCGCGATGTGCCGCTCGAGGTGCGTATACGGCGCGGTCGCGGCGCGGAAGCGCTCGATCTGCCACTCGGCGAAGGCCGCATCGCTGTCGGCGGTGGCGAGATGGCTCATGAGGCCGACGACCTCGAGCGCCGGCGAGGCGAGCTCGGAGACGCCCCACCGGCCCATGCCGGTGTCGAGCTTCACGTGCACGCGGACGCCCGGCGGAATCTCGTCGTTCGAGCTGACGACGAGCTCGAGGTGCGCGTCGCGCGCCTGGCCGACCTCGCGGTTGAGCGCGGGCCCCATGACGATGATCCGTGCCGACGGGAAGTCGCTGCGCAACGCCAGCGCCTCGGGGACGGTCGCGACACAGAGTGCGGACGCGCCGGCGCCGAGCGCGGCGCCGGCGACGTCGGTCGCGCCGTGCCCGTACGCGTTCGCCTTCACGACCGCCCAGAGCTGCGACCCGCGCAGCGCGTCGAGCAGGACGTGGGCGTTGTGCCGCACCGCGCCGAGGTCGATCGTGATCTCCGACCTGTGCATCTACCCCAGAACGCGCGGCAGCGCGTCGATGAGGTCGCTCGCGACGAGGCCCGCGCGCTGCGGCGCCTCGACCGACGCGCGTTGCTGGGCCGCCGCCGCAGCGGCGGCGGCGAGCTGCGCGTCCATTCCCTTCGCGAGGAATGCGGCGACGATGCCGGTGAGCACGTCGCCGGTCCCCGCCGTCGCGAGCGACGGCAGCCCGAGCGCCGAGACGAGGAGGCCGCGGCCGGGTGCGGCGACGAGCGTGTCCGGGCCCTTGAGGAGGACGACGCAGCCGAAGCGCTCCGCCGCCTCGCGCACGGCAGCGAGGCGATGGGCCGCGATCTCCTTCGAGTCGCGGCCGAGGAGGCGTCCGAGCTCGCCCTCGTGCGGCGTCAGCACGCGAGGCGCCGGCCAGTCGCCCGGCTCGAGCTCGAAGAGCGCATCCGCGTCGACGACTGCGGGAATCGTCAGCTCCGCGAGCGCGCGGCGCACGAGCGCGCGCGCAGCGTCGCTGCGGCCGAGGCCGGGGCCGATCGCGAGGGCTGACGCCTTCGCAGCGAGCTCGCCAAGGTCGTCGGCCAGCGGCCGCTTGACCACTTCCAGCAACCGCTGCTCGAAGACAGGCAGTGTCGACTCCGGCGCGGCGAGCGTGACGTAGCCGGCGTCGGCGCGCAGCGCCGCCATCGCGGTCAGCGACGGCGCGCCGGTCAGTCCCGGCGAACCGCCGACGACGAGCACGTGGCCCGCCGTGTACTTGTTGTCGCGCTCGCCGCGGCGCGGAACCGCCTGCAAGATCCCGACGCCCACGAGCCGGTCCTCGGTGTCGATCTCGTCGAGCCCGATGTCGGCGACGTAAACGCTGCCCGCGTGGAATCGCCCCGGCGCGACGACGAGGCCGGTCTTGCGGCCGTGGAACGCCACCGTCGCATCGGCGTGCACAGCTGCACCGGAGACCTCGCCGGTCGACGCATCGACGCCGGACGGGATGTCGACCGCGAGGACGGGAGCGGCGGAGCCGTTCATCCGCTCGATGAGCGCCGCTGCATCCGGTCGAGCCTCTCCGGCGAAGCCCGTTCCGAAGAGCGCATCCACGATCACGTCCGGGTCGCCGAGATCCGACTCGCCCGCCTTCGAGTCGACGATCTGCGCCTCCCTGCCCGCGCGGTCGAGCTCGCGCGCGGCAATGCGCCCATCACCGCCGTTCGCACCGCCGCCGCACACGACTGTCCAGCGCCGGGCCTCCGGATACAGCTCGATCCCGATGCCCGCGACCGCCGACCCGGCGCGCTCCATCAGCTCCTCGACCTCACCGGGGTAGCCGGCCTCCGCGTCGCGCATCTCGGCCGCGGTGTACAGCGGCACGAGGTCAGTCATCCACCACCGCCACCGCCTGCGCGAGCTCGCGCGAGTGCGTCATCGACAGGTCGATCGCTCCGGCGCCGACGTGCTCTGCCCACGCAGCGACGCGGCCCGAGAGGCGCACCGACGGCTTCGGTCTCCCGACGATCTCGATGTCCGTCCACGCGAATGCGCGCGCGACGCCGAAACCGAGTGCCTTGCCCACCGCCTCCTTGCCGGCGAAGCGGCCGGCATAGCTCTGCGCCGGGTTCGGCCGCGAGTCGCAGTATACGCGCTCCGCGGGCGTGAAGCAGCGCTCGCGGAAGCGCTCGTACCGCTCGAGCGAGCGGCGGATGCGCGCGATCTCGATCAGATCGGTGCCGACGCGGATGCTCATAGATGTTCCTCGAGCCAGTCGGGAACGTGGCCGATGGACGACACGATGCCGTTGGGCCGGACGCGCGACGCCTCGACGGCATCGGGGCGGAACTTCCCCGTGCGCACGAGCACGGTGTTGATGCCCATCGCGTGCGCGCCGGCGATGTCGCTCTCGAGATCGTCGCCGACCATCCACGCGCGGTCGGGGTCGGCGTCGAGCGCCTCGAGCGCGGCGGTGAAGTACGACGGGCTCGGCTTGCCGATGAGGACGGCCTCGACATCGGCGGCGTACTCGAGCCCGGCGACGAACGCGCCCGCGTCGAGCAGCGGGCCGCGCGTGGTCTGCCACCAGCGGTTGCGGTGCAGGCAATAGAGCTTCGCGCCCATCTCCAGCTCCGCGAAAGCGCGCGCGAGGTTCATGTACGAGAAGACGAGATTCGTCTCCGGCGTCTCGTCGGCGCCGCCGATCAGCACCGCGTCCGCCCCCTCGCCCACGAGCTCGATCCCGTCCAGGTCGGCGACGAGGCCCTGCATGACGAGCGCGAGCACGCGCCTCCCCCGCAGCGCGGTCACCGCCGCGTCGGCGGTCGTCTGCACCTCGGCGTCGTCGACCTCGATCCCGGCGGTCCGCAGCTCCTCGGCGAGCTTCGCCCGCGACCGGGTCGTTGTGTTCGTCACGAACCGGAGCCGGTGGCCGTCGCCCCGCAGCCGGCGCACCGCCTCGGCGGCGCCGGGCAGCGGATGGCCGGAAACGTGCAGCACACCGTCGACGTCAAGGAGAATCGCGGCCATGGACGGCGAGTCTATTCGCGTCACCCGCTCGGTCGTTCTGCCCCTGCGCGAGATCGAGCTGCGCACGTCGAGGTCGAGCGGACCGGGCGGCCAGCACGCGCAGAAGTCGGAGACGCGCGTCGAGGCAGTCTTCGACGTCGAGTCGTCGGACTCGCTGACCGACGTGCAGAAGCGGCGCGTCGTCGCGAAAGCCGGCCCGGTCCTGCGCGCGATCGCTCAGGACGAGCGGAGCCAGCTGCGCAACCGAGAGCTCGCGACCGAGCGTCTCGTCGCCGCACTCCGCGAGGCGTTGCGCGTCGAGCGCAAGCGCGTGCCGACGAAGCCGACCACGGCATCGAGGGAACGCAGGCTCGAGGAGAAGAAGCTCCGCGGCGAGACGAAGCGGCTGCGCCGGTCGCTGGACTAGCAGCTACTCGACGGTTACCGTCTTGGCCAAGTTGCGCGGCTGGTCGACGTTGAGGCCGCGCAGCCGGGCGATGCGGTAGGCGAGCAGCTGCAAAGGCACGACAGCGAGAACGGCC
>JBOGZQ010000033.1:0-9323 GCA_050697375.1 Gaiellaceae bacterium | reverse complement strand
CCCGTGGGCTCCGCCGCTCGGGACCTTGTAGTCCTGCTGGACGATCTGGAACGCGTTGTTGTACTGGCCGGCCGTACCGGTCGTCTGGATGTCGAGATTGTCCGACATCGCGTGCGAGCGGATGCCGTATCCGGCGAGGTACCCCTCGATGCCCTGGATGACGGACTTCGACTGGCCGTACGTGTTGGCGAACTGGCGCACCGAAAGGTAGCCGCCGGGCATCCCGGCGCCCACCTGCGACTCGAGCTGGCTTTCGTTCCGCGCCTGGAGCACGAACGTCACCGTTTCCGGCGTGCTCGGGTCGGTCGGGCTGAACGGCGTGTACCCGGCGAGCGCGGCGGCGCCGGCTCCCTGGGAGACCGTCATGTACCTCGCGGCATGTGCGGGGCCGGCGGATACGGAAGCGGCGACGGCGGCTAAGACAGTGACTGCCGGAACAACCAGCAGACGCCACCTGCGTCGGTGGTTCATCAAGAGAATCCCCCCTCTTTATCTACTCGGAGCGCTGCGGACGCTCCCTACCAAGGCCAAATCGTATGTCGATTTTCCTCCGCGCAGGATTCGAAACTATTCGTGCGGCTTGGCCATTTTTCGGTAGTCCAGCGCGTTGTCCAGGACGGAATCCTCGACGCCCTTGTCACGTGCAACCTCGCGTAGCGAGCGGCCTGACGACGCCGCTTCCTTGACGATCTCCGTCGCGCGGTCGTAGCCGATGTACGGATTGAGCGCCGTCGCCGCCGACAACGTCAACTCCGCGTAGTGCTCGCACGTCTCGCGGTTCGCCGTGATGCCGTCGACGCACTTCTCTGCGAAGAGTCGCGCCGCGCTCGCGAGCAGCTTCACCGACTCGAGGATGTTCTTCGCAAGGAGCGGCACGAACACGTTCAGCTCGAAGTGGCCCTGCATGCCGCCGACGGTGATCGCCGCGTCGTTGCCGATCACCTGCGCGGCCACCTGCGTGACGACCTCGGGCATGACCGGGTTCACCTTGCCGGGCATGATCGAGCTACCTTTCTGGAGCTCCGGCAGCGCGATCTCTGCGAGACCGGCGCGCGGGCCTGACCCGAGGTAGCGGATGTCGTTCGCGATCTTCGTCAGCGACACCGCCACCGTCTTCAGCGCCCCCGACGCCTCGACGATGCCATCGCGCGCAGCCTGCGCCTCGAACGGATCCGCCGGGCCGGAGATCTGCAGCCCTGTCTCCTCGACGAGGATCTTCCGCACGCGCGCGGCGAACTCGGGATGCGTGTTGAGGCCGGTGCCGACGGCTGTGCCTCCGAGCGGGATCTGGCCGAGCCGCTCGAGCGTCGAGCCGACGCGATCGTAGCCCTGGCGCACCTGCGCGGCGTAGCCGGCGAACTCCTGCCCGAGCGTCACGGGAACGGCGTCCATCCAATGCGTACGGCCGGACTTGACCACGTCGTCGAACTCGAGCGCCTTCGCCTGGAGCGAGCTCGCGAGCTGCTCGAGCGCGGGAAGAAGGTCGTTGACGATCTCGTCGAGCGCGGCGAGATGGACGGCCGACGGGAAGACGTCGTTCGACGACTGTCCCATGTTCACGTCGTCGTTCGCGTGGATCCCCGCGCCCGCAAGAGTTGCAATCACTTCGTTCGCGTTCATGTTCGACGACGTGCCGGAACCGGTCTGGAAGACGTCGATCGGGACCTGGTCGTCGAGCTCGCCGTTGCCGATGCGCTCCGCCGCGATCGCGATCCGCTCCGCCTTGTCGGCGTCGAGCAGGCCGAGGTCGGCGTTCACACGCGCCGCGGCCCCCTTGATTCGGCCGAGCCAGCGCGCGACGGGCGCGGGGATGGGCTCGCCCGACACGGGGAAGTTGGCGATCGCCTTCGTCGTCTCGCCGCCCCAGAGCTCCTGCTTGTCGTCCGTCTTCATGCAGTTGAGTGTAGGCGCTCGGCAGTCTCCAACAAGTCGTCCCACGTGCAGAGCTTCACGCGCGGGCGACCCTGCTTCTCGCCGGCTGCGCGCTCGCGCTCGTCGATCGACTGCCAGCCTGTGTAGAGCACGCGGCGCACGCCGTGCTCGTCGAGGAATGCGTCGACGTCCGCCGCGGTCGCGCCCTTCCGCGGAGCGTCGACGAGATCGGCCAGCAGCAGCTCGACGGTTTCGCTCGCGTCCTTCTTGTTCGTGCCGATGACGCCGGTCGGCCCGCGCTTGATCCAGCCGGCGACGTACAGGCCCGGCTCGACGCGCCCGCCCTCGTTCGGGATCGTGCCGCTACGCTCGTCGAACGGGATGCCGGGAAGCTCGACGCCGCGATAGCCCACGCTGCGGAAGACGAGCCCGCACGGCAGCGTCTCGTGCTGCTCAGTCGGCACGGCACGCCCGTCCTCGTCGAGGACGTTGCGCACGAGCTCGATGCTCTCGACGCGGCCGTCGCCGTGGATCTCCACGGGAGAATGGAAGAACTTCAGCACGACGCGCTTCGGCTTGCCCGACGGCTCGCGCGACGCGAACTCGCGCAGCACCTCGAGGTTGCGCTCCGAGTTCGTGTCCGTCGCGACGGCTCCCTCGAGGTCGGCCGCGTCGACGATCACGTCGGCGCCGGCGAGCTCGCCGAGCTCGGCGAGCTCGGGGGTCGTGAACGCGGCCTGCGCGGGGCCGCGGCGACCGACGACGACGATCTCCTTCAGCGACGCGCCGCGGATGGCGGCGATCGCCGCGTCGGTGGTGTCGGTCGGCCCGAGCTCCTCCGGCGTCAGCGCGAGCATGCGCGCGACGTCGAGCGCGACGTTCCCGACACCGATCACGACTGCCCGCTCGACCGCGAGGTCGAAGTGGAGCTGCTGGTAGTCGGGGTGGCCGTTGTACCAGGCGACGAGCTCGGTGGCCGGCCACGACCCGGGCAGGTCCTCGCCGGGAATGCCGAGGCGCCGATCGGTCTGCGCGCCGACTGCGTAGATGACCGCGTCGTAGAGGCGCGCCAGATCTGCGTGCTCGACGTCGCGGCCGACCTCGACATTCCCGATGAAGCGGAAGCCCGGGCGCTCGGCGATCCGCTCGAATGCACGCGACACCGTCTTCAGCTTGGGATGGTCGGGCGCGACGCCGAGACGGACGAGCCCCCACGGCGTTGGCAGCCGCTCGAACATGTCGACCTCGACCGGCGTCTCGCCGCCGAGCAGAGCTCCCGCCGCGTAGAAGCCGGCCGGGCCCGAGCCGACGACGGCGACGCGGAGCGGAGGCATCAGCCGACTGGGGCGCGATGCTCGCGCCAGAGCCGGCCCGTGAACGAGCCGGCGAGGGCGAGAATGAGAACGGCGACGACCGGATGGAACGCGCGGACCCACGATGGGCCGTTGTTCGCGAGCACGGACTGGACGAACACGAGCAGCGGGAACAGCAGGCTGAGGAGGACGCGCGTCCGTCCGACGCGGGCGACGATCGCCGCGACAAGCACGAGGAGCGCAACGATGAAGAGGACGTTGCCGAGCGTCCGGTGCGGGCCCCACACGTGGTCGAAGCGCGCGCTCGACGCCCCGTCCTGGGTGCGGAAGACGCCGAGGCCGGCCAGGAAGAACTGCACGACGACTCCGAGGGTGAAGACGGAGAGGAGGATCCGGTGGACTGCCGGCACTAGTGCGAGCAGCCGGAGCCGCAGCCGTGAGCGCCCTCTTCGGGCGCCTCGCCTTCGGCCACCTGGAAGGAGTGCCCGCAGCCGCACGAGGCGACGGCGTTCGGGTTGTCGATCTTGAACCCGGACTCCTGAATGGTCTCGAGGTAGTCGACCGTCGAGCCCTTGAGGTACGGGGCGCTGAACGGATCGACGACCACCTTGACCCCTTCGATCTCGAACTCGTGGTCGCCCTCCTGGGCGCCGCGGTCGAAACCGAGGCCGTACTGGAACCCGGAGCAGCCGCCGCCCTCGATCGCGACCCGGAGGACGGAGACGTCGGTCTCGGTCGCAATGAGTGCGCGGATCTTCTCCGCCGCAGCGGGGGTCAGCGAGACGATGCTCTCGGTGCGCTCCTGGAGCTCCATCGTCCTCCCATCGTACCAGCGAGGGCGGCCTCCAAACGACTTTGTAACACCCGCCTCGCGCTTCGCTACTGGTGTCGAGCGTGAACAAGTGCGGACTTGGTAACGTCGCCCCGCCGATGCTGAGCAACTGGCTGCCCTTCCTCATCTACGGGCTCTTCGCGCTCGCGATCCCGGCCTCGATGATCTATTTCTCGTTCGCCCTCGCGACCCGTCCGACGCGGCGAACAAAGGCGCGCGTCATCCCGTTCGAATCGGGTGTGTCGCAGGGCCAGATGAAGCCGCAGCGCTTCACTGTCAGCTTCTACCTGACGGCGATGCTCTTCATCGTCTTCGACATCGAAATCGTGTTCCTGTACCCGCTCGCGGTACAGCTCCACGCGCTCGGCTGGTTCGGCTTCGTCGAGTTCGCGTTCTTCGTCCTCATCCTCGTCGTCGCTTACGTCTACATCTGGCGCAAGGGCGCCCTCGAGTGGTAGATGGCTGACGACCCGATCCGCTTGCGCGACTACGGCCTCCAGTCGGAGCGGCTGCTCTGGCCGACGAAGGGCCCGTCCCGCTTCGAGGAGGAGCTCGGCGTCGAGGAGCTCGAGCAGGCGCTCGGGATCACGACGCTCGACAAGGCCGTGCGCTGGGCGCAGACGAAATCGATGTGGCCCGACACGTTCGGGCTCGCGTGCTGCGCGATCGAGATGATGGCGATCGTCGGCTCGCGCTACGACCTCGCGCGCTTCGGCATGGAGGCATTCCGCTCCTCGCCCCGCCAGGCCGACCTGCTCATCGTGTCGGGACGCGTCGCGCACAAGATGGTCGTGCCGCTCCGGCAGATCTACGACCAGATGCTCGAGCCGAAGTGGGTGATCGCGATGGGCGCATGCGCGAGCTCGGGCGGGATGTTCAACAATTACGCGATCCTCCAGGGCGTCGACCGCATCGTTCCGGTCGACATCTACATCCCGTTCTGCCCGCCGCGCCCGGAGGCTCTGATGGAAGGGATCATCCGTCTGCACGAGGCGCACCTCGCCGGCGTGCCGCCGGCGTACGAACGGCGGCAAGTCGCAACGTGAGCGACTGGACGAAGATCCCCGGCTACGTCGAGGCGAAGGAGGCGTATGGCGAGACGACCGTCGTCGTCGACCGCGCGCACATCCGAGATGCATGCACGTACGCGCGCGATGAGCTCGGCTTCGCGCTCCTCATCGACATCGTCGCCACCGACTATCTGAACTGGGCCGGCGAGGGCGTATCCGGCTACATCGGCACCGCCTCCGGGCGCGACCTCAACATGCCGATGACGCAGGGCCTCCAGACGCTGCCGGAGGTGAAGCCGGCGCGGTTCTCGCTCAGCTACCACCTGCTCGCGCTGCGGCAGAGCGCGCCGCGGCTGCGCCTCCAGTGCTGGCTCGAGGACGGCGACCACGTCGACAGCGTCGTCTCGGTGTGGCCGGCGGCCGACTGGCTCGAGCGCGAGCAGTACGACCTGATGGGCATGCGCTTCGACGGCCATCCGAATCTCGTGCGCCTGCTGATGGACGACGACTGGGAAGGGCACCCGTTGCGCAAGGATTATCCGATCGGCGGCGAGCCCGTCCGCTTCTCTCCCGCCGAATGAACTCGACGCTCTCACACGTCGGGCGCGCGCGCCGCTGGCCGATCGTCGGCGATCCGATCTACGAGGGATCGCGCATCCCCGCGCGCGTGCCGACCGTGCTCGACGTCCCCGCGGCGCTGCACGAGACCGACGACATCCTGCAGGTCAACTTCGGCCCGAACCACCCGTCCACGCACGGCGTGCTCCGGCTCATCGTCGACCTCGACGGCGAGCAGGTCGTCGGGTTGTCGGCCGTCATCGGCTACCTCCACACCGGCTTCGAGAAGAACATGGAGCAGAAGACGTGGTGGAAGGCGATCACGTATCCCGAGCGCATCGACTATGTCGGCTACCAGAACAACGAGCTCGTCTTCGTCCTCGCGATCGAGAAGCTGCTCGAGCTCGAGGTTCCGGAGAAGGCGACGTGGATGCGCATGCTCCTGTGCGAGCTCAACCGCATCCATTCGCATCTCGTCTTCCTCGGGACGTCGGCGCTCGAGCTGGGTGCGATCTCGATGTTCTGGTACTGCTTCCGCGAGCGCGAGACGATCCTCGATCTCTTCGAGCTCGTCGCCGGCCAGCGCATGCACACGCGCTACTTCCAGGCGGGCGGCCTCGCGGAGGACATCCCCGCCGGCTTCTTCCCCGAGGCGCGGAAGTTCGTCGAGATCATGCCCGGCGCGCTCGACGAGTACCTGACGATTCTCGACCGCAACCAGATCTGGCTCGAGCGCACGCAGGGCGTCGGGCAGCTCTCCGCCGCCGACGCGATAGCGCTCGGGCAGTCCGGCCCCGTGCTGCGCGCATCGGGTGTCGACTGGGACCTGCGGCGCGACCAGCCGTATCTCGCGTACGAGCAGGTCGACTTCCGCGTCCCCGTCTACACCGGCGGCGACGTCTACGACCGCTACCGCGTGCGCATGGACGAGATGGCGGAGTCGGTGAAGATCGTGCGCCAGTGCCTCGACCGGCTCGAGCGGATGGAGGGAGAGCCGTGGATCGCGGACGACCGCAAGGTCGTCCTGCCGCCGCGCGAGGAGCTGCACACGTCGATGGAGTCGCTCATCCACCACTTCAAGATCGTCACCGAGGGCTACCGCGTGCCGGCCGGCGAGATCTACGTCGCCATCGAGTCGCCGCGCGGCGAGTCGGGCTGCTACGTCGTCAGTGACGGCGGCCCGAGGCCGTGGCGCGTGCACTTCCGCGCACCGTCGTTCGCGGCGCTCCAGGCGACCGCGACGTGCGCGCAGGGCGCGCTCATCGCCGATCTGATCGCGATCGTCGGCTCGCTCGACGCGGTGATGGGAGACACCGACCGATGACGCTGCAGAGCGAGATCCAGAAGGTGGCGAAGCGCTACCCGAGCTCGAAGTCGGCGATCCTGCCGGCGCTTCGGCTCGCGCAGGAGCAGTACGGCTGGCTCTCGCGGGAGGCGCTCGAGGAGGTCGGCGACGCACTCGACCTCACGCCGGCGTACTGCATGTCGGTCGCGAGCTTCTACGACATGTTCAACCTCGAGCCCGCCGGGCGGCACACGATCGAGGTGTGCACGAACGTCTGCTGCGGCCTCGTGAACGCGCAGGCCGTGCTCGAGTCGTTCGAGCGCGAGCTCGGCGTCGCTCCCGGCGAGACGACGCCTGACGGGAACATCACGCTGCGCGCGGTCGAGTGCCTCGGCGGCTGCTCGACGCCGACGATCGTCGCCGTCGACCATCGCTACCGGCAGTCGGTCACGCCCGACGACGTTCCTTCGATCGTCGCGGGGGTGCGGAATGGCGATTGAAGCCGATCCCGCTCTCGTCCTCGGCGGCGCCGTCGAGCGGCCACTGCGCGACCTCGCGTCGTATCGCGCGGTCGGCGGCTACGCGCAGCTCGCGAAGGCGCGCGCGATGCCGCCCGGTGAGGTGATCGCGCTGCTGATCGAGTCGAACCTGCGCGGCCGCGGCGGCGCCTTCTTCCCGACCGGCCGCAAGGCGAGCTTCATTCCGACGCCGGACAAGATCGCGAAGCCTGTGTACATCACCGTCAACGCCGACGAGTCGGAGCCGGGGACGTTCAAGGATCGTGAGATCATGCTGCGCGTCCCGCACCGGCTGATCGAAGGCTGCCTCATCGCCGCGCATGCGATCCAGTCGAAGTCGATCTTCATCTACATCCGCGGCGAGTACTCGACCGAGTACGACGTCCTCCAGTCGGCGGTCGACGAGGCGAAGGCGGCGGGGCTCATGGACGACGTGACGATCGTCGTGCACCGCGGCGCCGGCGCATACATCTGCGGCGAGGAGACGGCGCTGCTCGAGTCGCTCGAGGGCAAGCGCGGCCAGCCGCGGTCGAAGCCGCCGTTCCCTGCTATCGAAGGCGTGTACGCGTCGCCGACGCTCATCAACAACGTCGAGACGATCACGACCATCCCCGTCGTCCTCGAGATCGGGCCGGAGGAGTTCGCGCAGATCGGCGTCCCGCCGGACTCGACGGGCACGCGCGTCTTCTGCCTCTCCGGCAACGTCGTTCGCCCCGGGGCGTACGAGCGCCCGCACGGCATCACCGTGCGCGAGCTGATCTACGACATCGGGGGCGGCATCACCGACGGCCGCGAGCTGAAGGCGGTCATGGTCGGCGGCTCCTCGTTCCCGGTGATGGCGCCGGACGAGATCGACACGAAGCTCGACGCGACGTCGCTCGGCCAGAAGGGTCTCTTCATCGGGTCGGGCGTCGTCACCGCCATCGACGACCGCGCGTGCATCGTCCAGTTCGCGCTGCGGATCGCGCAGTTCTACATGCACGAGTCGTGCGGCAAGTGCACCCCGTGCCGCGTCGGCACGCGCTGGCTCGTGCAGATCCTGCTCGCGGTCGAGAACGGCACCGCGACCGAGCAGGACCTCGAGATCCTGCTCGACGTCTGCGACCGGATCATCGGCAAGTGCCTCTGCGTGCTCGGTGACTCGGCCGCGATGCCGGTCGCGAGCTGCGTGACGAAGTTCCGCGACGAGTTCCACGCGCACCTCGAGCACGGCGGCTGCCCGTTCGGCGCCGACTCGTCGCTCGACCGGCTGTTCGCGCCCGTCGACCAGCACGCGCACGCAGCGGTGCCGGCATGACCGACCTCGTCCGCGTCACGATCGACGAGCGCGAGGTGCAGGTGCCCAAGGGCACGGGCCTCGTCGAGACCGCGCTCGCCGCCGGTGTTGAGATCCCCGTTTTCTGTTACGAGCCGCGTCTCGGCCCACCCGTCGGCGCATGCCGAATGTGCCTCGTCGAGATCGAAGGGATGCCGAAGCTCCAGGCCGCCTGCACGCTCACCGCCGCCGACGGCATGGTCGTGCACACGGCGCGCAGCTCGGCGAAGGCGGCCGAGGGGCAGAACGCGACGCTCGAGTTCATCCTCGTGAACCATCCGCTCGACTGCCCCGTCTGCGACAAGGGCGGCGAGTGCCCGCTCCAGGACTTGACGTTCCGGTACGGCCCCGGCAACACGCGGATGAGCTTCGAGAAGCTCACGTTCGAGAAGCCGATCCCGATCTCGCCGACGATCTCGCTCGACCGCGAGCGCTGCATCCTCTGCTACCGCTGCACCCGCTTCAGCGAGTCGGTCTCGGAGGACGGCCAGCTCGTCGCCGCCAACCGCGGCGCGATGTCGGTCATCACGACGTTCGAGGACAAGCCGTACACCGGCCCGTTCACCGGCAACGTCACCGAGCTGTGCCCGGTCGGCGCCCTGCTGCCGACCCCCTACCGC
>JBOGZQ010000032.1:0-3036 GCA_050697375.1 Gaiellaceae bacterium | reverse complement strand
GAACGACCGGTACCTGGTACGGGACTACTAATACTCCTGCCCCGGCCGGCCGGCGCGGATCCAGTCGCGCACCTCGAACCAGTGACTCGAGCGAAGTGCCTCGGCGACGCGCTCGTCGGTGTGCGCGGCGTAGAAGACGTTGTGGTCGAGGTCGCAGCAGACGGCGACGTCTGCGAGCGAGACGTCCTTGATCAGCATGAGCGCGTCGGCGGGAAGCTGCGCCTCCGCGACGGTGTAGTGCTTGAACTGGAGCTCGGGCGCGATCTCCATCAGGTCGGGCCATTCGGGGCACGTGCGGCTGCTCATGACGCACGCTCCTCGCCGGCGTCGGCTCCCGCCCCGCGAAGCGGGGCTCCGCCGGCGCCTGACGACGCTCGCTGCAGGATGCTGCGCTCGCGGCGCTCGGTCGTACCACCCGTACTGCCACTCGCGCCGCTCGCTTGCCTCCCTTGCGAGCGCCGCCCGAGGAACGTGCGACTTCGACGAATCATGTGCGCTCCGATTCGACGTCTGAAGCCCATCGGCCTTCGAGGCGCACGAGCCCACGTCCTTCGTCGGCGGGATAGATGACGAAGACGAGCGCGTCGTCGAGGGAGTGGTACTGCGTCTCGCCGCGCTCGTCGGCGACGTCGAGGCGGAGGTGCAGGCGGCCGTCGGCAAAGGGCGGCCGCTCCGACCGGAACGTGAGCGGGAGCGCCTGCGTGCTGCCGTTCCAGCCGAGCTGGGACGTCGAGACGGCGTCGGCGGCGACGAGGACGCCCGCGTCGTCGCGGAGCTCCCAGCCGAGCCGCGGCGGCGGGATCGGCGTGTCGGCGGCCAGGTCGAGCGCGATCGCGAACGGCTCGCCCGCCAGGAGCTGGCTGCGCTCCGAGCCGTCGTCCGCGAGCAGACGCACGTTCTCGACGCGGGCGACCTCGCCGCCCCACTCCTTCAGGCCGGCGGCACGCTCCTCCGGATCGCGCTCGCCCGCGAGCAGGCGGCGGTACGCGACGACCGCCTCGTGCGTCGGGCCGTCGAACGCGACGGTGCCGCCGCTCAGCAACACGGCGCGGTCGCACAGCCGCTCGACGGCGCCCGCGTCGTGCGAGACGAACACGATCGTGCCTCCGCGCTGCTTGAACTCGAAGATCTTGCCGAAACACTTCCGCTGGAATGCCTCGTCGCCGACGGCGAACACTTCGTCGAGCAGGAGGACGTCCGCCTCGATGTGCGACGCGATCGCGAAGCCGAGCCGCATGTACATCCCCGACGAGTACGTGCGTACCGGGAGGTCGATGAAATCCTCGAGGCCGGCGAACGCGACGATCTCGTCGAGCTTCTCGCGAATGTCGATGCGCTTGAGACCGTGGATGGAGCCGTTGAGGTAGACGTTCTCGCGGCCGGTGAGCTCGGGATGGAAGCCGGCGCCGAGCTCGAGCAGCGAGCCGATGCGGCCGCCGACGGCAACGTGCCCCGACGTCGGCTTGACGATCCCGGAGAGCAGCCGCAGGAGGGTCGTCTTGCCGGAGCCGTTGCGCCCGACGAGGCCGATCGCGCTCCCCGGCTCGACGGTGAACGAGACGTCGCGCAACGCCCACACGTCGGTGCCGCGCGCGCGTCCGCGCGCGATGAGCAGGTCCTTGAGCGCGCGGCTCTCCCGCGGATAGACGCGGAACTTTCGCGCGGCGTGCTCTACCTCGATTCGGCCCGGTGTCATCGGAGCGCCCTCTCGACGATCTGCGCGAGTGTGCGGACGAACGCGGGATCGGCGTTCGGCATCTCGATCCGCTCGAGCTGCATTCCGAGCTCGGCCGCCTTCTCCTGCGCCTCGACATCGATGTCCCAGCGGATCTCGAGATGGTCGGACACGAATCCGACGGGACAGACGAGCACGTGGTCGACGCCGTGCGCGTGCAGCGCCTCGAGGTGGTCGAGGATGTCCGGGCCGAGCCATGGCTCGCCGGTCGGGGACTCGCTCTGGAACGAGAACGACCAGGCGGCGAGCTCGGCGCTCGCCGCTACGGCTTCGGCGGTTTCGAGCAGTTGGTCTTTATACGGATCCCCCATCTCCAGGATGCGCGCCGGGAGCGAGTGCGCGGTGAAGACGACGTGCGCGCTCGTCCCGCGAACGCGGCCGGCGAGCAGCTCGACGAACCCGGGCTCGAGATGCCAGCTCTCGACGAACGCAAGGCGCGCGCCGTCGACCGAGCCTTCGAGCTGGTCGCGATAGCCCTCGATCGACAATGCGGAGTAGTGCGGCGCGAGCACGAGGCCGACGATGCGGTCCGCGCCCGCCGCCAGCGCGGACGATGCGGCGTCGTCGATGTGCGGCGTCCAGTGCTTCATGCCGGTGTAGACCGGGATGCCGGTCTCGCGCTCGAGCGCGGCCCGGGTTTCCTCGGTGATGGCGTTGAGCGGCGACGACTCCTCGATCCCGAGGCGGCGATAGCGCTCGACGAGATCCTCGAGATGCTCGGGCGCAATCGGCCGGCCGCCGCGGATGTCGGCGTAGTACGCGGGGACGTCGGCGAGTCGTTCCGGCGACCCGTACGCCATCAGGACGACCGCGTCAGGCATGGATCGGCTCCTGCACGAGCGCGGTCAGGCGCGTCAGGACGTCCGGATCGGTCTGCGGCAGCACGCCGTGGCCGAGGTTGAAGACGTGCGAGCGGCCCGATCCCTGCGCGAGCACGTCGAGTGCCGCGCGCTCGACGAGATCCCACGGGCCGAGCAGTACAGCGGGGTCGAGGTTTCCCTGCACCGCGCGATCGTCCGGCACGGCACTGAACGAGAGTCGCCAATCGATGCCGATCACGTCGCCGGCGAATAAGCGCACGAGCTGCTCGGTCGCGCCGGTGCCGAAGTGGATCGTCGGGACGTCGACGGCGGCGAGGATGCGCGCCGAGTACGGCGCAACGTATTCCTCGTAGTCGGCGGGCGAGAGCGCGCCGACCCACGAGTCGAACAGCTGGATGACGTCGGCGCCCGCGGCCGCCTGCGCGGCGACGTAGCGCGCAAACTGCTCGGCAAGCTTCTCCATCAGCGCGTGCCACACCG
>JBOGZQ010000031.1:0-37002 GCA_050697375.1 Gaiellaceae bacterium | reverse complement strand
ACACCGTCGAGCGGCGCGTCGTGCCCGACGAGGCTGAGCAGATCGCCGCGGCGATCGGAGAGCTCGCGGCGTCTGCCCGGGTGGTGCTCACCACCGGCGGCACCGGGCTCGCCCCACGCGACGTCACGCCGGAAGCGACCCGCACGGTGCTGCAGCGGGAGGCGCCCGGCATCGCCGAAGCGCTTCGCGCCGATTCGATCGCGAAGACGCCGCACGGCCTGCTTTCGCGCGGTGTCGCCGGGGTGATCGGCTCCACGCTGGTCGTGAATCTGCCGGGCTCGGTCGGCGGCTGTCGCGACGGCTACGCCGTCCTCCGCCCGGCGCTCGGCCACGCGCTCTCGCTGCTCGGGGACGCCCCGACCGAGCACGTCCAAACCTGACTACGCTCCCAGCCCGTGGACGACGCCACCGTCTATCCGTCGCTCGCCACGCGCTACGCGCGGCTCGTGAAGATCGAGCACACCGTCTTCGCACTGCCGTTCGCCTACGTCGGCGCGCTGCTCGCGGTCAACGGTGTCCCGTCCGCGCACGACCTCTTCTGGGTGACGCTCGCGATGGTGGGAGCCCGCTCGCTCGCGATGGCGCTCAACCGGCTGATCGACTCGGCGATCGACGCGCGCAACCCGCGCACCGCCGGTCGGGAGATACCGAGCGGCCAGCTCTCCGTCGCGCAGGTGCTGCTCTTCTGCGCCGCCTCGCTCGCGCTCTTCCTCGCCTCCGTGTGGCAGCTCGCCCCGCTCACGCACTGGCTGTGGCCGATACCCGTCGCGGGCTTCGTCGTCTACCCGTACCTCAAGCGGTTCACCTGGCTCTGCCATCTCTGGCTCGGCGCGGTCGACGGCCTCGCGCCCGTCGGCGCATGGGTGGCGATCACGAATCACCTCCCGTGGCAATCGTGGCTGCTCGGCGCCGCGGTCGCGCTGTGGGTCGCCGGCTTCGACTGCGTCTACGCGCTCTTCGACCTCGACGTCGACCGTGCGCAGGGGCTCAGCTCGATCGCGACGCGCTTCGGCGTGCGCGGGGCATTCGCAGGCGCGCGCCTGGCGCATCTCGTGACCGTCGCATGCCTCGTCGGCGCCGGCTTCGGGCTATCCGTCGGTGCGCTCTACTGGATCGGCGTCGCGGCGGTGGCAGCGCTGCTCGCGTACGAGCACTCGCTCGTGCGTCCGAACGACGTGCGGCGGCTCGACGCGGCGTTCTTCACGATGAACGGCGTCATCAGCGTCGTCTTCGCCGTGTTCGTCGTCCTCGACGTCGTTACGTGACGGCGATCGCCGGCGGCTGCTCGAGCGTCTTCAGCACGACGCAGTAGCGCAGCGTCTTCTCGATCAGCTCGTCGCGTCTATCCCCTGCCCCTTCCACGCCGAAGTGGAGCGTGATGCGGTCGAAGCCGACCGGCACCTCCCGGTCGATGCCGAGCGTCCCGCGCAGGTCGAGCTCGCCCTCCGCCGTCACCTCGATCTTCGTCGTCTCGATCCCGGACGACGCCGCGACCATCTGGCACGTCACCTGCGCGCACGCGGCGAGCGCGCCGAGCAGGAGGTCGCCAGAGCACGGCGCCGTTCCCTCTCCGCCGACGCCGGCATGCGCCTGTGCGGCGTAGGCGGCGCGGCCGATGTCGACCGAGCACGCGGCCGCACCCGCGGTCTCGCCGCCGCGCGCCGTCAGCGTGATGCGGGCCTCCGAGGGCTCGGCGCGGTAGCGGTCCTTCAGCGGCCGCTGGGCTTCGCGGAGGTCCACGCACCTACACTAGCCCTCGATGATCCACGCGCGAAAGCTCGGCAAGCGCTTCGGCGACAAGCGGGTTCTGCGCGGCATCGAACTCGAGGTCGAGCGGGGCGCGGTCGCCGTCGTGACCGGGCCGAACGGCTCCGGCAAGACGACCTTGCTCCGCGTGTGCGCCGGCCTCGCCCTCCCGAGCGAGGGAGAGCTGGAGGTGGACGTGCAGCGAGGAGCGATCGGCTACCTCGGGCATGAGCCTCTCGTCTATCGCGAGCTGACGGCGCTCGAGAACCTCGAGCTCTACGGTCGCCTCTATCACGTGCCCGAGCGGCGCGAACGGATCGGGATGCTGCTCGAGCGCTTCGGCCTCTGGGAGGTGCGCCACGACCGCGTCGGCTCGTACTCGCGCGGGATGACGCAGCGGCTCGCCTTGTGCCGCGTGCTCTTGCACGATCCGCAGCTGCTCGTCCTCGACGAGCCGCACACCGCACTCGACGCCGCCGGCGCTGAGCTCCTCGACGTGCAGCTCGCCGAGCTGAAGGGCGAGCGCACGCTGCTCATCTCGACGCACGACCCCGCGCGCGTCGAGTCGCTCGCGACGACGCGGCTCGCACTCGCATGACGTACTTCTCCGACGTCGGCGCGCTCGCGCGCAAAGACCTGCTGCTCGAGCTGCGTGCGCGCGACACGCTGCCGGCGATGCTCCTCTTCGTCGTCGCGACGTTCGTCGTCTTCCACTTCTCGCTTTCGGCCCGTTCGTCGCAGCTCGCGGCGAGCGGCTTGCTCTGGGTCGCGATCCTGTTCACCGCGCTACTCGGGCTCGGCCGCGCGTTCGTTCCCGAGCGCGAGCAGCGGACGCTCGACGGCCTCGTGCTCGCGCCGTGCGACCGCAGCGCCATCTGGCTCGCGAAGGCGATCGCGACGCTTGCGTTCCTCGTCGCCGCAGAGGTCGTGGCGCTCCCCGTGTTCGCGCTCTTCTTCCACGGGCTCCGCGGGGCCACCGTCGCCGGCGTCGTGCTCGCCGACATCGGCATCTGCGCCGTCGGGACGTTTCTCGGGGCGATGGCGGTCGCCACCCGCGCCCGCGACCTGCTCCTGCCGCTCCTCTTCTTGCCGCTCGCCATCCCGATCGTCGTCGGCGGCGTCGGGGCGAGCGTCGTTGCGGCTCCCGACCGGTATCTCGGCTTCCTCGCCCTCTACGACGGCCTCTTCGCGCTGCTCTGTTGGGCGTCCTTCGAGTACGTGGTGACGGAATAATGGGGACGGTGTCCAGGTCATACCGCGTCCCGCTGCCGGCTCTGGCGGCGACGTCGCTCGTGCTCATGACGCTCGCGCTCGCGCTCGTGTTCTACGTCGCGCCGAACGACGCGAACCAGGGCTTCTCGCAGCGCATCTTCTACTTCCACGTCTCCATCGCCTTCACCGCGTATGCGTGCTTCGCCGCCGGCGCGTGGAAGGCGCTGCGCCATCTGTGGAAGCGCGACCCGCGCGCCGACCTCGAGAGCTATGTCGCCCTGCACCAGGGCGTCATCTTCGGGACGCTCGTGCTGCTCACCGGCTCGATCTGGGCGAAGATCTCGTGGGGCCACTGGTGGCTCTGGGGTGAGGACGAGCTCGTGCTCTTCCTCGTCCTGTTCCTCTTCTACTGCGCGTACTTCATGCTGCGCTTCTCCGTCGACCCGGGCCCGCTGCGGGCGAACTTCAGCGCGGTCTATGCGCTCTTCGGCGTGGTGCTCATTCCCGTGAGCTTCCTTGCCATCCGCATCGCCAAGAGCTTCGTCCACCCCGAGGTGTTCACGTTGCACGGGCCGAACTTCGGCGGCTGGATCCTCGTCACCTACTGTGTGGCGCAGGTCGCTTTGCTCGTCTTCGCGCACACGCTCTATCGCATCGAGCTGTCCGGCAAGCGGCTCGACCTCCGCCTGCGGGAGCTGAGGCTCGCATGACGACCGCCGAGAAATACGTCACCGCGGCGTACTGCGTCATCTTCGCGATCGTGCTCGCGTACGTCCTTCTCATCGCGTTCAAGCTGCAACGGCTCGAGCGCGAGGTGGACGAGCTGGAGCGGCGGGAACCGAAAACGGCGGAAGACGAGCGCGAGACGGTCTCCGTTGGCTGAGATCCTCTTCTGGCCCGCGCTCCTGCTCTACGGGGAAGCCGCGGTCGGCTACTTCGGCGACGCGAGGCATCCCGGTTTTGCGGGCCGCGCGGCGACGTGGGGCGTGCGGCTCGGCTGGCTCGTGCAGACCGCGCTTCTCGGCGTGCAGGCGTCGCGCGACGACGGCTTCCCGTGGGGGACATGGGCCACCTCGCTCAACCTCTTCGTGTGGCTCGTCGTCGGCGCGTACCTCATCTGGGGCTGCCGGCGCCCGTATCGCCTGCTCGGTCTCGTCGTCATGCCCCTCGCTGCCGTGCTGCTCGTCGTGTCGCGGGCCGGCGGCGGCACCGGCGCAGGCACGCGGAGTCACTACTCGAACCTCTTCCTCGTCCTCCACGTCGGTCTCGTCCTCGTCGCGTTCGCCGGCTTCACCCTCGCCGCCGCGCTGTCAGGGCTCTATCTCTGGCAGGAGCGGCGCCTGAAGCGGCGTGAGACGACCATCCTCCGCCGGCCGGCGCCGTCGCTCGCGGTGCTCGACCGGCTCGCGGCCCGCACCGTCCTCGTCTCCGTTCCGGCCCTGACGCTCGGGATCGGCGTCGGCATCGGCCGGCTCGTCAGCCGCCACGACCGCGTCGATGCGCTCGTCGTCGCGACTCTCGTCACCTGGGTGGTGTGGACGGGCTATCTCGGCCTTCGTGCGGTCGGATGGTCCGGGCGGCGCGCCTCGTACGTCGCCCTCGCCGGCTTCGCGCTCGTCGTCCTCGTCCGCCTCGCCCTCCCCGCTACCCATTTCGGTTGATGGCCCGTCCGGCAATAGTCAGTGCGTCCCTGGCGGCTGCAAAGCGGCGCCATGCGGCGTCCTCAGTCGCGCCGATAGCTACGGCTATCGACGCTCCCTGCGTCCTTGCCTGGCCTGCTTTTCGCGCGCCAGGAACGCGAGACCATCACCGGACGGGCCATTGATGCGCCTCGTCCTCGTCGGCACCTCTCATCACCGCGCGCCCGTCGAATTGCGCGAGCGCGTCGCGTTCGACCGCGACGAGTCGCGCGCGATCGCCGAGCGCCTCGGCACCGCCGTGTGCCTGTCGACGTGCAACCGCACCGAGCTCTACATGGAGGCGGAGGACGCGGACGAGGCCGAGGCGCGCGCGGTCGAGCTGCTCGGCGAGCTCGAGCCGGTGCTCTACCGCCTGCGCGACCATGCGGCCGCGCTCCACCTGTTCCGCGTCGCCGCGGGGCTCGACTCGCTCGTTCCCGGCGAAGGGGAGATCCTCGGCCAGGTGCGAGCCGCGCACGATGCCGGGACGCCGGGCCCGCTGCTCGACCGTGTCTTCCGGCATGCGCTGCACGCCGGCCGCAAGGTGCGTGCGCAGACGGCGATCGGCGAGAGCCCCGCATCCGTCTCGTCCGCCGCCGCCGCGCTCGCCGAGCAGGTCTTCGGCGACCTCGCCGGCTGTCGCGTCGTGCTCGTCGGCGCCGGCAAGGTGAGCGGACAGGCGGCGCGCAACCTGCGGTCGCGCGGCGCCCTCGTCGCGCTCGCCGCCAACAGCAAGACCGACCGCGCACAGCTCGAGGCCGAGCTGGCGCAGGCCGACGTCGTCGTCTCGTCGACGAGCGCTCCGGGATATGTGCTCGACGCCGCGACGGTCGAGCGCGCACGCCGCGGCCGCAGGCTGCTGCTCATCGATCTCGCCGTCCCGCGCGACCTCGACCCCGCCATCCACGAGCTCGACGGCTGCTACCTCTACGACATCGACGACCTCCAGGCGATCGTCGCGGAAACGCTCGCGGGGCGGCGCAGCGAGGCCGAGCGCGCGGAGGCGATCGTCGCCGCCGAGGCGGAGAAGTTCCACGAGTGGCAGGCATCGCTCGAAGTCGTCCCGGCGATCGCGTCGCTGCGAGCGCACGCGGAGGAGATCCGGGAGCAGGAGCTGGCGAAGGCCGAAGGCGTGCTCGGCCGGCTGGACGAGAGCCAGCGCCGCGCGGTCGAGTCGATCACCGCGCAGATCGTGAACAAGCTCCTGCATCTGCCCACCGTCCGCCTGAAGCAGGCAGCGGCGGCAGCCGATGGGGTGATCTATGCTGATGCCGTGCGTCACCTGTTCGGTCTCGGCGAGGACGAACGCTGAAGCCGCTGCCGCTGCGGATGGTCGGGCGGCCGCTGCCGCTCCAGGTGCCGACGGCGTTCGTCCGGGTGCGGCCGCGTGGCGCGTCGATCTGCGGGCAGTCCGTCCGGCGACACGCGCGCTGTGCTGATCCGCGTCGGCAGTCGCGGTAGCCGGCTCGCGCTGACCCAGGCGGACGCAGCCGCGGCGCGGCTGCGGGCGCCGGGAATCGAGATCGCGCTCGTGCCGATCACGACCGTGGGCGACCGCGACCGGACGAAGCCGTTCGGCGAGATCGGTGCGCGCGGCGTCTTCGTCAAGGAGCTGGAGGAGGCGCTGCTCGACCATCGCATCGACATCGCCGTCCACTCCGCGAAGGACATGACGTCGACCGACACCGACGGCCTCTGCGTCGGTGCGTACCTCGCGCGGGAAGATCCACGCGATGCGCTCTGCGGAGCAGACGCGATTCGTCCCGGCATGCGCATCGGTACCGCGTCCGCACGGCGGACTGCGCAGCTGCTCGCGCTCGAGCCTTCGCTCCAGATCGAGCCACTCCGCGGGAACATCGACACGCGCCTGCGCAAGCGCGGCGAGCGCGGGCTCGCCGCCGTCGTGCTCGCCGCGTGCGGCCTCGACCGGCTCGGCCTCGCGCACGAGATCGGCCTCCGCTTCGATCCGGACGAGCTGCTGCCGGAGGCGGGTCAGGGCGCGCTCGCGCTGCAGGTGCGCGAGGGCGAGACGCATCTCGTCGCGGCTGCCGATCACGAGGGCACGCGGGAGCGCGTCGAGGCGGAGCGCGCGGTCATCGCCGCCGTCGGCGGCGGCTGCCTCGCGCCCGTCGCCGCGCACCACGACGGCACGACGCTGACCGGTCTCGTCGCCGCGGAGGACGGCTCGTGGGTGGAGCGCCGCACGGGCGACGACCCGGGCGCGCTCGGGCGCGAGCTGGCGGATGCGAGTACTCGTCACGCGTGACGACGTGGCCGAGCGCGTCGTAGCGCTCGGGCACGAGGCGGTTCTCTGCGATCTGATCCGCATCGAGCCGCTCGGAGACGAGCCCATCGATGCGCGCGCGTACGACTGGCTCGTCGTCACGAGCCGGAACGGGGCGCGTGAGCTCGGCCGCCGCGGCGTCACCGCGAACCGGATCGCCGCCATCGGCCCGGCGACGGCGGAGGCGCTGCGCGGGCACGGGCTCCGCGTCGATCTCGTGCCGGCGATGCATACGCAGGAGGGATTGCGCGACGAGCTGCCGGGCGGCAAGCTTCTGCTCGCAGCGGCCGAAGGTGCGCGGCGCGACGTTCTCGACGCGGACTTCCTGCCGCTCTACCGCACGATCCAACTGTCGCCGGACGTGCCGGATGCCGACGTCGCTCTCGTCATGTCCGGTTCCGCGGCGCGCGCGCTCGCCGCCGCGCACACGCGCATCCCCGTCGTCGCCATCGGGCCGCAGACGGCGCAGGAGGCGCGGAAGGCGGGCCTCGTCGTCGTCGCTCTCGCCGAGACGCACGATCTCGACGGGCTGCTCGAGGCCTTAGGGTCGCTCTGATGTTCATCACGTTCCTGACCGATTTCGGCCTCGCGGACGACTTCGTCGGCACCTGCCACGGCGTCATGAAGCGCATCGCGCCGGACGCGCAGATCATCGACATCACGCACGGGATCGGGCCCGGGCGGATCCTCCAGGGTGCGCTCGTGCTCGCGAACACGCTCGCGTACATGCCGAAAGGCGTGCACCTCGCTGTCGTCGATCCAGGCGTCGGCGGCTCGCGCCGCCCGCTCGTTCTCGAAGACGCCGAGGGGCGCTTCTACGTCGGCCCCGACAACGGGCTCCTGCTTCCCGCCGCCGACCGCTTCGGCGGAGTTGCGGCCGTGCACGAGCTCGCGAACCCGGCGTACGCGCTCGAGCGCGTCTCCCGCACGTTCCACGGCCGCGACCTGTTCTCGCCGGCAGCTGCGCATCTCGCCGCCGGGGTTCCCATCGCCGAGCTCGGCCCGCCGATCGCGTCGGAGGAGCTCGTCCGCATCGACGTGCCGCAGGTCGAGATCGACGGCTCGCAGATTCACGCGACCGTGCTCGCCGTCGATCGCTTCGGGAATGTGTCGCTCAACCTCGCCCGCGAGCAGCTCGAGGACGCGGGCGTCGTTCCGGGGACGCGAGTCGAGGTCGTCGTCGACGACCGGCAGTACTTCGCGGTCGCGGCGCGGACGTTCGCCGACGCGCGCACGGGCGACCTGATCCTGTACGAGGACAGCTACGCGAACGTTGCGGTCGCGGTCTCGCGCGGCAGCGCTGCAGAGCTGCTCGCGGCCGGCGAGGGAAGCGACCTCCTCATCCGCACGTGAACGCGCAGGCCGTTGCGCGGAAGGTCACGGACGCTGTCGTGCGCCGCCCCTGGACGTGGCGGTTCTTCCGCCGCCGGATGCAGGGTCTCTTCGACGACCTGGCGCCGACCTGGGAGACGCGCCTCGGCCCGCACCACCTTCTTGCGCTGCGGGAGGCGGTGGACAGCCTCGAGCCGCGCCATGTCCTCGACGCCGGTACCGGCACGGGCAAGGCGGCGATCGCGCTCGCGGAGTGGTTCCCGGACGCCGACGTCGTCGGCATCGACCTCTCGCCGGCGATGGTGGCCGAGGCCGAGCGGCAGGCGGCGGGCCGCGCGCGCTTCCAGGTCGCCGACGCGTCGAGCCTGCCGTTCCAGGACGGCTCGTTCGACCTCGTCGTGCTGATGAACGCGATTCCGTTCTTCGACGAGCTCGCCCGCGTCACCGCTCCGGGCGGGATCGTCGTGAGCTCGTTCTCGCGCGGGCCGGAGACGCCGATCTACGTCTCGGAGGAGCGCTTGCGCCGCGGGCTCGCCGGGCGCGGCTTCGGCGAGTTTGCGTCGTTCGCCGCCGATCCGACGACGGCATTCCGCGCGCGGAAGTTGTAGGGTCCCGATCCAACGGACGTTCGCGACACGGTTACACCGGTCCGGACGCCGCAGGCCCCCGAGAACGCTCGCGCGCTCTCGGGGGCTCTTTTCGTGTAGAGAACGTTCGTGCGCCTCCTCGAGCGGATCGAAGCGGTCTACGCGCTCGGCGATCGGATCGGCTATTCGCCGGAGGAGGATCGCGCGCACGAGCTCGCTGCGGGCTGGATGCGCGAGGCGGGGCTCGACATCGCGGTGGACGCTGCCGGGAACCTCATCGGCACGCGTGACGACGCACGCGTGTGGACGGGCTCGCATCTCGACTCCGTTCCGAACGGCGGCCGCTATGACGGCGTGCTCGGCGTGCTCGCGGGGATCGAGGCCGCGGAGCGGATCGATGCGCCCATCGGTGTCGTCGCGTTCCGCGACGAGGAACGCGGCTTCGGCGGCAGCCTCGGGCTCGTGTGCGTGCCCGAGGTCTACCTGGAGGTGCACATCGAGCAGGGACCGGTGCTGCTGCGCGAGGGACGCGCACTCGGCGTGGTCAGCGCGATCGTCGGCCTCGCCCGCGGCGAGGTCGTTCTCGAAGGCGCCGCCGGCCACGCGGGAACGGCGCCGATGGAGGGACGCAGCGACGCACTCGTCAATGCGGCGGAGCTCGTCCTGAGGGTCCGGGACGCGGCGCTGGCGATACCGGGGACGGTCGCGACCGTCGGCGAGCTGAAGGTGGAGCCGGGCGCGTCGAACGTCATTCCCGACCGCGTCACCATGAGCGTCGACTCGCGCGCACCGGATCGCGAGCGGCTCGACGCGCTCGTCGCTGCGATCGGCTTCGAGCCGTCGATCGTCACCGCGCCTGCACAGATGGACGAGCGGGTGCGCGCCGCGCTACGGGAGCACGTCGACGGACCGGAGCTCGTTTCCGGCGCCGGTCACGACGCGGGCGTCCTCGCGGCGAAGGGCGTGCGCTGCGGGATGCTGTTCGTGCGAAGCGGCGCCGGCGGTGTCAGCCACTCGCCGGACGAGCACAGCGATCCGGAGGACATTGCGCTCGCGGTGGACGTGCTCGCCGCGGCGCTCTCACGTCTCGCGGAATGAGACTTCCTGAGCGCCTTCCCAGAGGCACTTGACGCCGAGCGGCCGCAGGTTCTCGTTGCCCTCGACGATAGTCGCGAAGTGGTTGCCGGCGAGAGCGCCGGCCTTGCTCGCGAACGCGACGTAGCCGTAGGCGATCAGCAGCTCCGTCTCACTAATGCCGCCGGGGAAGAAGATGATCTCGCCCGGGCTCGGATAGCGCGTCGCGTTCTCGGGGCCGACGCCGAGGTCGAGGTCGCCCATCGGGATCCAGCAGCCTTCGCCGCTCCAGCGCACGTGGATGATCTTCGAGTCGTAGGGGAGCGTCTTGCGGAATGCCGTCACCGTCTCCGGCGCGCCCTCCTCGAGGCGCGCGACGAACTCGAACCCGCCTGCCGTGATCTCGAGCATCACTTGATCTTCGCACCTTGCGCGATCCATTTGCCGAGCAACTGCCGCTCCGCGTCGGTCATGTGCGTCTTGTTGTTCAGCGGCATGAGCTTCGACTGCACCGCGACAGCCTGGATGAGCGCCGCCTGATCGGCGATCTCCTGCGGCGTGTCGAATCGGACGCCTTGCGGCGCCGTCGTGTAGACCGTGCTCCGCGGATGCAGCGAGTGGCAGTACTCGCAGCGCTGCTGGACGATCGACTGCACCTGCGAGAATGCAACCGCGGGCCCGGACGCGGACGTGGACGTCGGCCGGATCCAGATGGCGATGCCGGCGATGCCGAGCGCCGCCGTGACGGGGATCCACCACAGCGTCTGCCCCGCGTGGCGCCGGTTGAAGTAGAGGCGGATCCACGCGCCGATCACCATGAGGCAGACGAGGATCGCCCAGCTGTGCGCGTGCCCGTACGTGAACGGGAAGTGTCCGGCGAGCATCGCGAACAGCACGGGCAGCGTGAAGTAGTTGTTGTGCACCGAGCGCTGCTTGCCGCACACGTTCGCGGCGGGGTCCGGATCGCGGCCTGCCTCCTTCGCGCGGATGAGCTCTCTGTGCGCGGGGATGATGACGAAGAAGACGTTCGCCGCCATGATCGTCCCGAGCATCGCGCCGACCTGAAGGTAGGCGGCGCGCGCCGCGAAGAGATGCGTCACGCCGTACGCGGTGCCGACGACGAGGCCGAGGATGCAGACCGCGAGCGCGGGTTCGCTCCGCTGCCCGACGGTTCGGCAGAGGACGTCGTAGACGAACCAAGCCGCGAGGAGCATCCCGATGCTGGCGCCGACGGCCTCGGCGGTGGTGATGTTCGCCACCGACGAGTCGATCAGCATCTCGTGCGCCTGGAGGTAGTAGAGGACGACGAAGAGCGTGAAGCCCGAGAGCCACGTCCAGTACGCCTCCCACTTGAACCAGTGCAACGGCTCCGGGAGCTCGCGTGGAGCGACGCGGTACTTCTCGATGCGGTAGAAGCCGCCGCCGTGGATCTCCCACGTGTCGCCGGCGAGATCGTCGCGCTCCGCCGAGGGCTCGAGGTGGTTGTCGAGCGCGACGAAGTAGAACGACGTCCCGATCCACACGATCGCCGCGGTCACGTGGAACCAGCGGAACGCGAGGTCGAGCCAATCCGTTGCGTAGGGGCTCAGGATTTGCGCCATCGGTCCTCCGCGATCGCGACGAGCGCATCGAGCCCGGTGTCGAGCTCCTCGTTGCGCGTGTTCTGCAGCCGGCGCCGCAGCTCCGGAACGAGCTCGGCGCGCGAGCGTCCGTTCACGAAGACGATGAAGCGAAACCCGAAGCGCTGCTCGTACACGCGGTTCAGGTCGGCGAGCTCGGCGAGGACGGCCGGATCGTCGCCCTGCTGCTCGGACGAGCGCTCGCCGATGCGGGGATGCGTCGCGAGCGCCTCGACCTTCTCCTCGTCGCTCAGCCCGCGCGCGACGTCTCGCGCGCGATCGAGTGGGTCGTCCTCCTGCGCGAGCTTGTCGACGAAGCGCGAGCGCCCACTGAACAGCACCGCGAGCTCGTCGGCGGTCAACTGCCGCGGTACGTCGCGCACGAGTATGGGGAGACGAGCAGTGGCACGTGGTGGTCGCCCTCGCCGAGCTCCAGCTGCAGCTCGACGCGGGTGAAGAACGGCGACGGCGGATGGAACACGAGCCGGTACGTCCCCGCTGCGACGTCGGCGAGCTCGCGAATGCGGCCGTCGCTATCCGTCTCACCGGAGCCGACCAGGTCGTCGCCCCGAAAGAGCTCGACGCGCACGCCCGCTGCGGGCCTGCCGTTCGCCGTGTCGAGGACATGCGTCGAGAGCATCAGGCGAATCTTCTCGCTTGGGCCCGCTGTTCGCGCGCGATCTCGTCTTCGTCCGCCCGGAGGAGCCGCCCGTCGCGGACGACCTCCTCGCCGCCGACGTAGAGCCGGTCGACCCGATGGGGCGCAGAGAGAACGAGGCCGGCGACCGGGTCGTCGGCACCCGCGAGCTCCAGCCCGTCCGTGCGCCAGACCGCGAGATCGGCCCGCTTGCCCGGCTCGATCGAGCCGATGTCGGCCTGCCCGAGCACGGCCGCGCCGCCGCGCGTGCCGATCCGAAGGGCGTCGCGGACGGTCATCGCCGTCGGGCCGCCGCGCCCGCGGGCGACGAGGAGCGCCTGCTTCACGTCGAACAGGAGGTCGCTGCGTTCGTTCGACGCCGACCCGTCCACGCCGAGCCCGACGCGCACGCCCGCGTCGAGCATGCCGCGCACCGGTGCGACGCCCGCGCCGAGCCGCAGGTTCGAGGTCGGGCAGTGCGCGACACCCGTTCCCGTCTGAGCGAACCGCGCGACCTCGCCGTCGGAGAGATGGACGCAGTGCGCGCACCAGACGTCGCCCGCGAGCCAGCCGAGCGACTCGAGGTACTCGACCGGCGTGCAGCCATACAGCTCGCGGCAGTACGCGTCCTCCTCGCTCGTCTCCGCGAGATGCGTGTGCAGCTGCAGGTCGAGGCGCCGCGCGAGCGCGGCCGACTCCTCCATCAGCTCCTTCGTCACCGAGAAGGGCGAGCACGGCGCGGCGACGATCTTCCCCGGGTTCGCGGACGCGAGCCGCTCGGTCTCGGCGAGGATCGAGTCCAGGTCCTCGACGAGGCGGTCGGGCGGAAGGCCGCCCTGCGACTCGCCGAGGTCCATCGAGCCGCGCGACGCGATCAGTGTGACGCCGAGCTCGTCGGCAGCGCGGAGCTCGGCCTCGACGAGACCGCTCGTACCGCGCGGGAAGACGTAGTGATGGTCGAACACGGTCGTGCAGCCGGAGAGCGCGAGCTCGGCGAGGCCCGTGCGCGCAGCCGCCCATACCGACTCTTCGTCGATTCGCGCCCAGACGGGATAGAGCGCCTGCAGCCACTCGAACAGGTTCGCCTCCTGCGCACGCGCGCGCGTAAGGGTCTGGTACAGGTGGTGGTGCGTGTTGACGAGCCCCGGCGTGACGACGGCGCCGCCCAGATCGACGTGCTCGCCCGCCGGAGGCGCGCCGCCGCCGACGGCCGCGACTACGCCGTTCTCGACGTGGATCCAGCCGTCCGGGTGCTCCGTGCCGGCGTCGTCCATCGTCACGACGTGCGCGCCGGTCAGCAGCACAGCGGCACGAGCTCGAAGCGCTCGACGTCGACGAGCCCGCGGTCGGTGATCTTCAGCGCGGGGATGACCGAAAGCGCGAGGAACGACACGGTCAGGAACGGCGTCGCACCCTTCCAGCCCAGCGCGGCGGCCGCCTCGTTGCACGCGCGGCTCTGCGCGATCACGTCGGCGAGCTGCGCGACGGAGAAGAGGCCCGCGACCGGCAGCGGGCATTCCGCGACCACGCGTCCTTCGTCGACGGCGACGATGCCGCCGGCGAGCTCGACCACGCGCTGCACCGCGGCGCGCATGTCGTCGTCCGAGCGCCCGACGACGACGATGTTGTGCGCGTCGTGCGCGACCGTCGATGCGAGTGCGCCGCGCTGCAGGCCGGAACCGTGCACGAAGCCGAGCCCGATGCGTCCCGTTGCGAGGTGGCGCTCGACGACGGCGATCTTGGCGAGATCGCTCACGTCGCCGTCGACGACGAGCGACTCGGTCACGACCTGATCGGGAACGAGGCCGATCGCGCGAACGCGATCGCAGTCGGGAACGGCGAACGCATCCGGCTCGAGCGGCGCGATGCGCACCGACTGCTGCACCCAGTCCGGCACGTCGGGCCGCGCGAACTCCTCGACGCGCCGGCCGCCCTTCAACACGAGCTCGGGGCGGAAGCTCTCGAGATCGGGGAGCACGACGACGTCGGCGCGGTAGCCGGGCGCGAGCGCGCCGAGGTCGCGCAGCCCGTGCCAGCGCGCGGGATTGAGCGTCGCGACGACGAGCGCGTCCTCGGGCGCGACGCCCGACGCGACCGCCTTGCGCACCATGCCGTTGATGTGCCCGTCGTCGACGATGTCGTCGGGATCGCGGTCGTCCGTGCAGAACGCGATCTGCGACGGACCGAACTCGGTGATGAGCGGGACGAGCGCCTCGAGGTTGCGCGCCATCGACGCCTCGCGGATCAGCAGCCAGATGCCGGCACGCAGGCGTTCGCGCCCTTCCTCGAGCGTGAGCGCTTCGTGGTCGGAACGGATGCCGGACGCGGCGTACGCGTTCAGCTCCTTGCCCGCGACTCCGGGCGCGTGCCCGTCCGCGTGCTCGGCGCCGTTCAGCCCGAGTTTCGACAGCTCGCGCGCGTCGCCGGCGATGACGCCGGGGAAGTTCATCATCTCGGCGAGGCCGAGCACGCGGCGCCTGCGCAGGAGCGACTCGAGGTCGTTGTCGCCGAGCGTGCGCCGCGGGGACTCGAACGGCGACGCGGGCACGCACGACGAGGCCATGAAGTACACGTCGAGCGGCAGCTCCGAGCAGAACTCGATCAGCCAGTGGACCCCGTCGGTGCCGAGGACGTTCGCGATCTCGTGCGGGTCCGCGACCACCGCGGTCGTCCCGAGCGGCAGTACGAGCCGCGCGAACTCGTCCGGCAGGAGCTTCGTCGACTCGAGGTGCATGTGCGCGTCGACGAAGCCGGGGACGACGTAGCGGCCGGAGACGTCGATTGTCTTCCGGCCCTCATAGTCGCCGAGGCCGGCGACCCAGCCGTCCACGATCGCGACATCCGCCTCGAGCCACTCGCGCGTGAAGACCGAGAGCACGCGTCCGCCGCCGAGGACGAGGTCGGCGGGCTCGTCGCCGCGGGCGACGGCGATGCGGCGGGCGAGGTCGGCCATCGGTGTTCAGCCTATTAGGCTCTGCGATGTGGAGGTATTGACGCCGCGCACGCTGGACGAGGCACTCCGCCTGCGGGCCGAGCTGCCCGGCGCCGTTCCGATCGAGGGCGGCACCGATCTCATGGTCGAGCTGAACTTCGACCGGCGGCGGCCGAAGGCGATGCTCAACCTGAACGAGGTGCGCGAGCTCCGCGGCTGGTCGCGCGAGAACGGCTCCCTTCGCCTCGGCGCGGGCCTCACGTACTCCGAGATCGAGCACTCCGAGCTCGCCCGCCTCCTGCCCGCGCTCGCCGAGGCCTCGCGCACGGTCGGCTCGCCGCAGATCCGCAACCGCGGGACGATCGGCGGCAACCTCGGGACGGCGTCGCCCGCCGGCGATGCGCTGCCGCCGCTGCTCGTCGAGGCCGCGGAGGTCGAGCTCGCAAGCGTGCGCGGGTCGCGCCGCATGCCCGTGCAGGAGTTCCTCGTCGGCGTGAAGCGCAACGCGCTCGCGGAGGACGAGCTGATCGTCGCCGTGCACGTCGAGCCGAGCAGCGCGCCACAGACGTTCATGAAGATCGGACCGCGCAACGCGATGGTGATCGCGGTGTGCTCGCTCGCGCTCTCGGTTGACGGCGGCGAGGCGCGCGCGGCGATCGGCTCGGCCGCGCCCGTCGCAACCCTCGTCACCGGCGCTGTGGACGGCTTCGCGGAGCGTGTGGTCGCCGCCGCGAGCCCGATCGACGACGTGCGCGGGACTGCCGCGTACCGGAGGCACGCGCTGCGTGTGCTCGTGGTGCGCGCGCTCGAGAGGTGCCTCGCCGCATGAGGATCTCGTTGATCGTGAACGGCGAGCGGCAGGAGGCCGACGTGTGGGAGGGCGAGAGCCTCCTCTTCGCCCTGCGCGAGCGCCTCGGGCTGCCCGGTTCGAAGAACGCGTGCGAGCAGGGTGAGTGCGGATCGTGCTCCGTGCTCCTCGACGGCGAGCTCGTGTGCGCCTGTCTCGTGCTCGCGGCGCAGGCGGACGGCCACGAGGTCGTCACCGTCGAAGGGTCCGGCTTCGAGTACGTTCAGCGCGCGTTCGTCGACGCGGGCGCCGTGCAGTGCGGCTTCTGCACGCCGGGGCTCGTCGTCGCGACGGCGGCGCTGCTCGAGCGGAGCCCGGACCCGAGCGAGGACGAGATCCGCGAGGCGCTCTCCGGGAACCTCTGCCGCTGTACCGGCTACGCGAAGATCTTCGATGCCGTGCGGCTCGCCGCGGAGCGCGCGTGAGGGCTGCCACGAAGCCGGTGCTCGGCTGGATCGGCGAGAGCGTCCGCCGCGCGGACGGGACGCCGAAGACGACCGGGGAATTCGAGTACGCGAGCGACCTCCAGGCGGCCGGCATGCTTTGGGGCCACACGCTGCGGAGCCCGCATGCGCACGCACTCGTCCAGTCGATCGACATCTCGGCGGCGCTGACGATGGCCGGCGTGCACGCCGTGCTCACGCACGACGACGTCCCAGGCCGGAAGACGTACGGACTCGAGTTCGCCGACCAGCCGGTGCTCGCAATCGACCGCGTCCGCTACTTCGGCGAGGCGGTCGCGATCGTCGCGGCCGAGCATCCTGAGCAGGCACGCCGCGCCGCCGAGCGGATCGTCGTCGAGTACGACGTGCTTGCTCCGATCGCCGATCCCGAGCGAGCCGTCGAGTCGGAGCCGCTCCATCCGGGCCGCGAAACGCACACGGTCGGGCACTACCTCGACGACCCGCGGCCGAATGTCGTCCGCTCGATGCGCATCGTCCACGGCGATCCCGACACGCGCGGCGACGTCGTCGTCGAAGGGACGTATGAGCTCGGGTCGCAGGACCAGGCGTTCCTCGGCCCCGAATCGGGGCTCGCCGTCCCGGACGGCGAGGGCGGGATCGACATCTACGTCGCGACGCAGTGGATCCACGTCGACCGCGAGCAGGTCGCGCCGTGCCTCGGCCTGCCCGAAGAGCGGGTGCGCATCCACCTCGCCGGCGTCGGCGGCGCGTTCGGAGGACGCGAGGACCTGTCGATCCAGATCCACGCGGCGATGCTCGCGCTGCACACGAGCCGGCCCGTGAAGATGGTCTACAACCGGCAGGAGTCGTTCACCGGCCACGTGCACCGGCATCCCGCGCGCATCCGCGCCGAGCACCTCGCGACCCGCGACGGACGGCTCGTGTGCGTGCGCATGCAGATCCTCCTCGATGGCGGCGCGTATGCCTCGAGCTCGACGGCGGTCACCGCGAACGCCACCTCGTTCGCCTGCGGGCCGTACGCTGTCCCGAACGCGTTGATCGAGGCAACATGCGTGTTCACGAACAACCCGCCGTGCGGCGCGATGCGCGGCTTCGGCGCGGTGCAGACGTGCTTCGCCGCCGAGGCGCAGATGGACAAGCTCGCGGCCGCGCTCGACATCGATCCCGTCGAGCTGCGCTTGCTCAACGCGCTCGCCCCCGGCGACGCGCTGCCGACGGGGCAGCGGATCGACGGCTCGCTGCCGGTGGCCGACGTCATCCGCCGCTGCGCCGCGCTGCCGGAGCCCGCGCCCGAGGAGCTGCCGCGTCCCGCCATCCGCCTTCCCGGCGGCGCCGGGAACACGACGCGCGGCGAAGGCGTGAAGCGCGGCCGCGGCTTCGCGGTCGGCTTCAAGAACCTCGCGTACTCGGAGGGCTTCGACGACTCGTGCGCCGCGCGCGTGCTGCTTCGGGCCGACGGGTCGGCCGAGGTGCATTGCGCTGCGGCCGAGGTCGGGCAGGGCGTGACGGACGTAATCCTGCAGGTGGCACGTACCGAGCTCGGGATCGAGGACGTGCGGCTCGCTCCCGGCACGACGGCCGCTGTCGGCTCCTCCGGCTCGTCCTCCGCCTCCCGCATGACGTGGATGGCGGCGGGCGCGGTACGCGACGCGTGCCGCGCCGCGCTCGCCGAGCGCGAGGCGAACGAGGGAGGCGAGGTGGACGTCGAGCGCGTCTACCGGCACCGGCCGACGGCGCCGCTCCACCCCGAGACGGGCCAGGTCGGCGACCTTCCCGCCCACGTCGCCTTCGCGTGCGCCGCCATGAAGGTCGTCGCCGAGGTGGACGTCGACCTCGGCCTGACGCGGATCGTCTGGATCGGGACGGCGCAGGACGTCGGCAAGGCGCTCAACCCGCGGGCGGTCGAGGGCCAGATCGAGGGCGGCATCGCCCAGGGCATCGGCCTCGCGCTCATGGAGGAGATCCAGACGCGCGGCGGCGTGATCACGAACGCGAGCTTCACCGACTACCTCATCCCGACGGCGCTCGACGTGCCGCCGATCGTCTCCGAGCTCGTCGAGGACCCGGAGCCGGACGCCCCCTACGGCGTCAAGGGCGTGGGCGAGCCGCCGACGGTCGTGTCCACCGCCGCGGTCGCCGCCGCCCTCCGCGACGCGACCGGGCGCGAGCTCGCTCGCGTTCCCGTGCGCCCGGATGACATCGTTGGCCTGACATGAGGGAGGTCATGGCCTGGGACGAGCTCGGAAGCGGCGCGCGCGAGCTCGCAGAGGCGGTCCACGCCGACGGCTACGAACCGGACATCGTGCTCGCGATCGCCCGCGGCGGACTGCTCGTCGCCGGCGCGATCGGCTACGCGCTCGACGTGAAGAACGTGTTCACGATGAACGTCGAGTTCTACACCGGGGTCGACGAGCGGCTCGAGGTGCCGATGATCCTCCCCCCCGTGCCCGATCTGGTCGACCTCCAGGAGGCGAGCGTGCTCATCGCCGACGACGTCGCCGACACCGGCGGCACGCTGCTCCTCGTCAAGGATTTCTGCGCCGGCAAGGTGGGCGAGGTGCGCTGCGCCGTTCTCTACGAAAAGCCGCAATCCGCGGTGAAATGCGAGTACGTCTGGCGCCGCACCGACCGCTGGATCGACTTTCCGTGGAGTGCGCACGCGCCTGTACCCAAGGCTTCGACTGCCCTATAGTCGAGGGCCTGGTCGGCTCGTCGAGGAGGAGGAACATGAAGCGAAGGATTGTCGCGCTCGTCGCTCTCGCGGCTGCGCTCGCGATGCTCGTCGTCGGTGTCACGGCGGGAAGCGCGAAGTCGAACAGCGCCTTCAAGGTCGCTTTTATCTACGTCGGTCCGCATAACGACGGCGGCTGGTCGCAGGCGCATGAGGCGGGCAGGCAGTACGTGCAGAAGATGCTCGGCAGCAAGGTACAGACGACGTACAAGGAGAACATCGCGGTCGGGGCTCAGTTCGAGCAGACCGTCGCGGGCCTGGTCAATCAGGGCTACGACATGATCTTCGCGACGTCCTACGGCTACGTGACGTCGCAGATCGCGGCGAAGTATCCGCAGGTCAAGTTCGAACAGGCGACGGGCACGCTCGTCGCGAAGAACGTCTCCGAGTACTTCGGCGCCGCCGAGGACTCGGTGTTCCTCTCGGGGATGGCCGCGGGCGTCGCGTCGAAGACCGGCAACATCGGCTACGTCGTCGCGTATCCGATTCCCGAGGTCATCCGGCACACGAACGCATTCGCCCTCGGTGCACAGCTGACCCATCCGGGCGCGAAGGTGCACATCGTCTGGACGAACTCGTGGTTCGACCCGGCGAAGGAGAAGAAGGCCGCTCAGAGCCTCGTCGCCGAGGGTGCCGACGTGCTCGGGCAGAACGTCGACTCGCCGGCGACCGGGCAGTACGCCGAGTCGAAGGGGATCCCGTGGGTCGGCTACGACTCCGACTCGTCGAAGTTCGCGCCGAAGTCGTGGCTGACGGCGTCCGTGTACAACTGGGGCCCGTACTACCTGTCGCGCATCAAGGCCGCGATGAACGGGACTTGGAAGCCGGGCTTCTACTACGGGACGATGAAGTCGGGCTTCACCGGCGTCGCACCATATGGTCCCGGTGTCTCGGCGAAGGCGAAGGCGCTCATCGCCGCGAAGATGAAGGCCATCGAGAACGGCTCGTTCTACGAGTTCACCGGCCCGCTGTACGACCAGAGCGGCAAGCTTCGCGTCAAGCCGGGCGTGAAGATGCAGGTGCTCAAGGGCGGGACGAACAGCCTGTACGGCATGAACTGGCTCGTGAAGGGCGTGGTCGGTAGCCCGAAGGGCTAGTGACGGTTCAGTCGGAGAAGGATCGGAGGGGCGCCGACGGCGCCCCTCCGCCTCCTGCGGTCGAAATGCGCGGGATCGTGAAGCGCTTCCCCGGCGTGCTCGCGAACGACCACGTCGACTTCGAGGCGGCCGCGGGCGAGGTGCATGCGCTGCTCGGTGAGAACGGCGCCGGCAAGAGCACGCTCTCGAACATCCTCACCGGCCTCTATCGGCCCGACGCGGGCGAGATCCTCATCGACGGCGAGCCGGTGCAGTTCCACTCGCCGCGCGACGCGCTCGACGCGGGGATCTTCATGGTCCACCAGCACTTCCGGCTCGTCGAGCCGTTCACCGTCGCGGAGAACGTCGTGCTCGGCGACCACCGTGGCGAAGGCCGCACATTTCGCGTCAGGCATCGCGCCATCGAGCAGCGCGTCGCCGAGCTGTCGAAGCGCTACGGGCTCGCCGTCGATCCGCAGGCCCGCGTGTGGCAGCTCTCGCTCGGAGAGCAGCAGCGCGTCGAGATCCTGAAGGCGCTCTATCGCGAGGCGCGCATCCTCATTCTCGACGAGCCGACGGCGGTGCTGACGCCGCAGGAGGCGGACGTGCTGTTCGAGACGCTGCGCGAGATGGCGGCCGACGGGCGGACAGTCGTCTTCATCTCGCACAAGCTGCACGAGGTGAAGGCGGTCGCCGACCGCGTCACCGTTCTGCGTGGCGGCCGCTCGATCGCGACCGTGCCGGCCGCCGACGCGACGCCGCGCTCGCTCGCGTCGCTCATGGTCGGCCGCGAGTTGGACGGCGGGCGGGCCGCGCGGACGCGAACGCCCGGAGACGCCGTGCTCGAGCTCGTGGACGTCTGGTCGGACGGCGATCGCGGCGACTCGGCCGTGCGCGGCGCGTCGCTCGTCGTCCGCGGCGGGGAGATCGTCGCCGTCGCCGGTGTTGCGGGAAACGGCCAGCGGGAGCTGGCGGAGACCGTGGCCGGCATGCGGCCCGCAACGCGGGGCGGGATCCGCATCGGCGGCAAGGCGATCCGCGGCGGCGATCCGCGGGCCGCGATCGCAGCGGGGGTCGCGTACGTGCCGGAGGACCGCCTCGGGACCGGAGTCGCGCCGAGCCTCAGCATCGCCAGCAACCTCGCGCTGAAGGGCTATCGCGAGTCGGACGCGTCGCGCGGCCCGCTGCTCCGGTTGGGGCGGATGCGCGAACGCGCTCACGAGCTCATCCAGCGCTACCGGATCGCCGCGCCCGGACCGGCTGCGCCGGCCCGGCTCCTCTCGGGCGGAAACCTGCAGAAGGTCGTGCTCGCGCGCGAGTTCTCGGGAAGGCCACGGCTCCTCATCGCCGCATCCCCGACGCGCGGACTCGACGTCGGCGCGATCGAGACCGTGCACGCGTACCTCCGGGATGCGGCGGCTGACGGCGTCGGGGTCCTGCTCATCAGCGAGGACCTCGACGAGATCCTGACGCTCGCCGACCGGATCGCCGTCATGTACGAGGGCGCAATCGTCGGCGAGGCCGCGCGCGAAGCAGCCGACGTCGAGGAGATCGGCCTCTTGATGGCGGGCGGACAGGATCCCCGTGCGGATTGAGCGCAGGCTGCGGCAGCCGCGGTGGCTGCTCTTCGCCGTTCCGGCCGGTTCGCTCGTCTTCGCGTTCTTCGCGACTGGCCTCGTCCTCTTCGCCACCGGTCACGACGCGATCTCGAGCTACCGGCAGATCATCGACGCCGCGTTCCTGAACAGCGGCGCCCTCGGCCAGACCTTCACGCAGGCGACGCCGCTCGCGTTCACGGGGCTCGCGGCCGCTGCGGCGTTCCGGATGCGCCTGTTCAACATCGGCGCCGAGGGGCAGCTGTACATGGGTGCGATCGTCGCCGACGCGGCCGGCCTCTACTTCGGCGGCCTCGGGTGGCCGACGCCGCTCGTCATCTTCGCGATGGTCGTCGCCGGCTGCGCGGGAGGCGCGGCCTGGGGGCTCATCCCGGGTGCGCTGCGCGCGTTCTTCAAGACGAACGAGATCATCACGTCGTTGATGCTCAACTACGTCGCCGCGTACCTGCTCACGTATCTCGTCTTCAACACCGAGTCGTACTGGCGCCAGACGAAGGGCTTCAACGCGAGCGTCTTCCCGACGTCGAAGTCGATCCCCACCGACGCGATCTGGCCGAGTTGGCACATCTTCCCGCTCGGTGCCGGGATCGCGGTCGTCGCCGCGCTCGTGCTGTGGTTCCTCTACACGCGCACGCGCTTCGGTTTCGAGGCGCAGGTGCTCGGCGACTCTCCGCGGGCGGCGCGCTACGCGGGCATGCGCACGAGGCGCAAGATCCTCGCGGTGATGGGGATCTCGGGCGCCGTCGCCGGTCTCGGCGGCGCGAGCCAGGTCGGCGACTTCGCTCACCAGTTGGACGCCGACCCGAACGGCCTGCAGAAGCAGTTCTACGGGTACACGGGGATCGTCGTCGCCGCGCTCGCGCGCTACAACCCGTTCGCGGTCGTCGTCGTCGCGTTCCTCATCGGAGCGCTGCAGAACGCGGGCAACACGCTGCAGGGCGCCGACTTCCCGTCCGGCCTCGTCGGCGTGATGCAGGGGATCATCCTGTTCTCGGCACTCGGGGGCGAGCTGCTCGTTCGCTACCGCGTCCGCGTCGGCCGCGCAATGCGCGTGGCGGAGACGGCGTGAACAACTCGCTGCTCGTCGTCATACTCGCGTCCGGCGTCGCATACGGGACGCCGCTTCTGTACGGCGCGCTCGGCGAGCTGCTGGCGGAGCGTTCCGGCGTGCTCAACCTCGGCGTCGAGGGGATGATGCTCGTCGGTGCGGTGATGGGCTTCTGGACGGTCCAGCGCTTCCATGCCGACACTGCGCTCTCGCTCGCCGTCGCGATCGGCGTCGCTGCGATCGCGGGGACGGCGATGGCCGCGATCCACGCGTTCCTCGTCATCACGCTGCGCGCGAGCCAGATCGTCTCGGGCCTGGCGTTGACGATCTTCGCGGGTGCCGCAGGGCTGTCGTCCTACCTCGGCAACGACCTCAATCTCGCGGACAATCCGGCACGCCACGCGTTCAACGCGGTCTTCCCGTCGTCCATGCAGAACTTGCCGGTCGTCGGGCCGATCGTCTTCGGGCAGAACGTGCTCGTGTACGCGTCGTGGGCGTGTGTCGTCGGCGTGTCGCTCTATCTGACGCGCACGCGGTTGGGACTCAACGTGCGCGCGGTCGGCGAGGCGCCTGCTTCCGCGGACGCGATGGGAATCAACGTCACCGCATATCGCTACGCGCACACGCTCGCGGGCGGTGCGCTCGCGGGCATCGCCGGCGCGACGTTCACGCTCGCGATCACGCCGCAATGGGTCAGCGGGATCACCGGAGGCGTCGGCTGGATCGCTATCGCGCTCGTGATCTTCGCCTTCTGGCGGCCGGGGCTCTGCCTCGTCGGCGCGTACTTCTTCGGCGCGCTGCAGGCGTTGGCGCCGCAGCTCCAAGCGCGGAACATCAGCCTCGGGCCGACCGAGCTGTGGACGAACTCGATTCCGTACGTGATGACCGTCGTCGTGCTCGTGTTCGTCTCGGCCAGCGGGGCGCGGCGCAGGCTCGGGGCACCCGCGAGCCTCGGGCTGCCGTACGTGCGCGAAGAGCGTTGACGGCGCGGACGACGAATGGCGAGGGCCGGACTCGAACCGGCGACACCCCGGTTTTCAGCCGAGTGCTCTACCAGCTGAGCTACCTCGCCGCGGCGGCGGCAGTCTAGCGGGCGGCCTGCGCGGCTCGTACGGCCCGCAGGCGCTGGACGAGGCTGTCGACGAGGTCGCCCTTCATCAGGACGGCGTCGGCGCCCGCCTCGCTGACCGCCTTGTGCAGCTCGGGGGCGGAGTCCCCCGTGAGCGCGATGAGGCAGAGGTTCGGGTGATCCTTCCGCAGCCGCGCGACGGCGGTGACGCCGTCGACGATGGGCATGTGCAGGTCGATCACGACGGCGTCCGGGTCGAGCTCGTCGGCCAGCTTGATCGCGTCGAGGCCGTTCTCCGCCGTTCCGGCGACGGTGAGGACGGGCTGGTGCTCGATCAGCGGGCGCAGCGACTCGAGGAACTCCCGATCGTCGTCCACGAGGAGGACACGTACCGGTACCGCGACCGTGCCGTCCGGCTGGTCCACGGCAGGACGTTAGCCTTGCGGCGGTGAGCGTGCAACCGCCACGTCGTGAGATCGCGCTGATCGGCGCGCCGCTCGACCTCGGCGCCGGCCGGCGCGGCGTCGACATGGGGCCGTCTGCGATTCGCTACGCCGAGATCGAGCAGCATCTCGAGCGGACGCTCGGCATCCACGCCGTCGATCTCGGCAACGTCGTGGCGCCCGTCGCCGAGTCGACCGACTACGGAGACGAGCGTGCGCGCTTCCTGTCGCAGATCCTCGCGCTCTGCGACGAGGTGGCGCAGCTCGTCGTCGAGTCGGTGCACGCCGGACAGATGCCGCTCGTTCTCGGCGGCGACCATTCCGTCGCGCTCGGCAGCCTCGTCGGCATGGCGTCGGTGAACGGGCCCGGCGGCGTTCTCTGGATCGATGCGCACGGCGACCTGAACACGCCGGAGTCGTCGCCGAGCGGGAATGTGCACGGGATGGTGCTCGCAGCCGCGCTCGGCCTCGGCGGCGACGCGTTCGCGCACCCCGGCTGGTCGCTGCCCGCCATCGAGGCGGGGCATCTCTCCCTCTTCGGCGTGCGCTCGCTCGATCAGGGCGAGCGCGAGCTGCTGAAGCGGCTCGACGCGAAGGTTTTCACGATGGCGGACATCGACCGCATCGGCGTCGAGAGCTGCATGCGCGAGGCGATCGCGCACGCGTCCGGCGCAGGGTTCCTCCACGTCAGCCTCGATCTCGACGTCGTCGACCCGGAGACCGCGCCGGGCGTCGGCACGCCGGTGCGCGGCGGGCTCTCCTATCGCGAGGCGCACCTTGCGATGGAGGTGATCGCCGAGGTTGCCGAGCCGGATTCATTCGACGTCGTCGAGGTCAACCCCGTGCTCGACCGCGAGAACGCGACCGGCAAGCTCGCCGTCGAGCTGATCGCGTCAGCCTTGGGCGCGCGGATCTTGTAGGAAGCGCTCGACCGCGTCGGCGGTCTCGTCGAACGCCGACCACATCACCATGTGCAGGCCGGGAACGCTGACGACCTCGACGCGTCCCGCGTACGCCTCAAGGTGGTCGTCGCGCACGAGCCCGTACGCCGGCGCATACAGCAGGAGCGTCGGCACCGTCAGCGTCTCGGGCGGCGGCGACGGTGTCCCGAGCTCGCGGTAGATCGAGACCATGGCGGCCGGGGACGTCCGCCGGCGCAGGCTTCCGTCCGGCAGGACGTCGTGGTGCAGCGGCACGTCGGCGAGCGCCCGCGCGCGGTCGATGACGCCGGCGTCGTGCCGGCTGTCGATGAACGCGTCCGCCGAGTCGGCCACTTGCTCCCCTTGTTCCACCTCGGCCATGAACTCGGCGACGTGCGGGAGGATGTCGATCGCGGGATCGAGCAGAACGGCCCGGTCGATCCGCTCCGGATGCGTGGCGGCGAGCTCGAGGATCAGCCGGCCGCCAAACGAGTGGCCGACCCAGTCCGGCCGCTCGAGCCCGAGGTCGTCGATCGTCTCGACGAGGTCGGCGACGTGCGTCGGGAAGTCCCACGGGCCGTCCCAGCCGGAGCGTCCGTGCCCGCGCAGGTCGGGGGCGAGGATGTGGAGGTGCGCGGCCCACCGTTCCTCGGCGAGCTGCTTGAAGCGCTCGCCGTGCCCGGTGACGCCGTGCAGCGCGACGAGCGTCGGCGCGTCGGGGTCTCCCCATTCGTGCACGTGCAGGCGCATGTGTCGAAGATAGTCCGGCGATGGAGATCGAGGTGATCGCAGGCGACATCGCCTCGTTGGAGATGGACGCCGTCGCGAACGCGGCGAACGACCATCTGTGGATGGGCGCAGGCGTCGCCGGCGCGCTCAAGCGCGCCGGAGGCGAGGAGATCGAGCGGGAAGCCATGAGCAAGGGGCCGATCCCGGTCGGGACGGCGGTCGCGACGACCGCCGGCCGTCTGCCGGCGCGCTACGTCGTCCACGGCGCGGTCATGGGCCAGGACTTGCGGACGAACGCCGATCTCGTCGCGCGGACGACGCGCGCGTGCCTCGAGCTCGCGGATGAGCTGGGTTGCCGCTCGCTCGCGCTGCCCGCGTTCGGAACCGGTGTCGGCGGCTTCGCGCTCGACGACTGCGCGCGCGTGATGGTCGAAGAGGTGCGCGCCTTCGAGCCTCGCTCACTCGAGCGCGTCGTCTTCGCTGTGTTCGGCGAGGACGCCTACTCGGCCTTCACCGCCGCGACGAAGTCGTGACATTCCCGTTCGCGTACCCAGTACCGGCCGTCGTCTTTCAGCCTGGCTGCTGAACGACCGGTACCAGGTACCCCGGCGTGAGTGTCACGACTTCGCGTCGTCGTCCTTGGGCCTGTAGTACTTGCGGCCCTTGAGCTCGTCGGGGAGATAGTCGACCTCGAACCCGCTCGGGTCGTCGTGTGGATAGACGTAGCCCTCGCCGTGGCCGAGCTTGCGCCCGTACCAGCTCCCGTCGCGCAGCGTCTTCGGCGGCTTCACGGTTCCGTGGTCGCGCACGTCGGCGGTAGCCTCGTTGATCGCGACGTAGCTCGCGTTCGACTTCGGCGCGAGCGCGAGATAGATCACCGCCTGCGCGAGGTTGAGCCGCGCCTCCGGCAGCCCGACGTGCTCGACCGCCTGCGCGGTCGCGACGGCGACGACGAGCGCCTGAGGATCGGCGTTGCCGATGTCCTCGGACGCGAGCACGATCATGCGCCGCGCGATGAAGCGCGCGTCCTCGCCGCCCTCGAGCATCGCCGCGAGGTAGTACACCGCGGCGTCGGGATCGGAGCCGCGCATCGACTTGATGAACGCGGACGTGAAGTCGTAGTGCGCATCCGAGGCCTTGTCGTAGACGACCGGACGCTTGCGCGCCGCGTCCTCGACGTGCTCCTCGGTGATCGCGCCCGTCGCGGTTTCGCTTGCGAGCTCGACGATGTTGAGCGCGCTGCGCGCATCGCCACCCGCACGCCGCGCGATCAGGTCGACGATCTCCTCCGGCGCCTCGCCGCCGACCTCGGCGAGCCCGCGCCGGACGACGACGGCCATGTCCTCGTCCGACAGCGTCTCGAGCTGGTAGATCTGCACGCGCGACATGAGCGCCGAATTGACCTCGTAGTACGGGTTCTCGGTCGTCGCGCCGATCAGCGTGATGAGCCCCTCCTCCACCGCCGGCAGCAGCGCGTCTTGCTGCGCCTTGTTGAAGCGGTGGATCTCGTCGAGGAAGAGGATCGTCCGCCGCCCGCTCGTTCCGAGACGTTCACGCGCGCGCGCGAGCACCTCGCGCACGTCCTTGACCGTTGCCGACACGGCTGACAGCTCCTCGAACGCGGCGCCGGTCGACGCCGCGACGATGCGTGCCAACGTCGTCTTCCCCGATCCGGGCGGCCCGTAGAAGATCGACGAACGGACGCGGTCCTCGGCGATCGCCTGCCGCAGCGCCGACCCCTCGCCGAGCACGTGCGCCTGCCCCACGAACTCGTCCAGCGTCCGGGGCCGCAGCCGCTGCGCGAGCGGCGCGAACTCGCCGGCCCGCTGGCTCGCCGCATCCGAAAAGAGATCCGACACGTGCAGAAGTATGCTCCGCCCATGGCCACGACCAGCCTTCGCACAGAGGTCACGGAGCTCCTCTCCGGCCTCATCCAGCTCGACACGACCAACCCGCCCGGCAACGAGACGATCGCCGCGGAGTACCTGAAGCAGTACCTCGAGGCCGCCGGCCTCGAGTGCGAGCTCATCGCCCGCTCGCCCGAGCGCGCTAACCTCGTCTCGCGCATCAAGGGCACTGGCGACGGCCCGTCGCTGCTCCTGCTCGGACACACCGACGTCGTGCTCGCGGATCCGACGGAGTGGCAGGTGCCGCCCTTCTCGGGAGAGGTGCGCGACGGCGAGATCTGGGGACGCGGCGCGCTCGACATGAAGTCGCAGGTCGCGGCGAACGCGGTTGCGATCGCCTCGCTGGCGCGCGAGGGCTTCAGGCCGTCAGGCGACCTCATCTTCGTGGCGAACGCCGACGAGGAGAACGGCGTCGGCTTCGGCCTCGAGTGGATGTGCGAGGCGCATCCGGACGTAGTGCGCGCCGACTTCTGCATCAACGAGGGTGCGGGCGACCGGCTCCAGTTCGGCGACGACGTCTACTACATGTGCTCGTCGGCGGAGAAGAAGAGCTCGCCGTTCATGATCCGCGCGCTCGGTCGATCCGGGCACGCGTCGATGCCGGGCATCGCTGACAACGCGCTCGTCAAGGCGGCGAAGCTCATCCAGCGTATCGCCGAGTACCGGCCCGAGCCGCAGATCCAGCAGGAGGTCGAGGCATTCCTCCGCACCGTGCTCGGCGAGGTGCCGACCGCTGCGTCGGCGCTCGAGCGCGCGCGTGCGGTCGATCCCGTCGCGGCCGACCTGATCGAGCCGCTGCTGGGCGCGACGTTCTCGCCGACGATGATCACCGCGTCGCGGAAGCGGAACGTCATACCCGCCGTCGTCGAGGTGACGGTCGACTGCCGCCTGCTCCCCGGCCAGACAACGGAGCACGTCGAGCCGATGATCCGCGCCGTCCTCGGCGGCGATCTGGACTACGAGATCGAGTGGCTCGAGTCGAAGGGCGGAACGCGGTCGTCGCTCGACACGCCGTTGTGGCAGGCCGTCGAGTCGTTCGTGTCGGAGATCGAGCCCGGCGCGCGCCCGCTGCCGATGTGCGTCGCGGGCTTCACCGACAGCCACTGGCTGCGCGACGCGTTCGGAACGGTCGCCTACGGCTTCTTCCCTGCGCGGACGATGCCGGCGGAGGTCTCCTCTTCGCTCATCCACTCGGCGAACGAGCGGATCCCGGTGGACGACCTCGAGCTCGGGCTCGAGTGGATCCGCCACGCAGCGCACACTGTGTGCAGTTGACGGTCGAGCTCGACGCGCTCGCGGATCTGGAGCCCGCACTCGCTGCTGGGGAGTTCGAGGTCGCGCGCGTCTTCATCGCGTATGGCGCGACCGCGCCTTCCGCGCCCGAGCCGTGTCGCCTGCCGAAGGTCGCGTACTCGCTCGATCCGCCCGATCCGGCGCGCGCTGGGTTCTCCGTCGGCGACTGGGCGCAGACCTGGAGCGAGGACGAGTACGCGGCGGCAGTCGAAACGGTGCGCGCGGCGATCTACGAGGGCGACGTCTACCAGGTGAACCTCGTGCAGCACATGCGGGCGCCCTTCGCGGGCGACGCGGCTGCCGTCGCGGCGGCGCTCGCGCCCCTGCGCCCGCTCGAGCTCGCGCCGCTCGCCGGTGACGGCTGGGCGATCGTGTCCGCGTCGCCGGAGCTGCTGCTCCAGAAGCGCGGCGACGTCGTGCGCACGATGCCGATCAAGGGCACGCGTCCCGCGGGCGTCCCCATCGAATCCGCCAAGGACACGGCCGAGCATGTGATGATCGTCGACCTCGAGCGCAACGACCTCTCGCGCGTGTGCATCCCCGGCACGGTGTGCTGGCCCGAGCTGCTCGCCGAGCGGCAGCTCGCGGGCGTCTCGCACCTCGTCGCGACCGTCGAGGGCCGGCTGCGCCCTGACGTGACGCTCACCGAGCTGCTCGAGGCGGTGCTTCCGGGCGGGTCTGTGACCGGCTGCCCGAAGTCGACCGCGCTCCAGCTCATCCGGGAGCTCGAGCCCGTCGGTCGCGGCGCCTCGATGGGCGCGCTCGGTCGCGTGTACGCGAACGGCGATCTCGACCTGGCGCTGACGATCCGCACGTTCGCGATCGCCGGCGACGAGATCCATCTCTGGGTGGGCGGCGGCATCGTCTGGGACTCCGAGCCCGCCGCGGAGGTGGAGGAGTCCTGGGTCAAGGCGCGGCCGCTGCTGGCGGTCGTGTGAACGTCCTCGCCGTCGCGGTCTCGGGACGCGGGCTCGTCGATCCGCACTCACCCGTCTTCGCCGCCGACGACGAAGCGCTGCTGCGAGGACGAGCGGTATTCGAGACCACGCGCGTCTACGACGGCCGGCCGTTCATGCTCGACGCGCACGTCGAGCGCCTCGCGCGCTCGGCCGCGCGCGTGCGGCTGCCGGAGCCCGACGCGGACGAATGCATCCGCCTCGCCGACGGCGTGATCAAGAGCGCAGGTGGCGGCGACCTCGCGCTTCGCTTCTACTGGACGGGGCAGACGCTCGTCTCGACCGCCGCGGCGATCTCGCCCGAGCTGGAAGAGCAGCGTGCGCGTGGGATGCGTCTCGCCGTCGTTCGCTGGTCGACTGGCACGCTCGCCGCCGCGAAGTCGACGAGCTACGCGGAGAACATGGCGGCGCAGGACGAAGCGACCGAGCGCGGCGCCGACGACGCGCTCCTCGTCGGGCACGATGGCATCGTCCTCGAGGCGCCGACCGCGAACGTGTGGTGGCGCGAGGGAGACCGTTTGCTGACGCCGTCGCTCGCCCTGCCGCTCCTCGCCGGCGTCACACGCGCCGTGGTGCTCGAGATTGCGCACGAAGTCGAGGAGGGCGTGTTTCCGCTGGAACGGCTTCTCGCCGCGGACGAGGTGATTCTGACGTCCTCGATTCGCGAAGTCATGCCCGTTGCGGCCGTGGATGGAACGGGATTCGACCTCGGTCCGGCGGCGCACGACTTGCAGCAGGCGCTACGGTCCAGGACGTGAGCGAGAAGAAGAAGGTCCGCCTCGGAGGAATGGCGCTCGGGAACGGCGTGCTTGTCCACGGGCCGACTTCGTGGGCCTGCGCGATCCGCCATCCCGACGGACGGGTCGAGGTCGCGTCGGCGCGAAAGCGCTTCGTCTCGTCGCGTGCGCTGCCGCCGCTGCTGCGCGGGCCGCTGAAGCTCGTCGAGGCGCTGGCCGTCCTTCCCGACGTGAAGCGCCGGCTGCCTGCCGCGCGCATGCCGATGCAGGACGCGCGCACGCTCGTCTCCGTCGTCGGCACGGCGGTCGCGGTTCGCGGCCTCCGCGAGTCGCGCCTGAGGCCGCTCGCGCAGGAGCTCGTCTCCGGGCTGCTCTCGCTCGCGCCGGCAGCGCTGGCGCTGCGCGGCGGGGAGCTGGCCGCATACCACGGCGCCGAGCACATCTCGATCGGGACGTACGAGCATGGCGAGGGAGCCCAGAAGGAGCACGAGCGGTGCGGAGGGCATCTCATCGGCCCTCTGCTCCTGACGACCGCCGCCGGCAACGCGCTCGCCGCTCTCGCTCCCGAGCGGATGCGCAACCACGCGCGCGCGGCCGCACAGGTGGGCGCCATCGGCGCGTCCACGGAGATCTTCAGCTGGATGACGCGCAACCCGCAGAACCCCATCGCGCAGGCGCTGTCGAAGCCGGGCCACGAGCTCCAGCACCGGCTCACGACCGCCGATCCGACACCGGCGCAGCTCGAGGTCGCCGAGGCCGCGCTCAATGCCTGTCTCGAGCTCGAGATCTAGCCGGCTCGATCCGGAGACCTTCGACCTGCCCGTCGAGAAGATGCGGGCGGGCTACTACACCGACGCGTACTTCAACCACTCGCGGGCAGCGCTCCTCGCGGACGGGAAACGGCCGCGCGTCGTCATGCAGGTATTCCAGAAAAACGAGGCGTACCTCGGCGGCGTCGACGAGGCGATCGCGATCCTCAAGCTCTGCAGCGACGACTGGGACGCGCTCACCGTGCACGCGTTGTACGACGGCGACCCGGTCGCGCCGTACGACACGGTGATGAGGATCGAGGGCGACTACACGCTCTTCGCGCATCTCGAGACGGTGTATCTCGGCGTGCTCGCGCGGCGCACGTTGATCACGACGAACGTCGTGCGCGTGGTCGAGGCGGCGAACCGGAAGCCGATCATCTTCATGGCTGCGCGGCACGACCATCACAGAGTGCAGACGGGCGACGGCTACGCCGCCTACGTCGCCGGCCGGGTCACGGGTGCGGAGATCGGCGTCACCACCGATGAACAGGCGTCATGGTGGGGCGGCCGCAGCCTCGGCACCGTGCCGCATTCGCTCATCGCGTCGTACGGCGGCAACACCGTCCTCGCCGCGACGAAGTTCGCCGAATGGGCGTCGCCGGAGATGCGCGTCACCGTCCTCGTCGACTTCGAGAACAACTCCGTCGCGACGGCGCTCGAGGTCGCGCGTGCGCTCGGCGGCCGTCTCTGGGGCGTCCGCCTCGACACGTCGGAGAGCCTCGTCGACTTCTCCCTCGTCGACGAGATGGGCGACTTCAAGCCGACCGGTGTCAACCCGCGCCTCGTGCAGCGCGTGCGCGAAGCGCTCGACCGCGACGGCTTCGAGCGGGTGAAGATCGTCGCCTCGGGCGGCTTCACCGTCGAGAGGATCCGCGCGTTCGAGCGGCTGGGCGTGCCCGTCGACGCGTACGGCGTCGGCTCGTCGCTCATCCGCGGCGCCAACGACTTCACCGGTGATGTCGTCCTCACCGACGGGCGTCCTTCCGGGAAGTTCGGCCGCCGTTATCGGTCGAACGATCGCTTGGAGCTCGTCACGTAGCGTCGACGATCTCGATCGCGATCGAGCCGTCATCGCCGCTGCCGTTGAATCGCTCGAGCAGTCGCATCTGCCAGCCGTACTTCGCTCGAATCAGTGCCCTCACGTCTACGTCGACGATGCGCGCCGTTCCGTCGATCCGCAGGCCACGCTCGCGGCCGCGAATCGTCGATGCCGCGACGAGCACGTGTGAATCGCGCCGGATCCGCTTCGCCTTCCACGTCTGAGAGCCGGTCCAGACGAGCAGGCGCTTTCCGTCGTCGGTCACGACCCATACCGGCGTCGAAACCGCGCTCCCGTCCTTCCTGAAGGTGGTCAGGCTGATGTACCGCTGGCGGGAAAGCGACGAGACCACGATTCGATCGGCACAATACGTCGGCTAAGGGGTTCGTTGTCGACTGCCGATGAGGTCTCTGGATGGTGGGGAACTGGTTCCATCAAGCTGCTGATTTCGCCACCACCTGGCTCCCCCTCGCGTTCTTCGGCATCCTCGTCCTGACGGCGTGGCTGCTGTGGAAGACGGTCGGGATGATGCCGCGCATCCGCCCGACGCACGTCGACAGCGGCTCCAAGTCGCACGTCACGTGGAGTGACGTCGCCGGCGTCGAGGAGGTGCGCTCGGAGTTGATGGAGGTCGTCGACTTCCTCAAGGACCCGCAGCGCTTCCAGCGCCTCGGCGCGAAGGTGCCGAAGGGCCTGCTGCTCTACGGGCCGCCCGGCACCGGCAAGACGCTGCTCGCGAAGGCGGTGGCGCACGAGTCGGGCGCGAACTTCTACTCCGCGAGCGCCTCGTCGTTCGTCGAGATGTTCGCCGGCCTCGGTGCAGCGCGCATTCGCAAGCTCTTCCTCGAGGCGCGCAAGCACGCGCCCGCGATCGTGTTCATCGACGAGCTCGACGCCGTCGGCGCGCAGCGCACGGGGCACGGCTTCAACCGCGAGCAGGATCAGACGCTCAACCAGCTCCTCGTCGAGCTCGACGGATTCGAGGGCGCCGAACAGGTCGTCGTCATGGGCGCGTCCAACCGCATCCAGGATCTCGACCCCGCGCTTCTCCGCCCTGGCCGCTTCGACCGGCAGATGCTCGTCGCCCCGCCCGACCTCGCCGGCCGCGAGGCGATCCTTGCCGTGCACACGCGCAGCAAGCCGCTCTCGGCCGACGTAGACCTCCATCAGGTCGCGCGCCAGACGAGCGGCCTGACCGGCGCCGAGCTTGCGAACATCGCGAACGAGGCCGCGATCTTCGCCGGCCGCCGCAACGACGCCTACGTCACGCTCAAGGACTTCGACAATGCGATCGAGCGCGTCGTCGCAGGCTTGCAGCAGAAGAAGGTGCTCACCGAGAAGGAGCGCCGCATCCTCGCGTATCACGAAGGTGGGCACGCGCTCATGTCGCACCTCATGGGCTCGGGCGAGCTGCAGAAGGTGACCATCGTCTCCCGCGGTGAGGCGCTCGGATACGCGTTCTACCTTCCGGAAGAGGATCGCTACATGCGGACGAAGGAAGAGCTCATCGACTGGATGGTCGTCGGGCTCGCCGGTCGCGCCGCCGAGGAGGTCGTGTTCGGCCGCGTAACGACGGGCGCCGCGAACGATCTCGAGAAGGTGACCGAGATCGCGCGCTCGATGGTCTTCGAGTGGGGCATGTCGGATCTGATGTCGACGCGCACGGTGCGCGCCGACAACTACGCGCTATCGGAGGAGACGAAGCGGCTCCGCGACAGCGAGCAGGCTCGCCTGACCGACGGCGCCTACGAGGAATCGCTCAGGCTCATCGAGAAGCACCGCGTCTCGCTCGACCGGCTCGCCGGCGCGCTCCTCGAGAAGGAGACGCTCGTGCGCGACGAGGTATTGGCCTTGCTGGAGGGCGTCGGGACCGAGTCGCGTGCGTCCGAATCGGTCGGCGTCCCGCGCGTCGTCGCGGCCGAGAGCTAAGGCGCTCGCTCGCGACGCCGACCATTGGAGGAGGCGTCCGATTCATTCGGCGCTTGCGCCGCCGGTTTCGACGCCTCGCCGTTCGATTTCGCGCCGCCGCCGCAGCCCGCAGCAATCGCTCCGACGAGGACCAGCACGGCCGGCGCCCGCACCCGCATCGAAGGGATCCTTTCAAATACGATCGCCCGCGTGGAGGCACGCGGGATCCATCACGTCGGGCTCGCGGTTCTCGACCTCGACGAGGCCGTGTCGACGTACGAGCGCTACTTCGGCGGCAGCCTCGAGCATCGCGTCCGCGTCGAGGAGCAGGGCGTCGAAGCGGCGTCCGTGCGCGTCGGCTGGAGCCGCGTCGAGCTCCTCGCTCCGCTCGGCGACGACACGCCGGTGGGAAGGTTCCTCGCCAGCCGCGGGCCAGGGATGCATCACATCGCGTACGAGGTCGAGGACGTTCGGGTCGTGCTGCGCGACCTCGCCCGGCACGGCGCCGAGCTGATCGACACCGAGCCGAGACGGGGGATGTTCGGTCTGGAGGTCGCCTTCGTGCATCCTGATTCCGTCCACGGTGTCCTCACGGAGGTGGTGTCGAGTGGCTAGCGTCGAGCGGGTGCGGGTCGAGATCGGGTTCCAGGGTGGTCAGGTGATCGGGTCGTTCGTGAGCCGGGGCTCGGCCGACGAGCTCGAGCGGGCGCTGCACGAGGACGGCCCGCGGGTCGTCGTCCTCGACACGGACGAGGGGCCGTACCACGTCGTCGTCCCGGAGGTCGCCTACCTCCGCCGGTTCAACCGGGCGAGCCGCGTCGGCTTCACCGCCGCCTAAACGGTTGCGGGGTTAGTCCGGTCGCTGGCGCGGGGAAGCACAAGCGAATGAGCCGTCCTGCGGACGAGAACGTGCGCCAGCTCGTGGACCGTGCCCAGAAGGGCGATCGCGACGCGCTCGAAGAGCTGTACCTCATGCACTTCGACCGCATCTACGGCTATCTCCACATGAGCGTCGGGAACCGGCACGACGCCGAGGACCTGACGACGCAGACGTTCCTGAAGATGCTCGAGTCGATCGGGCGCTTCAAGTGGCGCTCGGCGCCGTTCTCCGCCTGGCTCTTCAGGATCGCGCACAACCTCGCAATGGATCACTTCCGCGCAAACAAGCGCTGGCAGCCGGAGGAGGAGGTTCCCGAGCCGCCGGGCTCGGAGGAGCCGTCGGCGGAGATGCTTGCGATGCACTCGATCGGGCGGCAGTCGATGATGGAGCTGATCGAGACGCTCTCGCCCGAGCAGCAGCAGGTGCTGACCCTGAAGTTCGTCTTCAACTTCTCGAACGCCGACGTCGCGACGATCCTCGAGAAGACGGAGGGAGCGATCAAGTCGCTCCAGCACCGTGCGCTCGCGTCGCTTCAGAAGCAAGTGACACAGAAGACCTGAGTAGCCTTCGCGAGTGGCATTAGAGGTTGGGATCGTGGGGCTGCAGAGCTCGGGCAAGTCGATGCTGTTCACGGCGCTCACGGGCGCGCGCGCACACGGTGACGTCGGCATGGCCGCGATCCCGGACCCGCGACTCGCGCAGCTCGCGGAGGTCGTGCACGCGCGCAAGGTGACGCCGGCCGCGGTTCGCGTCGTCGAGGTGCGGGGCACGGGGCCTGAGCTGCTCGGGAAGCTACGGCAGGTCGACGCGCTCCTCGTCGTGCTCGACGGCTTTTCCGGCACGCGCGTGCCCGACGACGACCTGGAGACACTGAAGCTCGAGCTGCTCGTCGCCGACCGCGACCACGTCGAGCGGCGGCTCGAGCGCGTCGGGAAGCAGGCGAAGTCCGGCGATGCGAAGCTCAAGCGGGAGGCGGACGATCTTGCGCGCCTGCTCGCGCATCTCGATGCCGGAAACACGCTCGCCGACTGGGAGGGAGAGCTGTCGCCCGAGCTGGAGCCGCTGACGACGAAGCCGCTCCTCTCGATCGTGAACGGGCCGGACGGCATCGATCTCCAGCTCGAAGCCGAGCTCGCCGAGATGACGGACGAGGAAGCAGCCGAGTTCCGCAGCGGCGGCGAGTCGGCGCTCGCGTCGATCGTGCGGCAGCTCGCCGAGACGCTCGACCTCATCACGTTCTTCACGGCGGGCGAGAAGGAGACGCGTGCGTGGACGCTGCGCCGGGGGCAGACCGCCCTCGATGCCGCGGCTACGATCCACTCCGACATCGCGCGCGGGTTCATCCGCGCCGAGGTCGAGCGTTGGGACGAATTCGTCGCTGGGACCGCGAAGCAGCGGCTCGAAGGGAAGACCTACGTCGTCGAGGACGGCGACGTGCTGAACGTGCGCTTCAACGTCTGAAGA
>JBOGZQ010000030.1:0-8116 GCA_050697375.1 Gaiellaceae bacterium | reverse complement strand
CAGAACCTCGGAACGCACGGCTTCTCGGTATTCCTCGGGGACTACATGACGCCGGCCGATTACACGGCGCTCGCCGGCATCGCGGCTTCGACCGGATAGGGTCCGCGACATGGCCGAGGTCGAGGTGACGCGCGAGGGCGCGGTCCAGACGATCACGCTCAACCGGCCCGACGTGATGAACGCGTTCAACCGTGCGCTTCACGCCGGCCTTCGCGACGCGTTGAAGGAGGCGCGCGACCCCGAGGTGCGCGCCGTCGTCGTCACCGGAGCCGGCCGCGGGTTCTGTGCGGGGCAGGACCTGAAGGAGTTCACCGACATGCCGAACGTCGGCGACAGCCTGCGCGCCACGTACCACCCGAACGTGCTCGCGATCCGGGCGCTCGAGAAGCCGGTGATCGCAGCGGTCAACGGCGCGTGCGCGGGAGCAGGGCTCTCGCTTGCGTGTGCGTGCGACGTGCGCATCGCATCCGACGCAGCCGTCTTCGTCCCCGGCTTCATCGGCATCGGGCTCGTCCCCGATTCCGGCGGGACGTACTTCATCCACCGGATCCTCGGCGCTCCGCGCGCGTTCGAGTGGATGACGTCGAACCGGCGGCTCACCGCCGCGGAGGCGCACGCGTGGGGGATCGTCTCCGAGGTGGTGGAGGCCGACTCGCTCGCGGCGCGGACGGCCGAGCTCGCCGCGACCTATGCCGCGATGCCGACGCGCGCGGTCGCGATGACGAAGCGCCTGTTCGACAACGCCGACCACGCGACGCTCGAGGAGCAGCTCGAGATGGAGGCGCAGCTCCAGGCGGCCGCGGTGCAGACGAACGACTTCCGCGAGGGCGTTGCCGCGTTCGGCGAGAAGCGCCCGCCGTCGTTCAGCGGGAGCTGATCAGGGTCAGGACTTCCCCGTCGTCGGGGAAGCGGCCGGTCTCCTGCTTCGAGAAGATCGTCTCGCCGTCGACGACGACGTCGTACTGGCTCTTCGCGCCCTGGCGCGGTGAGGCGTCGATCCCGTGCTCCCGGAGCTCGGCCGCGAGACTCGCAGCCCGACGGTCGTAGCCGCTTCAGACGGGGCAGTAGAGGATCTCGACGCTCACGACGATGAGCGTATCGTCCGAAGCGGACTTCACAGCATCTTTACGTGAATCGCGATAGGCGCTGAGGCGATGGGGAAGGCGCCATGAGAACCCGAGACCACAAGGGGGGTCATGGCAAAGAAAGCGATCGTTCTGATCGCCGCACTCGCGGCGATGACCGTGGCTGCGAACACTGCTGCCGCGGCTGGAATCACGTCGTCGCTGTTCGGTGGTGCGACTCAGGAGAACTCGGACGTCAAGCTCGTCTCCGACCTGACGAACACGAGCACCGCCGACGACTTCAGCGGGATCGCGTTCACGCTTCCCGCCGGCACCACGTTCGCCAGTCTCATGAAGCTGAGCACGGAGTTCAATCCGACCGTCGGTGGATGCGGCGGAGGCTCTCCGCGGTTCAGCCTGAAGCTCGCGAGCGGCAAGAACGTCTTCGTGTACTTCGGTCCGTCGCCGAACTTCACCGGGTGCACGCTGAACAGCTGGCAGTCGACGGGCAATCTGATCGGAAACAACGACGTCGGTCGCTACGACACTTCGCAGGTTCAGGCCGGCACGCAGTCGAACACCTACTCGGGGACGCTCGCCCTGATCGGCTCGCAGGACGTGACGGAGATCGACCTCGTTGCCGACTCGGGTTGGTTCTTCAATCCGAAGACGCAGACGGTCCTCGTCCGCAACGTGAACATCGACGGCCAGACGTTCGTCACGTCGGGCAATGGCGGCAACCAGGGGCAGCGCTGCCGCGAGGAGCGCGATTCCGAGGGCAACGATGCGTTCGCGCAGAAGTGGGGCACGAATCACAACCACCGCAACGCGTTCGGCAAGTGCGTCTCGTCGATGAAGCATCACCACCATCACGGCCACGGGCAGGACAACGACGACTAGCGTCTGTCAGATCGTCTTGAACTGCTCGAACGGCTGGCGGCAGCCGTTGCAGTAGCGGAGCGATCGGCACGGCGTCGGGCCGAAGAGGTTTTCGAGCGTCGTGTCGGTCGACCCGCAATACGGGCAACGGTGCACCTGCGACTGGAGCTGCACGAGTCGCGGCGCCGGCGGCGCGAAGCCCGCCTCGCGCAGCTTCTCGCGCCCCTCCGCGGAGATCCTGTCCGTCGACCAGGAGTCGTCGTTCACAACGTCGACCTTTGCGTCGGGAACCTTGTCCTCGATCGATCGCACCATCATTTCGAGCGCGGGGCAGCCGAGGAAAGTCGGCGTCAACTCCACGTGGACATGTCCCTCGGAGATATCGACCGAGCGGATGACGCCGAGGTCGACGAGCGAGACCACAGGGATCTCGGGATCGGGAATCTCATCCAGCCAAGCCCAGACCTGCTCGGCCGTCACCATTGCGCCCCCGCGGGCGCCGAGCGGCGCACCATCGTCATCTCCTCGTGCAGCGCAACGAAGGAGTCGTCGAACGTGCCGCGCTCGACCGCGTCGACCTCGTCGAGCTGCACGCGCGCGGCCAGCTCTGCGCGCTGCTCCGGCAGCACGACGCCGATCGCGTACGGCCACAGCTCGACGACGGCGTCGCGAAAGCGCGGCTCGTCGCGCAGCCGCTCGTGCCACATCTCCGCGTGCATGCGGTGATACGCCTCCTCGCGGTTGATCTTCGCCGCGACCGGCACCTCGTCGATCAGCGCGGTGATGCGGATCTCGTCGGCGACCTCGTACAGCCACCGGCGCGCGATCGTGTGCGCCCACTCGAGCAGGTGCAGCTGCACGAGCGGCGCGCACCGGTACTCGCCCGGCGCGCGGTCGAACGCGAGCGCGTCCGCGTCGTCGGCGAGCAGCTCGTACACCGCGCGCGCGTGACCGATCTCGTTCTGCGCGATCGACGAGAACGCGACGTCCTCTTCCAATAGTGGCGCGATCCCGGTCCACTCGCTGTCGCGCCAGCCGATGACGAGCTCGTCGTCAGCGAGCCCGAGCAGAAGCTCGTTCACGCGCCTCCTTCAATCTCGCCTTGATCGAGTAGCCGTCGACGCGGCGGTACTTCAGGTCGAACTCGTCCGCCCAATCCTCGACGTAGTGGATCGCGTCGCGTGGGACGAGCCAGAGCGCCGTCGACTCGCCGCGGCGGCCATACTGCTCGCGCGCCCACGCCTCCGCGAACTCCGCATCCGGCGCGACGACCGAGCCGGCGTGCTCGAAAGGCCGGCCCTTCCGTTCCTGGCGAAAGACTTCGTAGATCACGCGGCGAGCACCGCGTCGCGCACCCACTGCTCCTGGTCGAGGAAGCGGCGGCGGAACACGAGCCGCTCCTCCGTCCGCGGCCCGTGACCGGTGACCACGTGCTTCAGCTCGGCCCAGTCGGGCTCGCTGTACTCCCATGTGCCGTCGTCGGTGCGGCGCAAATTCGGGTCGGGCACGGTGAGCCCGAGCTCCCAGATCTGCGGGACGTAGCCCTCGAGGAACTGCTGCCGCGCTTCCTCGTTCCCCTGCGACTTGATCCGCCAGACGAACATCGGGTCCTCGTCCTTCGGGATCGGGTTGCCGTGGAACTGCATGAGCGGCCCCCACCAGCGGTCGAGCGCCTCCTGCACGAGCTCGAACTGCTCCGGCGTCCCGGTGACCATCGCGAGGATGACGTCGCGGCCGTGGAGGATGTGGACCGACTCCTCCCAGCAGATCTTCTTCATGATCCGTGCGTACGGCGCGTACGAGCACTTGAGCAGCGCCTTCTGGCTGATGATCGCCGCCGCGTCGACGAGCCAGGCGATCACGCCGACATCGCCCCATGTCTTCGTCGGGTAATGGAAGACGTTGTGGAACTTCGCCTTCCCGTCGACGAGATCAGCGAGGCAGCGCTCCCGCGGCTTGCCGAGGTCTTCGGCGACGCGGTAGATCAGCTGGGCGTGGCCGACCTCGTCCTGCACCTTCGCGGTCAGCGCGAGCTTGCGCTGGAGCGTCGGCGCCCGGAGGATCCACTCCCGCTCGGGCAGCACGCCCATGAGCTCGGAGTTGCCGTGCATCTCGATGAACTTGACGAGCTTCGCCCGGTAGTCGTCGGGCATCCAGTCGCCGGTCTCGACCTGGCCCCCGCCCTGGACGTACTCGAGAAAGGCCTGCTCATCGCCCATTCCGTCTCCCCTTCCGAACGATCGTTAGCCTAAGTCTAGATGTCCGCGCGGCGCACCGAGCTAACCCGGGCTGCGGCCCGGCTCTTCGCCGAGAAGGGCTACCACGGCACCTCGGTCGGCGACCTCGCACAGGCGCTCGGCGTCCAGAAGGGGTCGCTGTACGCGCACATCGAGTCGAAGGCCGACTTGCTGTGGGAGGTGGCGAGCGAGGGCGCCGCCGCTTTCCACGCCGCCCTCGACTCGGTGCCGGAGGACGGCCCACCCGTCGACCGGATCCGCGCCGCGCTGCGGGCGCACCTCCGCGTCGTCGCCGAGCAGCTCGACGTCGCGACCGTGTTCGTACGGGAGTGGCGCTACCTCGAGGGCGAGCGCCGGGAGGCGTTCGTCGCCGAGCGGCGCCGGTACGAGGAGCGCTTCCGCGCGCTCTTCCGCGAGGGCCGGGAGCTCGGCGAGCTGCGCACCGACCGCGACGACGCGACCGCCGCGCTCCTCGCGCTCTCGGCCGTGAACTGGGCCTACACCTGGCTTCGGCCCGGGTCGGAGACGGATGCGCTCGCCGACCGGTTCACCGCCCTGCTCGTCGACGGCATGCGGGGTTACGCCACCCCGTAAATCGGGCAGGAGCCTCGGCGAGATGCGCATCACGCTCATCGCCCTGGTCTCACTGTTCATCGCTGCTCCGGCGTTCGCGGACCAGGCGCCGCCGCAAGGCCAGGCGCTCTCGCCCCCGGTCGTCCCGGGCGCGGGCCTCGCGGGCGTCCAGGGCATCCGGATCACCCGCTTCCGCATCGTGCACGCGCTCGGCATCACGGCCGCGGGCAGCATCCGGCTCGACTTCGCCGCCGGCCCGGGGAACAAGCTCGTTGTCGTCCGTCCGGACGCGGTCGTCTTCCGCGCGCTTCGGTTTACCTCGATGGTGTGGGCGGACCGCTCGGTTCTCATCAAGGGGATCGGCGAAGCTGCCGGCAAACGCGTCGCCTTCACCGCACTCGCGGTCGACGGCGGGCGCCGCGACGTGCTCAAGGTCGATTGGCTTCACCACGCGTCGCTCGGCGGCGTTCTGCTGCATGGCGCCGTCGTGATTCACTGACGGCCTGAGCAAAGTCACGCTGATCGTCAATCCGTTCGCCTCGCACGTGACGCGGGAGAAGCTCGCGCACGTGGAGGCGGAGCTCCAGCACGTCACGGAGCTGAACGTCGTCCTGACCGAGCGGCCCGGACACGCGACGCAGCTCGCGAGCGCGGCAGTCGACGGCGGTTATGAGGCGATCGTCGTCTACTCCGGCGACGGCGGGTTCAACGAGGCGCTGAACGGGCTGACACAGGACGTGCCGATCGGCTTCCTTCCCGGCGGTGGGACGAGCGTGCTCTCGCGCGCGCTCGGCCTTCCCCACGATCCGATCGCGGCCGCGAAGCGACTCGCCGAGTCGGTGGAGAAGCGGCGGACGCGCCGCATCACCGTCGGGCGTGTCAATGGACGCCGCTTTGCGTTTGCCGCCGGCGTCGGCCTCGACGCGGAGGCCGTCCGTCGCGTCGACCGCATGGGCCGCACGACCGAGGGCAAGCGGCCGGGCGACCTCGCGTTCGCGCGCGCGGTGGTCAGCGAGCTCGCCGCGCATACCGGCCACATGGAGCCGGCGCTGGAGGTGAAGGGATTCGGCCGTGCCGCGTTCGCGTTCGTCGCGAACGGAAGCCCGTACACGTATCTGAAGCGGCTGCCGCTTCCGATCGTCCCGAACGCGCACTTCGAGGACGGGCTCGATCTCGTCGCACCGATCCGCGTTCGGCGGCGGTCGCTCGTCCCGTTCGCGCTGTCGATCCTGTCCGGCCACTCGCACGGCCTCGGGAACACGCTCTACGGCCACGACCTCGACCGCGTCGAGATCGTCTGCGATCGCCCGACGGCGCTCCAGGCCGACGGTGAGGATCTCGGCGACGTGGAGGAAGCGGTCTTCGAGGCCGAGCGCGGGGCCGTCTCGGTGTTCGTCTAGTTACGCTTCATCTGTGGCCCAGGTCACACACGGCGAGCCGGAGCTGCGGCGCGTCATCGACGAGGAGCGCGAGCTCGAGGGCGTCGGCGAGCAGGAGCTGCTCGATCTCTACCGCTCGATGGTCTTGCTGCGCACGTACGACGAGCGCTCGCTCGTGTATCACCGGCAGGGTCGCATCGGCACGTACGCGATCTTCTGGAACCACGAGGCGATGCAGGCCGGCTCGGTGTACGCGCTCGCCGGCGAGGACTGGATCTTCCCGAGCTACCGCGAGTCGGCGATCGGACTGCTGCGCGGGATGCCGCCGGCCACGATCCTGCACTGGTGGCGGGGCCATCCCGCCGGCTGGTGGAACCCGGCCGACTACAACGTCGCGTCGATCTGCGTCCCGATCGGCACGCACGTCCCGCACGCCGCCGGCCTCGCGTGGGGGAAAAAGCTGAAAGGCGAGCGTGCGTGCGCGATCGCGTACTTCGGTGACGGCGCGACGAGCGAGGGCGCGTTCCACGAGGGCGCGAACTTCGCCGCAGTCATGCAGGCGCCGGTGATCCTCTTCTGCAACAACAACCAGTGGGCGATCTCGACGCCGCTCTCTGCGCAGACACGCGCGGAGACGCTCGCCGACAAGGCGGTCGGCTACGGCATGCCCGGTGTTCGCGTCGACGGCGGCGACGTGCTCGCCGTCTACGAGGCGACGCGTGAGGCGGTCGAGCGCGCGCGAGCAGGTGAAGGTCCGACGTTCATCGAGGCGGTGACGTATCGCGCTGCACCGCACGCGACCGCCGACGACCCGCGCGCATACATCGACGTCGCGCGCGTCGAGGAAGAGAAGAAGAACGAGTGCCTCGGCCGGTACGAGCGCTATCTGCGCAAGCTCGGCGTCCTCGGCGACGACCTCGAGACGGAGATCAAGGCGGAGGCGGCCGACGCGATGCGCGCGGGCATCGCCGCCGCCGAGGCGGAGCCCGAGCCCGATCCGGAGCTCGTCTTCGACAACGCATACGTCATCCCACCTCCGAACTTCCGCGATGGCTGAGAAGCTTCTCGTCGAGGCGGTGAACGACGCGCTGCACGTCGAGCTCGCGCGCGACGAGTCGGTGATGGTGATGGGCGAGGACGTCGGCCGCGCCGGCGGCGTCTTCCGTGCGACAGCGGGATTGCGCGAGCGCTTCGGCGAGAACCGCTGCGTCGACACGCCGCTCGCGGAGGCGGGCATCCTCGGCACCGCAGTCGGCCTGTGCATGGCCGGTTGGAAGCCGGTGTGCGAGATGCAGTACGACGCGTTCTCGTATCCGTGCCTCGACCAGCTCATCACGCACGTCGGCCGCTATCGCTGGCGTACCGGCGGGAAGATGGAGTTTCCGATCACCGTGCGCATGCCGTACGGCGGCGGCGTGCGCGCGCCGGAGCTGCACGACGACTCGCCGGAGACGTACTACGTGCACACGCCCGGAATCAAGGTTGCGATCCCCTCGACGCCTGCGGATGCGAAGGGACTGCTCGCGGCCGCGATCCGGGATCCCGATCCCGTCGTCATCCTCGAGCCGAAGCTCATCTATCGCACCGAGCGCGGCGAGGTGCCGGACGGCGACTACGTCGTCCCGCTCGGCAAGGCGCGCATCGCGCGCGAAGGAACGGACGTCACGCTCGTCGCGTACGGCGCGATGGTGCCGCTGTGTGTGCGCGCGGCCGAGGAGCTCGCCGGCGAGGCGTCGTGCGAGGTGCTCGACATCCGCTCGCTCCGTCCGCTCGACGAGGAGTCCCTGCTTGCATCCGCGTCCAAGACCGGCCGCGTCGTCATCGTGCAGGAGGCGCCGCGCACCGTCGGGTTCGGCGCGGAGCTGGCGGCGATCCTCGCCGAGAAGGCGATCCTCGATCTGCGCGGGCCGGTGCTCCGCGTCACCGGCTTCGACGTGCCGTACCCGTACTGGAAGATCGAGGACGCGTACATGCCGTCGGTCGA
>JBOGZQ010000029.1:0-6829 GCA_050697375.1 Gaiellaceae bacterium | reverse complement strand
AAGTTCGGCGCCCCGAGCCACTCGCCAGTCCACGCTTCCGTGTCGCTCGTCCCGAACGCGTGCATGAACCAGCCGCCCGGGACGAGCCAGCGGTGGATCTTCGCCAAGAGGCCGGCCAGCCGCCCGCACGGCACGTGATTGAAGACGTAGAAGGAAGCGCACGCCTCGTACGAGCCTTCGGGCAGCTCGAGCTCGAGAAAGTCTGCCTCGAGCACTCCCGGAGCGCGCGCGACGAGGTCGACGCCCGTCAGGTCGAACGCGGTGAGCTTGGGCTCGCCGAGCCCGCAGCCGAGCTCGAGCACGCGCGCGCCCGGCTCGAGCTTCGAGACGAGCAGGTCGCACCAGGCGTCGCGCGGGTCTCCGACGATGCGCGTCCTCCACTCGTCGAAGGTGTTTCGGCGGTATCCCTCGCGGACGATCTCGGTCATGCGGGCTCCACTTGTACCTGGAGCATGCGGGCAGCTGCCTCCGCGCGCTGGAGCGCCTCGACGTTCGTGTCGGCGACCGCGATGACGTAGCCGCGCCGGTCGCCGTCCAGCCGAACCGGCCGGATCGTCTCGCCCTCCTGGAGGTACGTCTCCGCCTGCACGACACCGGTCGCCGCAAGCACGGGATCGAGCGAGCCGATCGAGACGACGCGCCCCGCCGGCAGCGGCCCCGGCGACGCGGTCAGGAAGCGGATGGCGAGCGGCTGCTGCACCTGCGGCCGTGCGAGCTCGTCCGGCACCGGTTCGCCGAGCGCGAAGTGCAACGCCGTATCGATCAGCTCGACGCCGACGGCGTGCCGGGCGAGGTCGGCCATCTGCCCGCCGGGAATGCGCGCGGCGACTTCGATGACGAGCACGCCCTCGTCGGTGACGAGCAATTGCGGGAACGCAATGCCGTCGCGCAGGCCGAGCGCGCGCGTGGCGTGGGCTGCGACGCGCTCCGCCTCGGCGAGGGCGTCGCCGAAGATCGTCGTCGGGTAGACGTGGATCCAGCCAACGCCGAAGCCGACGCCGGCGGGCCGCAGCCGGTCGGAGAGCGTCAGCACTTCCGCGTCGCCGCCGCGCGCGACGACGAGGCCGTTCAGCTCGAGCCCGTCGTGGAAGCGCTCGAGCACGACCTCGCCGCTCACGGACTCGGCGAGCGCGGCGTGCAGGTGCGCGTCGAGATCGTCGACCGACTCGAGGCGGAAGATCCCGCGCTGACCGCCCGAGTCCGCCGGCTTCAGCACGGATGGGAAGCCGACGGTCTCGGCCGCGGCGCGCGCCGACGCGAGGTCGCGCGCGGCGGCGAAGCGCGGCTGCGGGACGCCGACCTCGGCGAGCCGGCGGCGCATCGCGATCTTGTGCGTCATCAGGTGCGCGACGGCCCTGCCGATGCCGGGCAGGCCGAGCTCCTCGGCGACGGCGGCGACGATCGGGACTGCCCGGTCGGCGGAGACGGTGAGCGCACCGTCGACCGCGTGGCGCCGCGCGACGTCGATGACGCCCTCGACGTCCTGGAAGTCGACGGTCTCGGCGACGTCGGCGAGCGCGAGGCCGAGAGCATCCGCGTTCCGGTCGACGGCGACGACGCGGAGCCCGAGCTCCTTGGCGCGAAGGATCGCGCGGCGCTGGTGCCGGCCGGCGCCGACGAAGAGGACGGTCTTGCCCTGCACGGCCCGACTCTAGGCGACCGCGACGATCGCGTAGTCGAGCGAGTCGTTGAGGGAGACCGTCTCCGTCTCGCGAAAGCCCGCGCTGCGGATGAGCAGCTCGAGCGTCTCCGGGACGAGCGGCTGCGCGTGCGTCAGGTCGGCGAAGTAGTTGCGGAGCGCCGCCGGCGTCGACGGGTCGATTGTCTCGGCGACGAGCAGGCCGCCGGCGCGGAGCTTCGCGTGCGCGAGCTCGAGCAGGGAGACGATGCCGGCCGGCGGCAGGTGCTCGAGGAGCTGGAGGGCGGTGATCGCGCCGAGTGAGGCGTCGGCGCGCGCCGCGAGCGCCTCGAGCGCATCCTGCTGCTCGACCTCGAGTCCCTCCGCGCGGGCGAAGGCGACCATGTCGGCATTCGCGTCGGCGCCTGCCGCCTCGACGCCGGCTTCGCGCAGGAGCGAGAGGAGCTCGCCGCGCCCGCAGCCGAGATCGAGCACGGGTGGGTGCTCGCGCAGTCGCTCGACGTACGGTTGCTGGCGCTCGCGGATCTCGTCGGTCGATCCGCGCAGGCGGGACTCGAAGGCGAAGTAGTCCGGCAGCGCGGCGGCGCGCGGCTGCGCCGCGACGGTGTCCGGCGCCGGGGCGGCGGGACGGCGCTCGAGGCGCAGGAGCCGCTCCTCCAGCTCGGCGACCCTCCGCTCGGCCGCCTCTGCGCGCGCGCTCGCGTCGTCGAGCCGGTGCGACAACACGTCGATCACGCGCAGGGCGGCGGCGTTGAAGCTCCGCTGCCCCAGCGCGAGCGGGTGGGCGGCGGCGTACTGGAGCCGCCGTCGCAGCCACGAGGCCCGGTCGTCGACGGGCGAGGGCGCACGCAGGCGCTCGGCTTCGTCCCGCTCAACCAAGTGTGCTCCGGCGTGGTTCGTCCGTTCGGGCATCGCGCACCGCGAGCCGCATTCTCTCGCGCAGGCGTGCCGGCCGCAGCTCGGCGACGATGACCGCGCCGGCGCAGTCGCCGTAATGCGCCGCCTCGGCTTCGACGAGCGTTGCCGTTCGCCAACCGTCGTCGGCGAGCACGTACAGCTCGTCCTCGAACACGACGAAGCCGCCGCGCTCGAAGAGCTCGACCCACTCGAGCGGCGCGCGCTGCAGATGCCAGCCGTGGTCCTCGCGCTCGCCGGTCGGGACGCTGAGGAGCAGGCGGCCGCCGGGCGCGAGGACGCGATGAAGCTCGCGCAGGGCCGCCGCATGCCCGTTCTCGCCACGTGCGGCGTCGACGCCGTAGACCGCGTTGTCGCCGCCGACGTGCTCGAGCGTCGAGACGCAGAAGACGAGGTCGAAGCGGTCGTCGGGGAACGGCATGCGACGCACGTCCGCGATCACGTCCGCGGGCTCGGCCAGGTCGACGGTCACGAGCTCCGGCGCGCGGAGGTCGGACAGGCCCTCGACGTACGCGGCGACCGCGTTGGCCGTGCCGACGTCGAGGACGCGCCGTTCGCCGTCATACCGCGACAGGATCCACGGGATCTCGATCGCGCGCTCGTCGCTCCACGCCGGCGCGCGCAGGTCGCGTGGGCGGCCTCTGCGCGCACGCTCCGCCTTCGCCCGGGCGAGACCGTCGTCGAGCAGCTCGATGCGCTCGAACTCGCTGCTCTCGACGAGCTCGCGTAGAAGCCGCGCGCGGGAGACGTCGCCGCGCGCCAGCCGCTCGGCCGCCTCCGGATCGGGCTCGCGCCGCAGCACGAGCCGCCACGCCCGCTCGAGGAAATCGTCCATGGAGCGGAGGCTAGAGTGACCGCCGTGGCTTTGCAGGGCAAGCGAATCGTCATCACCGGCGGAGCCGGGTTCATCGCGACGACGCTCGCACGCCTGCTCGTGGACGAGAACGAGGTCATCGCCTACGACAACCTCCATCGCGATGCGCTGAGCGCGACCGACCTGCGCGACCACCCGAACTTCGCGTTTGTCCAGGGCGACGTCCTCGACGCCGCGCACGTCGCCGAGGTGGCGAAGGGCGCGACGCACATCGTGCACTGCGCCGCCATCGCCGGCGTCGACACTGTGCGTGAGAACCCGGTCTTGACGATGCGGGTGAACATGATCGGCACGTACAACGTCCTCGAGGCCGCGCTTGCGACGCAGGACACCCTCGAGCGCATCGTCGACTTCTCGACGAGCGAGGTCTTCGGGCAGTACGCGGACAACGTGCACGAGGGTCACGTGTCGACGATCGGCTCGGTCGGCGAGGCGCGCTGGACGTATGCAGTGTCGAAGCTCGCGGGCGAGCATCTCGCGCACGCCTACCACGACCAGCTCGGCCTCCCGACGGTGACCGTGCGACCGTTCAACGTGTATGGACCGGGCCAGATCGGCGGCGGCGCGATCCGCGCGTTCATCGAGGATGCGCTGGCGGGCCGCGACTTCACCATCCACGGCGACGGCTCGCAGGTGCGCGCGTGGTGCTACGTCGACGACATGGTGCGCGCCGTCCTTCTCTGTCTCGAGCGGCCGGAGGCGGTCGGCCAGAGCTTCAACGTCGGCAACGACCGTTCCGTCGTGACGATTCTCGAGCTGGCAGAGCGCGTAAAGCGGCTCACGGGTAGCTCCGGCGAGATTGTCTTCAAGCAGCTGCACTACGCCGACGTGGAGATCCGCAGTCCGAACGTCGCGCAGGCACGCGAGCTACTCGGCTTCGAGGCGAAGGTCGACTTGGACGAAGGGCTCGAGAGGACGATCGCGTGGTATCGCAGCCGGCAGCTGACATCCGCCTAGCGTTCCCCGAGCTCGGGGACGAGGAGCTCGCCGAGGTCGCAGCCGTGCTCGAGACGGGCCAGCTGACGATGGGCCCGAAGGTGGACGAGTTCGAGGCGCTGCTCTGCGGCGCAACGGGAACGGCCCATGCGGCGGCGGTCTCGTCGGGGACGGCCGCGCTCCACGTCGCCGTCCTCGCGCTCGGCGTCGGTCCCGGCGACGAGGTGCTCGTTCCCGCCTACACGTTCCCGGCGACGGCGAACGTCGTCGCGCTCGCCGGAGCGAAGCCGGTGCTCGTCGACGTCGACCCGGTGACGATGAACCTCGACCCCGAAGACGCGGCCCGGCGCGTGACGGCACGGACGAAGGCCGTGCTCGCCGTCCACCTGTTCGGCCGGCCGGCGCGCATGGAGCAGCTGCCCGACGTGCCCGTGCTCGAGGACGCTGCCGGCGCGCTCGGCGCATCGCATGCCGGCAGGCCGTGCGGAAGCCTCGGCCTGCTCGCGTGCTTCTCGTTCCACCCGCGCAAGATCGTCACCACCGGCGAGGGCGGGGCGGTGACGACCGGCGACGCCGACATCGACGAGCGCGTGCGCTCGCTGCGCCATCACGGCTGGTCGCCCTCGGACGCCTACGCCGACATGCCGGCTCCCGCGTTCAACTACCGCATCAGCGACGTGCTCTGCGCGCTCGGCATCCCGCAGGTGCGGCGGCTCGACGAGCTGCTCGCCGCCCGAGAGCGAATCGCGGCTGCGTACGCAGAGCGGCTCGCGCACCTCGAGGTGATGCTGCCGGAGGCGGATCCCGGCGACCGCCACGGTCTCCAGGCATACGTCGTCCAGGTCGACCGGCGCGACGAGGTGATGGCGGGGCTGCGGGCGCAGGGGATCGGCTGCCAGATCGGCACGTACGCGCTCCATCGCCTCGGCGCCTACCGCGACCAGGGCCAGTTCCCCGGCGCCGACGCCGCGTTCGAGCGCTCGCTCGCGCTGCCGCTCCACAACCGCCTCGCCGAGGCCGACCTCGACCGGGTGGCGGCAGCGCTTGACAAGCTTGTGAGTCATCGCTAATATCTCGGCCATGGCAACGAGGCTCTCGGCGGCGGAACGGAAGGACGACGTCCTCGACGCCGCCATGGTCGAGTTCGCCGAGGGCGGGCTCGAGGGCACGTCCACCGAGGACATCGCCCGCCGGGCCGGCATCTCGCAGCCGTACCTCTTCCGCCTCTTCGGCACGAAGAAGGAGCTCTTCCTCGCCACCGTCAGCCGCTGCTTCCGCGAGACGCTCGAGATGTTCCAGCGGGCTGCCGAGGGCAAGCGCGGCGAGGAGGCCCTGAAGGCGATCGGCGAGGCGTACATGGCCCACCTGGAGACCGACCGGACGTGGCTGCGGGCGCAGATGCAGGCGTACGCGGCATCCGAGGATCCCGAGATCCGCGCAGTCGTCCGCGCCGGCTACGGTGACCTCATCGCCTACGTCCGCCGCGTGTCCGATGCGGACTGGCCGACGACGTGGCACTTCTTCGCGACGGGGATGCTCCTCAACGTCCTCGCCTCCATGCAGGTGAACGACAACCCGGAGCCGTGGATGGTCGAGCTGCTCGCCGGCTGCGGCAAGGATCTCTAAGCCGCCCTTTTTTTCGACTAGGAGGAAGTGATGACTCACACACAAAAGCGCTCGATGTTCTGGACGATGGCCATCACCTCCGTCGCCCTCTTCATGGTCAGCCTCGACAACCTCGTCGTGACGACCGCGATCCCGGTGATCCGGCGCAACCTGCACGCGTCCATTTCGCAGCTCGAGTGGACGGTGAACGCGTACACGTTGACGTTCGCGGTGCTGCTCCTCACCGGCGCCGCGCTTGGCGATCGCTTCGGCCGGCGCCGCATGTTCGTGGCCGGCCTGCTGCTCTTCACCGTCGCATCGGCGGCGGCGGCGCTGTCGACGACCGCGAACGCGCTCGACATCGCCCGCGCCCTTCAGGGGGTCGGCGGCGCGATCGTGACGCCACTGACGCTGACGATCCTCTCCGCGGGCGTGCCGCGCGAGCGGCGCGGCCTCGCGCTCGGGATCTGGGGCGGCATCGGCGGCCTCGCGATCGCGATCGGCCCGCTCGTCGGCGGCGCCATCGTCAACGGCGTCTCGTGGCACTGGATCTTCTGGCTCAACGTGCCCATCGGCCTCGTGCTCGCGCCGCTCGCGCTCGCGCGGCTCGAGGAGACGCGCGGCTCGGACGCCGGCCTCGACCTGCCGGGCCTCGGTCTCGCGAGCGCGGGTTTGCTCGGGATCGTCTGGGGCCTCATCCGCGGCAACGCGCACGGCTGGACGAGCCTCGGAATCGTGCTCCCGATCGTCGTAGGCGCGGCGCTCGTCGCAGCGTTCGTCGCGTGGGAGGCGCGCGCGAGCTCGCCCATGCTGCCGCTGCACTTCTTCCGCAGCCGCACGTTCACGCTCGCGAACGTCGC
>JBOGZQ010000028.1:0-33355 GCA_050697375.1 Gaiellaceae bacterium | reverse complement strand
GGCGACAACGTCGTCGTCTACGAGCCGAACGACTGGAAGGCGCCGTACGCGTCGGGCTCGGCGAAGGTCGACGCGTACGTGATCTGCCCGTGCTCGATGGGGACGCTGGGCACGATCGCGTCCGGCGCGATGCAGAATCTCATCCACCGCGCCGCGTCCGTCGCGCTCAAGGAGGAGCGCAAGCTGGTGCTCTGCCCGCGGGAGACGCCGCTCTCGGCGATCCACCTCGAGAATATGCTGACGCTGCGCCGAGCGGGCGCGACGATCCTCTTTCTCGCGCCGGGCTTCTACCACGGCGCCGAGTCGGTCGACAACCTCCTCGACTTCGTCGTCGCGCGCGTCCTCGACCAGCTCGGGCTCGACAACGCACTCATTCCGAGATGGGGGCAGTGAGCCTGTGACCCTCGCGCCCGACGCCGTCCGCTCGATGTTCGACCGCATCGCGCCGGTCTACGACGCGATGAACCGCGTGATGACCGTCGGACTCGACCTGCGCTGGCGGCGGCTCGCCGCCGAGGCTGTCGTGCGCCGCGGCGATGCGGTGCTCGACGCCGCCTGCGGCACCGGCGATCTCGCGATCGCAGACCGGAAGGCGGGAGCTGCCACGGTCACGGGCCTCGACTTCTCGGAGCAGATGCTCGCGCGGGCACGACGCAAGGCGCCGCTTGAATGGGTGCAGGGCGACATGCTCGCGCTGCCCTTCGAGGACGCTAGCTTCGACGCGGCGACCGTCGGCTTCGGCGTTCGGAACGTCGCGGACCTCGAGCTCGCGGTGCGCGAGTTGCGCCGCGTGCTGCGGCCCGGCGGCCGGCTCGCCATCCTCGAGATCACCCAGCCGCGCGGCCCGCTGAAGCCCTTCTTCGGCCTCTGGTTCGACCGCGTCGTGCCCGCGCTCGGCCGGGTGCTGCCTGGCGGCGCGGCGTACACCTACCTGCCCGCGTCGGTGAAGCGCTTCCCGCCGGCAGACGAGCTGGCTGCGCTGCTCGGCAGCTGCGGCTTCGGCGAGGTCTCCTACCGCCTGCTCGCCGGCTCGATCGTCGCCATCCACATCGGGACGGCCGCATGATCGCCCTGACGGAGATCAACGCGACGCCTGGCCTCGCCGCCTACATGGCCGAGGTCGAGACCGGGCTGGCACGTGCCGTCGGCGCCCGTCCCGGCCTTGCCAGCGACGTCTCCGGCGAGGCGCTCGCGGCCGGCGGCAAGCGGCTGCGGCCGCTGCTCGTCTTCCTCTCGACGCCTGCGAGCGAGGAGCCGTCGATCGCGGCCGGCGTCGCGGTCGAGCTCGTGCACATGGCGACGCTCGTCCACGACGACCTGATCGACCGCGCGCACTTCCGCCGCGGCAAGGCGGCGGCGTGGTCGACGTACGGGGCCGATGCCGCGCGCGCAACCGGGGACTATCTGTTCGCGCGCGCCTTCGCCGAGCTGACCGCGACCGGCGACGCGGACGCGGTCGAGATCCTCGCGGACGCGACGCTCTGCCTCGCGCGCGGCGAGGCGCTGCAGCGGACCCAGACGCACGACCCGTCGACGAGCGTGGATGCATATCTCGAGCGGTGTGCGCTCAAGACCGGGAAGCTCTTCGAGGCTGCGTGCCGGCTCGGCGGCGGCCCGGGCGCATACGGGCTCGCGCTCGGCGTCGCCTTCCAGATCTCCGACGACGTGCTCGACTGCGCCGGCACGACGATCGAAACGGGGAAGATCGCCGGCACCGACCTCCGCGACGGCACGCCGACGCTGCCGCTCCTCCTCGCCGCCCAGCAGGATGCGTTCGTCCGCGACGCGCTCGCCGGCGGCCCTCTCGACGGCGCGCTCGTGCGGGTTGCCGCGAGCGGCGCTCTGGAGCGATCCCGCGAGGTCGCGCTCGACTACGCTACGCGCGCTCGTGCATGCCTGAACGGCCAGCTCCACCGCGACGAGCTCGAGTCCCTGACGCACGCGGTCGTCGACCGAGAGAGGTAAGGCTTGGCAGTCCTCGACACGCTCGAAACGCTCGCTCCGATCCGGGAGAAGATCGAGGCCGGCGAACGGCTCGATTTCGAGGACGGCGTGACGCTGATGGAGTCGGACGACCTGCTCACGCTCGGCGAGCTCGGCGATCTCGCGCGGCGGACGCGCGGCGGCGGCGACGAGGTGTACTTCATCCAGAACCTGTACTTGAACCAGACGAACGTCTGCCGCGTGAAGTGCAAGTTCTGCGCGTTCGCGAAGACGCAGAAGCAGGACGAGGCGTACACGCTCACGGCCGACGAGCTCGCGGAGGACGCGGCGGCGCAGTACGAGCATTCGAAGTTCACCGAGATTCACTGCGTCAACGGCGAGAACCCGCACGTCGACCTCGAGTTCTACGCGGACGTGCTGCGCAAGCTGAAGGCGGCGCTGCCGGACGTCCACCTGCAGTTCTACACGGCGTCCGAGATCCACCACATGTCGAAGCTCGAGGGCTGCACGCACGAGGAGGTGCTGCGCGTCCTCAAGGACGCCGGGCTCGGATCGCTGCCCGGCGGCGGCGCAGAGATCTTCGCCGACCGCGTGCGCAAGCTCATCGCGCCCGGCAAGGAGCACCCCGACGAGTGGTTCGACGTGCACGACACGGCGCACCGGATGGGGATCCCGACGCACTGCACGCTGCTCTACGGGCACGTCGAGACGTATGAGGAGCGGATCGACCACATGTTGCGGCTGCGCGCGCAGCAGGACGCGACGGGAGGCTTCCTCGCGTTCATCCCGCTCGCGTTCCATCCCGAGAACACCGTCTTCGAGCGGCGCGGCTTCAAGTTCACGACCGGCGCCGACGACCTCAAGATGGCGGCGGTGTCGCGCTTGATGCTCGACAACATTCCGAACATCAAGGCGTACTGGATCATGATGGGCATGCCGATGGCGCAGGTCGCGCTCCACTTCGGCGCGAACGACGTGCAGGGCACCGTCGTGCGCGAGCAGATCTTCCAGGCGGCGGGCGCGACGAGCGGCACCGAGGCGAAGGTCGGCGAGCTCGTGCACTTCATCAAGGAGGCGGGACGCGTGCCCGTCCAGCGCGACACGCTCTACAACGAACTGCACCGATGGTGAGCATCGCCGACTACGCGCTCGCGCCCGACGTCGTATGGGTCGGGTCGCTGCCCGGCCTCATGTGCCGCGGCGCGGATCAGGTCAACGCGCGGCTCGATCAGATCCGTGAGCAAGGCCGAACGTTCAGTCCCGAAATCCTCGCGGAGCGCGAGGGTGCAGTGCTGATCGACCCGCACGTGTCGGCCCCGCCGCAGCTCAATCCGGAGCTGCACCAGATTCTGGTCGTCCACGACGGCGTCGTCGAAGAGATTCGCGATTATCCGAATTTCGCAGCCGCGCAGGCGGCGTTCGAGGCGATGTGGTGAAGCTCGGCCGAATTAGCTACGTGAACATGGCGCCGGTCTTCTACCGCGTCGACGCCGAGGTGGAAGAGGTGCTCGGCGTGCCGACCGATCTCAACCGTCTGCTGATCGAGGGAGAGCTCGACACGGCGCCGATCTCGTCGATCGAGTACGCGCGCAACGCCGACAAGCTGCGCCTCTTGCCGCGGCTGTGCGTCGCGTCGGAGGGCGCGGTCGAGTCGATCCAGCTCGTCTCGCGCAAGCCGCTCGAGCAGGTGCGCGTCGTCGCCGTGACGCCGGAGTCTGCGACGTCGGTCGTCCTGACGAAGGTGCTCCTTCCGGAAGCGGAGCACGTGCCGCTCGGCGAGGACGCGGACGCGAAGCTCCTCATCGGCGACGCCGCGCTCAAGTCCGCGTTCGAGGATCCGACGCCGCACTTCGACCTCGGCCGCCTCTGGCTCGAGCGGACCGGGCTGCCGATGGTTTTCGCCGTGTGGGCGTGCCCGGAGCCGCTCGCCGACGGGCTGGCCGAGCTCGAGGACGCGCTCGTCTCCTCCGTCCGGCGCGCGCGCGCAGAGCCGGAGCAGCTCGCATTCGAGGCGGCGGAGCGCTACGGCTACCCGGCCGGCTTCCTCGCGCGCTACTTCGAGAAGCTCCGCTACCGCTTCGGCCCGCGTGAGCGCGCAGGCCTGTACACGTTCCTCGAGCTGGCGCGCGACGCCGGCGAGCTCGACGTCGTCCCGGAGCTGCGCTTCGTGCAGACGACCGGCGCAGCGGTGGCATGAACGCGATCCTCGAGAAAGCGGCGGAAGGCGAGCGCATCACCGACGACGAGGCGGTCGCGCTCCTCCGGTCGCGCGACCTCGTGTCGGTCGGCCGCGTCGCGAACGAGGTCCGGAACCGCAAGCACGACCCGGAGCGGATCACGTTCATCATCGACCGGAACCTGAACTACACGAACGTCTGCTACACGGACTGCGACTTCTGCGCGTTCTACCGGCGCCCCGGCGACACGCGCGAGGGCTATCTCCTCCCGAAGCCGGTCATCTTCAAGAAGATCGAGGAGACGCTCGCGCTCGGCGGCACCGGATTGCTCATGCAGGGCGGCCACCATCCCGACCTCGGCGTCGACTACTACGAGGATCTCTTCAGCTCGATCAAGGCGAAGTACGCGATCCACCTGCATGCGCTGTCGCCGTCGGAGGTGCAGCATGCCGCGCGCCGCTCGAAACTGACGATCCCGGAGGCGCTGACGCGGCTGCGCGACGCCGGCCTCGACTCGATCCCGGGCGGCGGCGCCGAGATCCTCGTCGATCGCGTGCGCAGGATCATCGCGCCGAAGAAGACGAAGACGAACGAGTGGCTCGGCGTGATGCGCGACGCGCACCGGCTGGGCATCTCGACGACCGCGACGATGATGTACGGCCACGTCGAGACGCTCGAGGAGCGCGTCGAGCACATGCGGCGCATCCGCGAGCTCCAGGACGAGACCGGTGGCTTCCGCGCGTTCTTCTCCTGGACGTTCCAGGACGACGGCAACCGGATGGGCGCGCAGGTGCCCGTCGACGCGCGGCCGACGTCGTTCGATTATCTGCTCACCCAGGCGGTCTCACGCATCTATCTCGACAACGTCCCGCACATCGGCTCGTCGTGGGTGACGCAGGGGAAGAAGATCGGCCAAGTGGCGCTGCAGTTCGGCGCCGACGACCTCGGCTCGGTGATGATCGAGGAGAACGTCGTCTCCGCCGCCGGCACGACGTACCGCACGACCGCGGACGAGTTCGCGCACCTCATCCGTTCGCTCGGCAAGACGCCGGTGCAGCGCGACACGCTCTATCGCGACGTTCGCGTCTGGAACTAAGGCGCTCGCTTTCGGCGCCGACGCTAGAGCGAAGGCCCGCTGAAGCGGGCCTTCGCCGGCAGCTCAACAGCAGAGGCAACCGTCACTCGCCTCTCGAGTATGCCACGGTGTAGCCCGCGACGGTGTACGAAACTGTGCCGACTTCGTGGTGTGCTTTACCGAGCGTTGACGTCCACTCGGGTACCCTGGCGTGGGGTCGTGCTTCGCAAGCTCGTCATTGTCGCCATTGCCGCCGGCGCGCTCGCGCTGCCCGCGCATGCGCAGACGTCGGCCACGACGCTGCTCATGCCCGGCGTCACGTATCAGCGCCAGGTGCAGTTCACGTCGCGCGGGCCGGTTGTGCTCGACGTCGTCACCGCCCCGAAGCCGGACGGCTCGCTCTATACGCTCGGCCCTGCGCTCGCGCACAACGCCGCGCTCGGCACCGAACCGCTCACGGCGATCGAGAAGGACGCGAGTGGCGCCGCGACCGTCGTCGGCGTGAACGGCGACTTCTTCCCCGCAGGCGGACCGGCAACGGGGATCGTCATGCGCAACGGCGCGCTCGACGAAGCACCCATCTCCTCGCGCTCGAGCCTCGGCATCGCTCCCGACGGGACGCTCACCGTCGCCGAGGTCGCCTTCGACGGCACGTGGCGCGGCACCGGCCAACGGCGCCAGCTCGACCTGGACGACCGCCCGGTCGCGGGGCACACGACGCTCTACACCTCCGCCTGGGGCCCGGCGACGCCGCCCGAGAGCGCGGCCGTCGTCGCCGACGTCATCGCGTCGCTGCCGCCCCTGCAGCCGAACAACGTCATCACCGGCGTCGTTACCGAGCAGGACGGCACCGGCGGCATTCCCATTCCTTCGGGCGGCGCGGTGCTTGTCGCGCGCGGGGCGCAGGCTCCGCACCTGAGCGCCGATGCGCCGCCTGGCACGAACGTGGAGATCCGCCCGACGCTGACGCCGAACTGGAGCAATCAGCTCGCGGCGATCGGCGGCGGGCCGCTTCTCGTGACCGGCGGCAAGGCGGTCTTCCGGGCGGACGAGGCGTTCGACGACGCCGTTCTCAACGTTCGCGGCGCGCGCAGTGCCGTCGGGCAGCTGCCCGACGGGCGCATCCTGCTCGTCACGGTCGAGGGCGGCGGCTCCGACTACAGCGCCGGCATGACGAACTACGAGCTCGCGAACGCGATGGTGCAGCTCGGCGCGGTGACGGCGATGGGCCTCGGCAGCGGCACGCCGGCCGACATGGCGTTCGACGGGACGCTGCTGACGCGGCCGTCGACGAAGGCGGAGCCGCCGATTGCGGACGCGCTGCTCCTTTCGTACACCGGCGTGTACGCGTCGCCTCCGTCATCCGACGTGATCTCGCCGAACGGCGACGGCATCGACGACACGGAGACGTTCTCGTACAAGCTCGTTGCGCCGTCCCCGGTGACCGCGACGCTCACCGGTCCCGGCGGCCAGCAGCTCGTGGTCGCGCAGGACACCGAGGACCCGGGTATCCACACGGTGACGTGGAACGGCCAGCCGAGCGTCGAGGGCCAGTGGAAGTTCGTCGTCACGGCCGGCTCGACGAGCGCGGAACGCGACGTGCTGCTCGACAACACACTCGCGAGCTTGCAGGTGACGCCGCCGGCCGGGCATCTTGCGGCCGCCTCGAGATCTGTCGTCACTGCGGCGTTCCAGCTTTCGCACCCGGCGACGGTCACCGCGACGATCGAGACGCGCACCGGCATCGTCATGGCGACGCTCGCGCACAAGAAGCTCCAGCCGGGCGCCCAGTCGTTGACATGGAACGGGCGGCTGTGGACGGGCGGCCTCGCGTTCACAGGCGCTTACCAGGTTCATGTCGTGGCGGTGAACTCGATCGGCACCGTGTCACTCGTCGCTCCGTTCGTCGCTCGGCGTTAGTCTTGCCGCCGATGCCGCTCGCGAGCCTCTCCGGGTCGATCACGCACGCGGTCGGCAACCACGGCATCTACGCGGTCTTCGGCCTGCTCGTCCTCGCGGCGGTCATTCCCGTCGCGAGCGAGCTCGTCATGCTCTACGCGGGTGCGCTGGCGGGTGGCGCCTTCGCGGGCGTCTCGGTGCACGTGTTCGGCGCGGACGTCCAGTCGCACGTGTGGGGATACGTTGCGGTTGGACTCGCAGGCACGGTCGGCAATCTCGCCGGCGCCGCGATCGGCTGGTGGATCGGCGCCGTCGGCGGTCGCGCGATCGTCCATCGCTGGGGCCGCTTCATCCATGTCTCCGACGCGAAGCTCGAACGGGCCGAGCGGTGGTTCGACCGCTACGACGACTGGGCCGTTCCCATCGGGCTCGCCACACCGCTTGCGCGCTCGTTCGTAGCCATCCCGGCGGGCATCGTCCGCGTTCCCTTCGCGAGGTTCCTCCTGCTGGCGCTCCTCGGAAGCGCCGTGTTCTGCTTCGGCCTCGGCGGAGCAGGCTGGGCGCTCGGAACCGCGTACACGCACGCCCACAACGCGCTCGGCTACGTCGACTACGTCGTCGGCGCAGGCATCGTGCTGCTCGTGGGGTATTTCCTCTACCGCTGGGCTACAGTGAGTCGACGCCGTGCCTCAGATACCGCTGATTGACGTCAAGGCGCAGTACGCGCCGCTGATCCCGGAGCTCGAGGCCCGCTTCCGCCAGGTTCTCGACGGCGGGCAGTTCATCCGTGGATCGCACTTCTGGGCCTTCCAGGAGGAGGCGGCCACCTACCTCGGCGTGAAGAAGGCGGTCGGCGTCGCGAACGGCACCGACGCAATCGTGATCGTCCTCGACGCGATGGAGATCGGACCCGGCGACGAGGTCATCTGCCCCGCGTTCACGTTCTACGCGACGGCCGAGTCGATCGCGCGCCGCGGCGCCACGCCGGTGTTCGCCGACATCGACCCGACGACGATGAACGTCGACGTCGACGACGTCGCGGCGAAGATCACGTCGCGCACGCGCGCGCTCATGCCGGTGCACCTCTTCGGCAGGCCCGCGCCGGTCTCTGAGCTCGCCTCGCTCGGCGTGCCGGTGATCGAGGACGCGGCGCAGGCGTTCGGCGCAGCCGGTGTCGCGAAGCAGGGAGTCGTCTCGACGTACAGCTTCTTCCCGACGAAGAACCTCTTCTGCCTCGGCGACGGCGGCCTCGTCGCGTCGAATGACGAGGAGCTCGCCGACCGGATCCAGATGCTCTCGTTCCACGGGTCGCGCGACAAGACCGAGTTCGACTTCGTCGGCTACAACTCGCGGCTCGACGAGCTCCAGGCCGGGATGCTGCGCATCTTCCTGACGCACCTCGACGAGTGGAACGCCGGCCGCCGCGAGGCCGCCGCGCGTTATGCCGAGCTCGGCCTCGGCGATCTCGTCGACATCCCGCAGGACGACCCGGGCCACATCTACCACCTGTTCGTGTGCCGCTCGCCCGAGCGCGACAGTATTCGCGCCGCGCTCACCGAGGCCGGCATCGCCTCTGCGGTCTACTACACGACGCCGCTCCATCTCCAGCCCGCATTGCGGTTCCTCGGCAACGCGCCCGGCTCGCTGCCGCACACCGAGCACGTCGCGGGAGAGAACTTCTCCGTTCCGCTCTGGCCGGGCATCCCGGCCGAGACGCAGGAGCGCGTCGTCGACGTCGTCCGCAGCGCGGTCGCCGTCGGCGCCCGCGCATGACCGGCCTCGGACGCTCCCGCTTCCTCCAGGTCCTGACGGACGCGGGGATCGTCGCGCTCTCGTGGTTCCTCGCGTTCCAGCTTCGCTTCGACCACGGGCTGCCCGTCTACTACGACACGCTGCTCAAGCGAACGATCCTGCTCGTCGTCGTCATCAAGGTGGCGGTCTTCCTGCTCTTCGGCTTCCACCGGCGCTGGTGGCGCTACGTCTCCGTGCGCGACATGTGGAGCGCCGCGCGCGGCGTCGTCGTCGCATCGCTCGTCGCCGATGTCACCGTCTACTTCGCCTCTCCGGTGCACAACGTGCGCCTGCCGCGCTCGATCGCGGCCACGGATCTGCTGATCACGCTCGCGCTCGTCGCCGGGGCGCGGCTGCTCGCGCGCACGGTGATGGAGCGGCCCCAGGGCGGCGTCGTCGCCCGCGGCAAGGAGGTGATCGTCGTCGGCGCCGGCGACGCCGGCCGCCTGATCGTCCAGGAGATGCAGCGGTCGCGACTGCTCGCGTACACGCCGATCGGCTTCGTCGACGACGACGAGCACAAGCGCAACACGCGCATCCTCGGCGTCCGCGTCCTCGGGACGATGGCCGAGCTGCCGCGCTTCGTACGCGAGTACAAGCCCGACGAGGTGCTCATCGCCATCCCGTCCGCCTCCGGCGAGATGCGCCGCCAGGTCGTCGAGGCCGCTCAGTCCGCAAACATCCCGGTCAAGACGCTTCCCGGCCTGTACGAGCTCATCTCCGGCGACCTCGACCTCGCGGGCCAGATCCGCCCCGTGCAGGTGGAGGACGTGCTCGGCCGCGAGCAGGTCGAGGTCGACTTCGACGACGTCGCCTCGTATCTCAAAGGTCAGACCGTGCTCGTCACCGGTGCGGGCGGATCGATCGGCTCCGAGCTCTGCCGCCAGATCGCGCGCGTCGGCCCGACGCGGCTCATCCTCGTCGACAACGCCGAGACGTCGCTCTTCGACATCGAGCGCGAGCTCGTGGACGAGCGCGACTTCACCGCCGCCGTGCCGAAGCTCATGGACGTGCGCAACCAGAAGGCGCTGCGCCGCGAGGTGTTCGAGAAGTACAAGCCGACGGTCGTCTTCCACGCCGCTGCGTACAAGCACGTGCCGCTGATGGAGACGCATCCGCTCGAGTCGGTGCGCAACAACGTCGTCGGGACGCGCATCGTCGCCGAGCTCGCCGCCGAGTTCGGCGTCGACCGCTTCGTCCTCATCTCCACGGACAAGGCCGTCAACCCGAAGACGGTCATGGGCCAGTCGAAGGCGCTATGCGAGTGGATCGTCGAGTCGTTCGGCCACCGCCGCGACGTGCCGACGCGATTCGTGGCGGTGAGGTTCGGCAACGTGCTCAACTCGTCGGGCTCCGTCATCCCGACGTTCCGCCGCCAGATCGAGCGCGGCGGGCCGGTGACGGTGACGCACCCGGAGATGACGCGCTTCTTCATGACAATCCCGGAGGCGGTGTCGCTCGTCGTGCAGGCAGGCGCGATCGGCGGCCGCGGCCAGATCTTCGTGCTCGACATGGGCGAGCCGGTGCGGATCGTCGACCTGGCGACGAACATGGTGCGGCTTTCGGGCCACGAGCCGCGGCTGCCCGGCGACACGCAGACCGGCCCGCGCGACGTGCGCATCGTGTTCACGGGCTCGCGGCCGGGCGAGAAGATCCACGAGGAGCTCTCGAGCGACGACGAGTCGGTGGGCGAGACTGAGCATCCTAAGATCAAGAGGCTCTCCCGCCCGCCCGTCGATTCCGCCTGGCTGACCGAGCAGCTGCGCGAGCTCGAGGGGCTCGCCGACGAAGGCGACACGCTCGAGGTGGTGGCGAAGCTCGGCTCGATCGTCCGCAACCCGACGCGCGAGACACTGCCGGCTACGGGCTCGCCGGCGGACCCCCGACGCATCGAAGCGTCACCGCGAACGGCAGACGAATCGTCTCCGTCCGCTTGAACATCGACAGATAGCGATAGCGCAGCCGCACGCCGCTGGTGAACACGTCGGGCGAGGAGTTCGTCGCGCCTGCGCAACGGAGGCCGAAGCGGAGAACGACGATGGCGTCGTCACCAGGGTCGATGCGCAGGCTCCCGAACGGCAGGAGCTCGTTGGGATCGGCGCTGGCGGTCGACGAGGTCGTCGCGAGCAGCTGCGTCGCGCCGAGCCACGGCGGCGTCGCCGCCTTCGTCGGCGCGAGACCGGTGACGGTCACCGCGAAGCGTCCCGAGTTGTGCAGCGTGAACGCCGTGTCGAACGTCCGTCGGTGCGCGACGGGGAAGAACACGGGGTGGCCGCCGGAGCCGGACACGGGCTGCACGTCGGCGCCGATCCCGGGCCCGGGCGCATAGCCGGTCGTGAGCGCGTGCAACGGCGCGTAGCTCCCGAGCCAGAGCCAGAGCGCGAGGACGACGACGCCGATGCCGACGAGGGCCGCGGCTCCGATTGCGAGCGCGCGCCTAGCCACGGGCGGAAAGAAGCAGGTCGAGCATCAACGCCGGATCGCGTCGGATCCTCTCACCGGCCGCCGCGTCGCGCTTCGAGAGGTCGAGCGCGCGCGGGTCGGTGAGTGGCTTCAGCCGGCCTTCCCGGATGAGCGCCTCGTCGACGCCGCCGAGCCGGCCGCCGTACGTCGTGTACACGGGCACGCCGAGCGCCGCCGCTTCGCGGTTCATCGTGCCGCCCGCGGAGACGACGACGTCGGCGAGCGCGATGAGGCTCTGCGCGTCCACGGCCTGCTCAGGGAGGATGACCGACGGGAGCGCAAGGCAGCGCACATACTCCCGCTGCTCCTCGGTGCGCGGCAGCACGAACGCGTGCACGTTCTCGAGGCGGCCGAGGTGCTCGAGCGTCATCGGGAAGAGCGGGTTCGAGTGGCGGTGGTAGAGCGAGACGTCCGGCGGCGGGCGCAGGACGACGAGCACGCGCGCGGGGTCGACGCCGAAGCGGCCGAGGAGCGACGTGTCCGGCTCGAAGTCGGAGAGGTAGTACTCCTCCTTCAACCCCGGATACTGGACGAGCTTCGGCGGCCGCACGCCGTACTTCGTCAGGCGCTCCGGCGGGATCGCCTCGGGGACGACGACCTTCGTCGCGGCGCGGCAGCCGAGCTGGTGCTGAAGCGTCGCGAACTCGTAGTCGAACGTGTCCGAGCTGGGGATGCCGAGGCGGCGCGCGGTGAGGCAGAGCTCGTGCGAGCCGTGCGCGAGCGCGACGTCGAAGTCGCGGCTCTTCGCCCAGTGGTGGAGCGAGCCGAGGCGGCCGGCCATCCGCCGCGCCTTCTGGAAGCGCGAGCGGCCTCCGTGCCTGCCGATCACCTCGTCGGCGCCGAGCCCGTGCAGCTCGAGGAGCTGGAGCGTCTGCGCGTAGTCGCGCGCGGTGATCTCCACCTCGTCGCCGCGGCCGCGCATGAGCTCGATCAGCGGCCTGAAGACGAGGACGTGCGCCGAGGCCGTCATGTCGATCCAGACCCTCATGCGAGTAGCGCTTCCATGCGAGCCGAGCGGAGGAGCGGGGGATCCTGCTCGACATGGTGCGCGTACCAGAGCGTGAACGCGAGCAGCCCCCACAGCTGCCGGCTGTTGTCGGCGCGGCGCGCGACGTGGTCGTCGATGAGCCGCGTCACCGGCGCAGGCTGGAAGAAGCCCTGCCGCCGTAGCGCGTCTGCCGAGAGCGTCTCGCGCGCGAACGGTTCGAGCTCTCCGCGCAGCCACGCTGCGGCGGGGATGGAGAAGCCGCGCTTGCGCCCGTGCACGACCTCGCGCGGCAGGAGCGGCTCCGCTGCCTTGCGCAGCAGCACCTTCTTCGACAGTCCGCGCACACGGTGCTTCTGCGGCAGCGCGAACGCGAAGTTCGTCACCACCGGGTCGAGGAACGGCACGCGCGCCTCGAGCGAGTGCGCCATCGAGGCGCGGTCGGTCTTCACGAGCAGGTCGTCGACGAGGTAGATGGCGAAGTCGACGTCCTGGAGGCGCGCGAGGCCCTCCGCGCCTTCGGTCTCGTCGTACCGTGCTCTGTAGATGTCGACGGGGTCGAAGGAGCTTTTTCGCCCGGTCAGCGCCTCGCGCGCCTCCGGGGAGAAAATCTCCTTCCAGCCGTGGTGGCGCTCGAGCGGGGGCAGGTGTGCGGCGCGGACGAAGCGCTTCGCCCGATATTCGAGCGAGACTCGTCCGCCGGAGGCGGGCAGGCGCTCGACGAGAGGCGCGGCGAGCCGCGCGAGCGGCCCGACGCGGTCGGCGAGGAGGTCGGCCGCGTATGTGTAGTAGCCGCCGAAGAGCTCGTCGCCGCCCTCGCCCGAGAGTGCGACCTTCACGTGCTCGGCCGCGAGCTGCGATACGAGATACGTCGGCAGTGCCGACGAGTCGGCAAACGGCTCGTCGAACGCGTCTGCGAGCGCTGGCAGCAGCAGCTGCGGATCCGGCCGGAGGAGCAGCTCGTGGTGATTCGTGGCATACCGCTCGGCGACGCGGCGCGCGTCGTCGCGCTCGTCGAAGCTGCGCTCGGCGAAGCCGATCGTAAAGGTGTGCACCGCCTCGGACGTCTCCTGTGCGGCGAGCGCGGCGAGGAGCGACGAGTCGACGCCTCCCGAGAGCAGGACGCCGACCGGCACGTCCGCGAGCAGGTGCGCGCGCACCGAGTCGCGCATGCGCGCTCGCAGCTCCTCGACGAGCTCGGCCTCGTCGTCGCCGCGCAATTCGCCTTCCTGCACGGGCGCCGGGTGCGCATACCGCTCGACCCGCACGTCGCCGCTCTCCTCCCAGACGAGGAGGTGGCCGGGCGGGAGCTTTCGGATCTCGCGGAAGATCGAGTACGGGCCGGGGATGGAGTTGAACGCGAGGAACGCTTCGAGCGCGTCGAGGTCGATCTCCCCGCGCGGGAGCGCGCGCACCTCGGACGCGAACTCGAGCGTGCCGCCTACTGCGCGGTAGTAGAGCGGCTTGATCCCGTAGCGGTCGCGCGCGAGCACGAGCCGGCGGCGGCGATCGTCCCACAGCGCGATCGCGAACATGCCGCGGAGCCGGGCCGCGAAGTCGAGCCCGTGCTGCTCGTACAGGTGGACGATCGTTTCCGTATCGGAGTGCGTGCGGAACTCGTGCCCGGCGCGGACGAGCTCGCGCATCAGCTCCGGGTGGTTGTAGATCTCGCCGTTCTGGACGACGACGCAGCTGCCGTCCTCGTTCCAGATCGGCTGGTCGCCGCCGGCGAGGTCGATGATCGAGAGGCGGCGGGATGCGAGCGCGACCGGCCCTTCGATGTATTCGCCGGAGGCGTCGGGCCCGCGGTGCACGAGCGTCGCGCTCATCGCCTCGAGGCGTGCACGGTCCGGGGCGCCCGCCATTCCACAGATCCCGCACATCGGCGCTGAACTCTAGGTGTGGCAGCGGCGCGGAGCGTCGGCGAACGCGGTCGCCGCGGGCTTTTCCTTCCCGCCCCGCCAGATGAGTCCGGAGTGCCAGCCGATTGTGCGGCTTTCGTCGACGAGCTCGAAGTTGAAGAACGCGCGCACGTCCGGCTGGCAGGCGGCCATGTCGATCGCGCTGGTGACATCGCGCGCCTGCTGCGCCGCCGAGATCTTCGTCGTCTGGAAGCCGTCCTCGAGGTACCAGATCGACGGCGTGCGCCCGAACGCCTGGAGCGTCGTCACGAGGCGGGTGTAGTCGCCCTCGCCGAGGAAGTCGCCCGTGTGCACGACGGAAGGAAGCTCGGTCGGCGTCAACGGGTACGGGTTGCTGCCGAAGCCGTCGACGATCGGCTGTGTCCTCTTGCTCGCGCGGTATGCGATGGCGAGCGCGTCGAGGAAGCGGATCGGGTTGTGCGCGGACGCCGTCGAGTCGAGCACCGCGACGTGTTTCGAGTGGAGCTCGCCGTAACAGCGCGCGAGGAGCGACTCGTACTGCGCCGGCGTGCCGCGCCAGTACGCCGGCGAGTTCGCCTCGTTCCAGACGACGACCGCCTTCGCGTTCGGGACGAGTGCGAGCGCAGCCTTCGCGTAGCCGCAGAAGCGGCGCTGCTGCCACGCGGCGGTCGGCGTCGATGCGCCGAAGCCGAACACGGCGAGGACGACGGTCGTCTTCCTCGCAGCGGTCTCCGCGCGCGAGAGCTCCACCCGTCGCACGGCCGTCGGCACGATCTCGCCGCGCCACGGGACCCACACGCGCACCGCGCTCGCGTCGAGCGACTCCTGCCGGCGGACGACGGTGAGCGGGAACGGCGTCCATTTGAGCGTGTCGTCGTCGACGCCGACGATGAGCGTGCGCGCCGGGTGCGACGGGTGCGTGACGAACCACACGCCGACGAGGATGAAGCCGAGCGCGACGACGACCCGCGTCAGGCGGCGGTTGATCAGGTTGCGGTCGATGTGAACCCCCGCAGCGACTGCTTGAGCACGCGCCAGCCGGTGGCGAACACGGTGCGGAGGTAGAGCCGCACGGATCGGTCGGCGATCCACTCGAGGTCGTGCGCGAGCTTCTCCGCCATCGACGTCTCGTAGCCGCGGCGCACCTGCGCGAGGCCGGTGAGGCCGGGGCGGACGACGAGCCGCTGCCAGTACGCGGGCAGCTCGTGTGCGAGCTCCTCGAAGAAGACGGGCCGGATCGGCCGCGGGCCGACGAGGCTCATGTCGCCCTTGAGGACGTTCCAGAACTGCGGGATCTCGTCGAGCTGCGTCGCCTTCAGGCGCTTGCCGAGCGGGGCAAACTCCTCCTCCGTGCGGCGCACGAGCTCCTCGCCGAGGTACGGGCCTAGGCGCGACTCGGCGTCCGGCTTCAGCGTCCGGAACTTCAGCATCATGAAGACGTGGCCGCCGCGCCCGACGCGCTCGCCGCGATAGAGGATCGGCCGGCCGCTCGTCGCGAGGAGGACGAGCGCGATGACGGCCGCGGCCGGCGCGGTGACGACGACGAAGACGGCGGAGAGGATGACGTCGAGCGCGCGAAGGAGGACGTCGCGCGGGCGGGCAGGCGTGCCGCGCGCCAGCTCGCGATAGCCGCGGACGAGGGTGTCCTCGGTCACGAGTCGATGCTAGTGCTCTCGGCTGAGAAGGCAAAGATAAGCTCCGCTTATATGGACACGCGGCAGCTCGCGGCCTTCTGCGCCGTCGTCGAGCGGCGCAGCTTCTCGCGGGCGGCGGAGCAGCTGGGCGTGACGCAGCCGGCGGTGAGCCTCCAGATCCGTTCGCTCGAGAAGCGCCTCGGCCGGCAGCTGCTCGACCGCTCCGGGCGCCGCGTCGAGCCGACCGAGGCGGGGCAGCGGCTGTACCGCAGCGCGCAGCGCCTACTCGCGCAAGAGGAGCAGCTGCTCGCCGAGCTCGGCGAGGAAGCGGAGGGCGAGCTCGCCGGCCGGCTCGAGATCGGCGCCTCGACCGGGCCGGGCGGGACCGTCCTTCCCGTCGTCCTCGCCGAGTTCCAGCGCCGGCACCCGGAGGTGCACATCGCGCTGTCGGTGTCCGACACGCAGCACGTGGTCGAGCAGGTGGCGCGCCGGGAGATCGAGCTCGGTGTCGTCGGCGCCCAGCGCCGCCACCGCGGCGTCGCGTTCGAGCCGTTCTTCCGCGACGAGGTCGTGCTCGCAGTGCCGAAAGGGCATCGCTTTGCGGGCAAAAAGGTGACGGTCGACCAGCTGCGGGAAGAGCCGATCGTGCTCATGCAGGAGGGCGCCGGTGTGCGGCAGGTGATCGAGGACGAGCTGCGCGAGCACGGCGTGCGCCTGCGCGACCTCGACGTGCGTCTCGAGCTCGGCCTGCAGGAGTCGGCCCGGAGCGCGGTGCTCGCCGGCTACGGCGTCACGTTCATCTCGCGCGCGGCGATCGAACCCGACGTGCAGTCGGGCACGCTCGCGATCGCGCGCGTCGAGGGACTCGAGCCGTCGCGCGAGATCTCGCTCGTCCGCTCGATCGGCCGCGCCGAAACTCGGGTCGCGCAATCCTTCGTCGACTTCGCGCGGGCAAGATTGTCCGGGTGATCGTCCGCTGGGGCCCGCTCGCGCTCGTCGGCGAGGTGTGCGACGAGCTCGGCATCGAAGCGCCGGTGCTCGTCGCGAGCCCGCGCTGGGACGAGCTCGAGCTTCCGTTCACGCCGGCGGCGCGCTGGTCGGAGGTGCCGTCCGTTCGCGTCGAGGAGGCAGCGGATCTCGCGCGCGACGGCGTCGTCGCGATCGGAGGCGGGAGCGCGATCGACCTCGGCAAGGCGATCTCGGCGGCGGCGCGCGTCCCGCTCGTCTCCGTCCCGACGACGTACGCGGGCGCCGAGTGGACGACGTTCTTCGGCGTGCGCGACCCGCAGCGGCGCATGCGCGGCGGCGGCTCGGGTGCGCGGCTCGGCGGCGTCGTCTACGACGTCGGTCTCTCCGTCGGCTTGCCGCGCGCCGAGACCGTCGGCACGGCGATGAACGCGCTCGCGCACTGCGCGGAGGCGCTGTACGCCCACGGCCACAACCCCGAGACCGACGAGACCGCGCTCGAGGGCGCGCAGCTCATCTCGCAGTACCTGCCGCGCGTCGTCGAGTCGCCCGGCGACCGCGACCTGCGCACCGAGCTGCTGCGCGGCGCGTGCCACGGCGGCGAGGCGCTCGCCGGCTCGATGCTCGCGCTCGCGCACGCGATGGCGCAGGCGATCGGCGGCAAGTACGGCCTGCCGCACGGGACGCTCAACGGGATCTGCCTGCCGCCGGTGCTCCGCTACAACGCGCGCTACGCGCCGGCGGCCGTGCGCGCATTCGGCGAGGCGGTCGGCGGCGACGGCGCTGTGCGAGTCGAGGAGCTGACGGCGCTCGGCGGCATCAGCCGGCTCAGCCGGCTCAGCGTGCCCGAGGCCGATCTGCCGGAGCTCGCCGCCTCGGCAGCGCAACGCAGCGGAAACCAGGCGAACCCGCACCCGGCGACGCCGCAGGAGATCGAGCAGCTGCTCCGCAGCGTGTACTAGCGATAGTTCTGCAGCTCGTCGTGGGCAAATCCCCACGCGGCCAGCGCGCCGAAGCCGACCGCGTACGCGGCGAGGAGCAGCCAGTGCGACGCATGCCACGGCGCACCGGAGGCCGCGGGCCACAGCACGTCGCCCCACTGCCGCACCGGCGTGTACGGCGACATCGACTGCACCACGTGCGGCAGGTCGCTCGGCCCTGTCCACAAGCCTCCCGCGTACGCAAGGAGCATGTACAGGATGTTCGCGACCGGCAGTGCGCTCTTTGGCGAGGTCCAGTACGCGATCGTCAGGCCGAGGACGACGAATGGAATCGACCCGGCCAGGAGTGCGACTGCGAGACGCGCCCACTCGACGGCCGAGAGCGACGCCGACGTCGTCGTCAGCGCGAGCACGACGACCACGGCCACCGAAGCGAGCGTGAACGCGAGCGCCGAGAGAATTCGGGCGCCGATCCGGACGAGCGGCGGCGCCGGCAGCGTGCGAAGCCACGCCTGCCATGGAGTCGCCCGCTCGATCGCACCCGAGACTCCGAATTGGAAGAAGCCCACGCCGAGCACGCCGAACGCTGCGTACGACGCCAGCAAGAGGTTCGGCTGGTGCGCCGCCCGCGGCAACCCGAAGAGCACGAACACGACGCCGGGAAACGCGAGCGTCCCCGCGCTAAAGCCCGGAAAGCGGACGAGCTCGACGATCTGAATGCGCGTGTGCGCCAGCGTGAGCTTCATCGCGTGAGCCGCAGCAGCTCGTCCTCCGATTCGAGCTCGCCGTCGGCGACGACCTCGCCGCGGGCGAGCACGATGATGCGCCTTGCGAGCGCGTGCGCTTCATCGAGGTGATGCGTCGTCAGCAGCACGGTCCCGTCGAATGCGCGTATGGCCTCCCATGCGGCTCGGCGCGCAGCGACGTCGAGGCCGGTCGTCGGCTCGTCGAGGACGACGAGACCCGGCGCGTTCGCGAAAGCGAGTGCGAGCGCGAGGCGTCGCCGTTGGCCGCCCGAGAGTGACCCGTTCTGCCGGTCGAGCGTGCCTGCCAGGCCGAACCGCTCGGTGAGCGATTCGATCGACGGAGGATCGACTCCGTGCGCCCGGGCGAGGTCGAGGATCTCGCGCCCGCGAATCGTCGGCGGGAAGTCCATCTGCTGCGGCGTCATGCCCAGGCGGCGACGTGATCGCCACGCCCGGGGATCGCGGCCGAAGATGCGCACGCTTCCGGACGTAGGCCGGCGGAGGCCGACGCAGAGGCTGACGAGAGTCGTCTTCCCGGCTCCGTTCGGCCCGAGGAGCGCGACGACCTCCCCGCGCTCGATCGTGAGATCGAGCGGGTGCAACGCGACCGCTTCGCCGAAGCGCTTCCCGGCTTGTCGGAAGGCGATAGCCGCGGTTGCCGGACGACCGCGGCCGAGGACGGCGAGAAGGTTGTACGTCGCGTGCGCGAGCGCGCACGCGACGAGGCTCCCGGTGACCACGAACAGACAACCGAAGACGCCGCCGGTCAGGAGCTGTACCGAAGCGCCGCGCAGCCGTAGCAGCGGGACGTGCGTCGCCGCGAAAGCCAACGACGTCACGACCACCGCGGCCGCGGCACCGGCGACCGGTGCGATGCGGGCGAGCGCGAATCCCCGCCAGATGGCTTCCTCGCTCATGCCGGCGGCCGCAACCACCAACGCCGTCGCCGCCGACAGCGGCGTGAGGAGGATCCGCGGCCTCGCACGTGCGAGGAGCGCGAACAGCGCCGAGCCTGCCGCGAGACCGAGCGGAATCGAATCGGCATGTGGGAGCGGGACGCGCAGAGGCTGCGTCGGCGCGACGACGAGCAGCATCGGGCCGGCAGCGGCGAGCGCGGCGACGGAGAGGACCGCTCTCGTCACACGATCACCGCGTACACGACCGATTCCTCCACCCCGTCGGCGCCGACGAGCTCGTCCAGCTGCGCGTCGTAGAACCCACCGAGCGGCAATGCGGGAAGGCCGAGCGCCGCCGCGGCGAGCGCGACGTTCTGCGCGACGTGGCCAGCCTCGAGCAGCGCGAAGCGATAGCCGCGCTGCCCGTACTTGAAGCGCGTGCGGCCGAACACCGCGAGGAGCAGCAGCGCAGCGAAACCGTTTTCGAGAAGCTCTGGCAGCGGACACGCGGCCTCGAGCGCGGGCCACGGATCGCAGAGATCGTGCTCTTCGAGCGCGTGCAGCTCGGGGTCGTAGCGGTACATCCCCCGAGAGCGGATGGCGACGTGGATCTCGAGCGGGTACAGCGCCCCGGCCGAAGGGACCGTGCGGCGGTTCCCGGCGCGGATGCCGTACGCGGCGTCGAGAAGCGTTGCGAGCTGGTCGGCCCCGAGCTCTCCGGCGAAAGCCCGACGGCTGCGACGCCGCTCGAGCGCCGACCACAGCGAGCAGTGCGGCCGCAAAGGCCGCGGCAGGTCGGTTGCCGGCAGCTGCGGATTCCGTCGCACCGGATGCGCCGCCGCCCTCAGCAGGACGTCGCTCGTCTCGAGCCGGACGATCCCCGCCGCTTCGCGCTGCGCGAGGGCGGGATGGAGCTTCGACGCTTCGTGAAACAGCTCGGCAGGGTCGTCGAGCTCGGGCCCGTCGTCGCCGTACACCTCGGCGCGGACGAGCGGTGCGTGCCGGGCTCTCACGGGAACGGATGCGGGTCGGGGTTGACGTCGCACTCGTCGAAGTGCGCGCGCATGCTAAGTCGCACGGGCTCGGCGTACAGACGCCCGCCCCCGAGGAGGCGCGCGCCGTGCTCGACATCGAGGCCGCACAGCTCCGGGGCGACGACGCGCACGACCGCGAGGCCGGCTTCGCGCACGTCGGGCGGCGTCACGTCGACGGCGTACGCGGAACCACCTCGCCGCGCGAGCCGCCGGCAGATCGCATCGACCCGTTCCTCGTCGCTCGATCCGCTCAGATGCGGCAGCCGCTCGATGTCACGCAGGTGCGGCGAGCCGTCGAGGAAGTCGACGCGACCGGTATTGCGTCGGTGGGCGTAGAAGCGGACATGGTCGTCGAACTCCTCCACGTCGTCCGCGGCGGGAGGCTCTTCGCCGGTCCGGCCGAGCGCGTGCGCCCACGTTCGCACGCGCGCGGCCTCGTCGAGCGCCTTCGTCACGGCCCGCTCGGCCGTCGGTGCGGCGGCGGCTCCGACGCCGAGCGACGTGCCGCTGCGCACGACGGCGGCGACGATCGGCACGTCCCAGAACGCCGACAGGTCGATTGCCCGCCAACGCAGTCCGGTCGGGCGCAGGAACGAACGCTCGAACATGCGGAGCCGATCGTTCCCCTGCAAATCGAGCACCGGCCAGGAGAGCCTCGCCTTCCACGTGATCATGAACGCGTCCCGCTCGAGCAGCTCGAGTAGGGCCGCGAGCGTCGCTCCGGCGACCGAGTCGTGGCACGCGAGACCGCTGCTCGTCGTGCGGCAGATCGGCTGCTCGTCCTCGTGCCCGGCGAGGTGGACGAGCTGGGCGGGCAGCCATGCCGGCTCGCCGTCCGGGAGCGAGACCGCTTCGATCCACGCGACGCGCGTGTCGCGGTCGAAGCGGACGTACGGAAAGCCTTCCGTCCTGTACTGAAGCTCCGAGAAGAGCGCGAAGCGGTCGGGATCGACCGCGCGCAGGCCGAGCTCGCGCGCAGACGCGACGACGCATGCGTCGCGATCGACGACGCAGGCCGCGTAGCGCTCGACCGCCTCGCCGATCGCAGCTGCCCGTGCGTCGCGCACCGTCCGGCCGGATCCGCCGCCCGTCAGTGCGTGAGGGAACGCGCTCTCGCACCAAACAGTCGCGAGTCGGACGTCCTCCGGCGCCGCGAGCACCTCCTGCACGCCGCGGACGACGCCGACGTACGGAGAGACGAGCGACTCAAGCGGCAACGTCGCTCCATGGCGCGGGCACCGCGCGCCGGGCAGCGGGCGAACAGGCGGGACAGCGCGGGACGCGATAGACGAAGTGACGCGTGCACTGCAACGTCGTGAGCTCGAGCGCGAGCAGCGTCCCCGCGTCGCCGCCGATCGCGACGTGACGAAGCGCGACGTGGGCGGCCAGCCCGGCGAGCGCCGCGTCGGTCGAAGGAGATCCGAGATAGTCGCCGCGTGTGCGGTCGCGGCTCGGGGCGATGGTCGAATCGCGCCGAACGAGGAAGCACTCGTGGCATGCGGTCTCGCCGGGGACGAAGACCGGGCCGACGGCCGCGAACCGGCCGTCGAACGGAAGGACCTGCATCCAGTCGGTCGCCGCTTCGAGGGCGTGCTCGTTCCACTCCGCGAGCCGGTGTACCTCGGCGCCGGACGGAGCGGCGACGACGAATCCCGTCCGGGGCGGCGGCTCGTCCCACTCGAGGCGCTCGACCCGGTCGATGCCGCTCGCCTGCAGCAGCCGGCCAATCGCCTCCGCAGGCGGGCCCGAGCCCAGAACGTGGATCTCGGCCGTGCTCAGCCGCTGCTGGACGTCGGTGAGGGTCCGGCCGGTCGTCGCCGCGAGGACCTCCGGGCACCGGCCCGCGTCCCGCCCGCCCTCGGTCAGGAGATCCTGGGCGCGCAGGAGTGAGAGCGCGTGCTCGACCGCCGGCCGCACCGCTTCGCCCAGCTCGCCGACCACGTCGTCGACCGAGCGAGTCCCGTCGAGGAGCGGCAGGAGATGCGGCAGCAGCCGCTCGGCGGCTGCCCCCTCGAACTCGAGCACCGAGCCGGCATAGCGAAGGACGGAGCGGCCGCTCTCGACCGAGAGGCGGTACCACGGCTTGAGGAGCGGCCGCTCCATTCCGCCTACTGCACCTTTCCGGGCTTGGAGCAGGAGCAGCAGAGGATGATCGCGATGCAGAGCGGGAACGCCGCGTAGGCGCTCCCGACTGCGGGCGACCCCTTCTCGGTGACGCGAAGGTCGAGCAGCTCCTCCGCGAGCTCGTCGAACATCGTCTCGCCTCCTCGATTGACGACAGCCGAGCAACCGTACCGTTGTCAGTATTGACAAACAAGTTGGCAATTTCGGCCATGACCGGCGAGGCTATGCATATGTATGACTTATTGGTGAAATTAGCGCCAGATGGTACCATCACGCCTGGCGTGGCTTCTTCAGCAGGATTCGACGTGCTCGTCATCGGGAGCGGGGCCTCGGGCCTCGCCGCCGCGGTGTCGGCGGCGAACGCGGGCGCGCGCGTCGCGATCGCGACGAAGGGCTCGCTCCAGTCGTGCAACTCGGCGAAGGCGCAGGGTGGCATCCAGGCCGCCTTCGGCGAGGACGACTCGCCGGAGCAGCACGCGCAGGACGTGTGGAAGAGCTCCCACGAGACCGCGAACATGGAGCTCGTCGCGATCCTCACCTCGGAGGCGCCGTCGGCGATCCACTGGCTCGAGGAGCTCGGCGTCGAGTTCACGCGGGAGAACGGCGGCTACCGGCTCGCGCGCTGCGGCGGCGCGACCCGCAAGCGCCTCCTCCAGGTCGGCGACAGGACGGGCCACGCGATCACGAAGGCGCTGCGCGACGCGGTCGAGTCCTCGTCCATCACGACGTTCCCGAATAGCCCGCTGCGCGAGCTCGAGCCCGGCTGGTGCGCCCACGTCGGCGAGCACGTCGTCGAGGCCGACACGGTGGTCCTCGCCGCCGGCGGCCGCTGCTTCCGCGAGGCGGAGGAGCGCGGCGAGCTCTCGACGAACCATCCCGGCGCCACCGGCGAGGTGACGAAGATGGCGCTCGCGCTCGGCGCAGAGTCCCGCGACCTCGACGCGCTCCAGTACCACCCGAACGGCGGCGCGTGGCCGGAGACGATGCAGGGCTACTCGATCCCGGAGACGACGCGCGCGTACGGCGCCGTCCTCCTGAACGGCGACGACGAGGAGTTCACCGACTCGCTCGGCCCGCGCGACGTCGTCGCGCAGGCGATCGTCGACGAGGTGGCGAAGGGCAAGGGCGTCGAGACGCCCGACGGCCGCCCCGCCGTCTGGCTCGACACGACGCGCATCAGCGCGCACGACGCGCAGCTCTCGCTCCCCTACATGCTGCGCCGCTACCGCGCCGGCGGCATCGACCCGCTGGCGGAGAAGATCCTGACCTACCCCGTGCTGCACTACCAGAACGGCGGCCTCGTCATCGACCGCGAAGGCGAGACATCCCTCGAGGGGCTCTATGCCTGCGGCGAGATCGCAGGCGGCACGCACGGGCGCAACCGGATGATGGGCAACTCGCTGCTCGAATGCGTCGTCTTCGGAAGGAGGGCCGGCCGTGCCGCCGCTGCTGCTTGACACCGACCTACAGGCTGCGGTGGAGGACGCCGCCGCGTATCTCTACGTCTGGGCGCTGAAGGACATCCCGCAGGACTTGCGCGACGCGCTCCGCGCCGCCGCCGCCCGCGAGACGTCCGTGCCGGGGCAGCGCGTCCTCTCGACGATCCTCAAGAACGTCGACGTCGCCGACAGCGAGAAGAATCTCGTCTGCCAGGACACGGGCATCGCCGTCTACACGTGCCGCGTCGGCGAGCACTTCCCGCTCCATCCCGCGCGCATCTACGAGGCGCTGCGCGACGGGACGGCGCGCGCCACGTTGGAGCATCCGCTCCGCTCGAACGCGGTGCACACGATCACGCGCGAGAACACCGGCCCGAACATCGGCCACCGCCTGCCGATCGTGCACTGGGAGTTCATCGCCGACTGGGACGGCCTCGACGTCAAGTGCGTGCCGAAGGGCTCCGGCAGCGAGAACATGAGCTTCCTCAAGATGTGCGTCCCCGCCGACGGCGTCGTCGGCATCAAGAAGTTCGTGCTCGAGTCGATCGTCGGCGCCGGCGGCAAGCCGTGCCCGCCCGGGATCGTGGGCGTCGGCATCGGCGGCTCCGCCGACTACGCGATGTATCTCGCGAAGGAGGCGATCGCGCGGCCGATCGGCACGCGCAACAGCGACCCGATCGTCGCCCAGCTCGAGGACGAGCTCTACGGGCTCCTCAACGAGACCGGCATCGGGCCGATGGGGCTCGGCGGCGACGTCACCGTCCTCAACTGCCACATCGAGCACGCGGACACGCACATGACCCTGAACCCCGTCGCCGTCAACTACCAGTGCTGGGCCGCGCGCCGCGCGACCGCGCACATCGCCGCCGACGGCACCAGCGACTTCGACCGGGAGGCTTAGTGCGCCACCAGCCCTTCTACAACGGTCTCTGGCGGCTGCAAGGCGTCGCCATGCGGCGTCCTCGGTCGCGCCCGTACGACGAGCGTACGAGCGCTCCCTGCGTCCTTGCCTGGCTCGCTTTTCGCGCGCCAGATCCTCGTTTCGAAGGACTGGAGGCGCACTGATGGCGACGCACGAGGTCACGTTCCCGATCACCGATCCCGCCGAGATCCTCAAGCTCCGCGCCGGCGACGAGGTGACGGTGCAGGGCCACATCATCGGCATCCGCGACCGCACGCAGATCCGGATCTTCGACCAGGGCGTCGAGCCGCCGATGGACCTCACCGGCGCGTTCCTCCTTCACACGGCGCCCGGAGTGCGCAAGCTCGACGACGGGAAATACGAGAAGGTCTGCATCGGCACGACGACGAGCGCGCGCATGGTGCGCTTCACCGAGCCGCTCGGCGCGCAATACGGCGTGCGCGCGATCTGCGGCAAGGGCGGCTTCCCCGACGACGCGATCGCCCCGATGCAGAAGCTCGGGATGGTCTACTTCGCCATCGTCGGCGGCGCCGCCGCGCTCGAGACCACGCAGATCGAGGAGATCGAGGAGGTCGCGTGGGAGGAGCTCATGCCCGAGTGCCTGTGGAAGTTCCGCGTCAAGGACTTCGGGCCGCTCACCGTCGGCATCGACGCGCACGGCAACTCGCTCTACCACGACGTGCAAACGGCCGCCCACAAGAAGCTGGAGGAGCTCTATGCCAAGCTTTGACATCGGAATCGGCCGCGACGGCGGCCTCACGCACGTCCTCGACAAAGGCCTCGGCCCGCGTGCGTGGGAGGACGTGCTCGAGGTCTCCGGCGATCACATCGACATCGTCAAGCTCGGCTGGGGCACCGCGTACGTCACGCAGAACCTCCAGCGCAAGCTCGACGTCCTCAAGGAGAAGCCCGTCGTCATCGGCGGCACGTTCTTCGAGGTCGTCTACGTCCGCGACAAGCTCGACGAGTACAAGCAATGGCTCCAGGAGCTCGGCATCCAGCACGTCGAGATCTCCGACGGCACGATCGAGATCCCACGCGAGCGCAAGCTCGAGCTCATCCAGGACTTCGCGCGCGACTTCACCGTCCTCTCCGAAGTCGGCTCGAAGGACTCCGAGGTCGTCTTCGCCCCGTACGAGTGGGTCGAGTGGATCAAGGAAGAGCTCGAGGCCGGCGCCTGGAAGGTCATCACCGAGTCGCGTGAGGGCGGCACCGCCGGCATCTTCCGCCCGTCGGGCGAGATGCGTACCGGCCTCGTCGACGAGATCGCGCACTCGATCGACTTCCACGACCTCGTCTGGGAGGCGCCGACGAAGGCGTCGCAGGCGTGGTTCGTCAAGCACTTCGGGCCCGAGGTCAACCTCGGCAACATCCCGCCCGACGAGGTCATCCCGCTCGAGACGCTCCGCCTCGGGCTGCGCGGCGACACGCTGAAGGAGGTGCTGCTCGGTGGCGAGCACGCTGCAACTTCCTGACGTCGAGGCGATGACGGCGGAGGACTGCCTCCTCTGGGCCTACGACCGCTTCGGCGACAAGCTCTGCCTCACCTGCTCGTGGCAGAAGCAGTCGTCCGTGCTCGTGCACATGGTGAGCGAGCTCGGCCTCGACATCCCGGTGATCGAGCTCGACACCGGCCTCTTCTTCGCCGAGACGTACGAGACGCGGGAGAAGCTCGTCGAGCGCTACGGCCTCGACCTCATCCGCCCCGAGGTGATCACCGTCGCCGAGCAGCACAAGCAGGAGGGGCCGAACCTCTGGGAGACGAGCCCCGACCGCTGCTGCCACGTGCGCAAGGTGGAGCCGCTCGAGCGCGCGCTGAAGGACTACGACGCGTGGATCTCCGGCATCCGCCGCGAGCAGAGCCTCACGCGCAAGGACGCGCAGCGGGTCGAGTTCAGCGAGCGGTACGACGTGTGGAAGATCCAGCCGCTCGTCGACTGGGACGCGAAGCGCGTCGACGCATACATCCACGTGAACGAGATCCCGTACAACCCGCTGCACGACGCGGGCTATCCGTCGATCGGGTGCATCCCCTGCACGCGGCCGGTGAGCCGCGACGAGGACGAGCGCGCCGGCCGCTGGGCCGACTCGGACAAGATCGAATGCGGGATTCACACCGCTAAGTGACGGGCTTCACGCTCTGGTTCACCGGTCTCTCCGGGTCGGGAAAGACGACGATTGCCGACCTCGTCGCGCCGGAGCTGGTCGCGCGCGGGTGCATGGTCGAGAAGCTCGACGGCGACGTCGTGCGTACGCATCTCTCCTACGGCCTCGGCTTCTCGAAGGAGGACCGCGACGCGAACATCGAGCGCATCGGCTGGGTCGCGTCGCGTCTTACCCGACTCGGCGCGGCGGTGATCGTCTCCACCATCTCGCCGTACGAGGAGGCGCGCCGGAAGGCGCGCGCGTACGTCGAGCCGTTCGGGCCGTTCGTCGAGATCCACGTCGCGACGCCGATCGAGGAGTGCGAGCGGCGCGACGTGAAGCGCCTGTACGCGAAGGCGCGGGCGGGGGAGATCCCCGAGTTCACCGGTATCAGCGACCCGTACGAGGAGCCGGAACACGCGGAGCTGCGCCTCGACACCACCGAGCTCGCGCCGGAGGAGTCGGTTCGCGTCATCCTCGCCAAGCTGGAGGAGCTCGAATGCGTCTGACGCTGACGCATCTCCAGCGGCTCGAGGCGGAGGCGATCGACGTCATGCGCGAGGTCGTCGCCGAGGCCGAGAACCCGGTGATGCTCTACTCGATCGGCAAGGACAGCTCGGTCATGCTGCACCTCGCGCGCAAGGCCTTCTACCCCGCGCCGCCGCCGTTCCCGTTCCTCCACGTCGACACGACGTGGAAGTTCCAGGAGATGTACCGCTTCCGCGAGCGCATGGCCGCCGAGCACAACCTCGACCTGCTCGTGCACGTGAACGAGGAGGGCCTCGCCCGCGGGATCAACCCCTTCGACAGCGGCTCGGTCGTCCACACCGACGTGATGAAGACCGAGGGGCTGAAGCAGGCGCTCGACAAGTACGGCTTCGACGCAGCCTTCGGCGGCGCGCGCCGCGACGAGGAGCGCTCGCGCGCGAAGGAGCGGATCTTCTCGTTCCGCTCTGCACAGCACCGGTGGGACCCGAAGAACCAGCGGCCCGAGCTCTGGCGGCTCTACAACGCCCGCCACCGGCGGGGCGAGTCGATGCGCGTCTTCCCCCTCTCCAACTGGACCGAGCTGGACGTTTGGCTGTACATCTATTTGGAGACTATTCCGATAGTTTCACTGTACTATGCTGCGGAGAGGCCGATCGTGTGGAGGGACGGGACGATGATCATGGTCGACGACGAGCGGATGCCCCTGGAGCCCGGCGAGACGCCGGAGCTGCGAACGGTGCGCTTCCGCACGCTCGGCTGCTACCCGCTCAGCGGCGCGATCGAGTCGAACGCGACGACGCTGCCGGAGATCATCCAGGAGATGCTGCTCGCGCGGACGTCCGAGCGGCAGGGACGCGTCATCGACCACGACGCGGCCGCGTCGATGGAGAAGAAGAAGGTCGAGGGCTACTTCTAGTGGTCTCCGACCTGATCAGCGAGGACATTCTCGCGTACCTCGACGCGCACCATCACAAGAGCCTGCTGCGCTTCATCACCTGCGGCTCGGTCGACGACGGCAAGAGCACGCTCATCGGCCGGCTGTTGTGGGAGTCGCAGCTGCTCTTCGAGGATCAGCTCGCCGCGCTCGAGGTCGACTCGAAGCGCGTCGGCACGCAGGGCGACGATCTCGACTTCGCGCTGCTGCTCGACGGCCTCGCGGCCGAGCGCGAGCAGGGCATCACCATCGACGTCGCGTACCGGTTCTTCTCGACCGACACGCGCAAGTACATCGTCGCCGACACGCCCGGCCACGAGCAGTACACGCGCAACATGGTCACGGGCGCGTCGACAGCCGACTGCGCGGTCATCCTCGTCGACGCGCGCAAGGGCGTGCTGACGCAGACGCGCCGCCACAGCTATCTCGTCTCGCTCATCGGCATCCGCCACGTGGCGGTCGCCGTGAGCAAGATGGATCTCGTCGACTTCTCGGAGGAGCGGTTCGCCGAGATCGAGCGCGACTACCGTGAGTTCGCGGCGCAGCTCGGCCTCGAAGAGATCACGCTCATCCCGATGTCGGCGCTGCGCGGCGACAACGTCGTCGACCCGTCGAAGGCGATGCCGTGGTACTCGGGGCCGACGCTGATGGGCTACCTCGAGCACGTCGAGGTCGACCAGGAGCGGATGCAGGACGCGCCGTTCCGCCTGCCGGTGCAGTGGGTGAACCGGCCGAGCTCCGACTTCCGCGGCTTCACCGGGACGATCGCCGGCGGCTCGGTGCGGCCGGGCGACCGCGTCGTCGTGCTTCCGCGCGGCCGGGAGACGACGGTCGACCGGATCGGCATCTTCGACGGCGACCTCGAGCGCGCCGTCGCCGGCCAGGCGGTGACGCTCCCGCTCGCGGACGAGATCGACGTCAGCCGCGGCGACGTCATCTCGCCGGTCGAATCGGCGGCGCAGGTGGGTGACCAGTTTGAGGCGACGGTCGTCTGGATGGCGGAAGAGCCGCTCCTGCGCGGCCGCACGTATCTCATGCGCGTCGGGACGAAGACGGTCGCGGCCACGGTTGCGCCGCTGAAGTACAAGCTCGACGTCGACACGCTCGACCGCATCGCCGCGAACGAGCTCGAGCTGAACGCGATCGGCGTCGTCAACCTCGAGCTGAGCGAGCCGATCGCCTTCGACCCGTACGCGGAGAACCGCGACACGGGCGGCTTCATTCTCATCGACCGGATCACGAACGCAACGGCCGGCGCGGGTCTGCTCCACTTCGCGCTCCGCCGCTCGCACACGGTGCCGTGGCAGGCGGTCGAGGTCGACCGAGCGGCTCGTGCGCAGGCGAAGGCTCAGCGGCCCTTCGTCGTCTGGCTCACCGGCGTCCCCGGAGCGGGCAAGTCGTCGATCGCAAACGCCGTCGAGCGCCGCCTGCACGCGCTCGGCCGGCACACGTACCTGCTCGACGGAGCCAACCTCCGCCACGGCCTCAGCAAGGACCTCGGCTTCGCGCCCGCCGACCGTGCCGAGAACAATCGCCGCGCCGGCGAGGTGGCGAGGCTCATGACCGACGCGGGCCTCATCGTCGTCGCCGCGTTCGTGTCGCCGTTCCGCGCCGACCGCGAGACGGTGCGCTCGCTCTTCGGTGAAGGCGAGTACGTCGAGGTGTTCGTCGACCTTCCTGCGGACGTCGCCGAGGAACGGGACACGAAGGGTCTGTATGCGAAGGCGAACGTCGGCGCGTACGAGTCCCCGGAGAGCCCCGATGTCCATCTGGACATGACGTCGCTCGGGATCGAGGAAGCGGCCGACCGAATCGTCGCTGCGCTCGAGGACCGTGAGCTGCTGTGACGTGGCAGTACATCGTCGCCGGGGTCGCCGTCGGCGTGCTCGTCGGCATGACGGGGATGGGCGCGGGCTCGCTCATGACGCCGATCCTCGTCTTCGTCTTCGGGTTCAACCCGGCGACGGCGATCGGAACCGACATCCTCCACGGCGCCATCTTCAAGTCGGTCGGCGGCATCCGCCATCACCGGCTCGGGACGACGTCGGCGAAGCTCTCGGGCTGGATGTTCCTCGGCAGCGCGCCGGCATCGCTGCTCGGCGTCGCCACGTCGAGCTGGCTCAAGCACCACTACGGGAGCGGCATCCAGTCGACCGAGGGCTACGTGCTCGGCGCGGCGCTGCTGCTCGGCGGGCTCGGGATGCTGCTCAAGAGCGTCATGCGCGCGCGCGAGGTCGGCGACGGGCCGTTCGTCATGCGCACGCGCGACAAGATCGCCGCCGTCCTCATCGGGCTCGTCGGCGGCTACATCGTCGGCCTCACGTCGGTCGGAAGCGGCGTCTTCTTCGGGCTGACGATGCTCATCGTCTTCCCGCTGCGCGCGCATAAGGTCGTCGGCACCGACATCCTCCACGCCGCCGGCCTGCTCTGGGTCGCCGGCATCGGCCATCTCGTCGCGGGGAACGTCGACCTGCACGCGGTCGGGTGGCTCCTCATCGGCTCGATCCCGGGCGTGCTCGTCGGCAGCCAGTACATGGTGCGCGTCGGCGACAGGACGCTCCGGATCCTGCTGTCGATGGTGCTCTTCGCCTCCGGCACGAAGCTCGTCGACCCGAACGGCAGCAGCTGGATCGTCATCTCCGCCGGCTACGTCTTCGCCACCGTGCTCATCGTGTTCGGCGCCCGGCAGCGCGAAGGCGCCCGGCTCGCGGCCGCCGCGCGCATAGACTGATACCCGCGCATCATGATGCTATGATGCGGATATGCCGAAGGTTCGCACGACCCTGACGATCGACGAGGACGTCCTCCGGGCCGTCAAGGTCCGCGCCGCACGGACCGGGAAGGGCGACAGCGACGTGATCGAGGAGGCCATCCGCCGCGAGCTCGGACTCGACCTGCTCGAGCGAATCGGGGCGCGCAACGACGATCTGACCGAGGACGACGCCATGGCACTCGCCCTCGAAGCGCAGGAGCACGCACGGCGTCGGCGCTGAGTGCGCGGTGTCCTAGATCCGAACGTCCTCATCGCCGCACTTCTATCCAGGACGGGTCCGCCTGCCGTCTTGGTCACACGCTGGCTCGCCGGCGAATTCGAGCTCGTCGTCTCAGACAAGCTCCTCGCCGAGCTCAGCCGGGCGCTGGCGTACCCGAAGATCCGTAAGCGCGTCTCGGCCGAGGTGGCGACGGCCTACCTCGAGATGCTCGGGGAGGCGGCGCTGCTCGTTCCCGATCCTGCGGAGGCGCCGATCCGGTCGCGCGATCCGGACGACGACTATCTCATCGCGCTCGCGGAGGGAGCCTCAGCCGTGCTCGTCTCCGGAGACGATGACCTGCTGGCACTTGCTGACACGATTCCAGTCCGGCGGCCTGCCGACTTCCTCGCGGAGCTCCGAGACTAGACTGACGCCGCTTTGCAGCGCTTTATCTCGACGGCCGTCATCGTCGGCCTGCTCGCGGCGACCGCCGCCGCCTTTGCCATCACGGAACGGCTGAAGCTCACGAAGAGCCCGATCACGGCGACGAAGGTCGTCCACGAGTACGTCTCGCCGCGGGCGCACACGAACGCCGTCCTCTCCATCCGCTTCCGCCGCAGAGACCGGGTGACCGTCTCGATCCTCGACTCGCACCGGCACGAGGTGGATACGCTCGCCTTCCGCGTGCTCGTCCCGCGCAGCCGGCGCACGTTCACGTGGAACGGGCGCACCGACGCGGGGACGGTCGCGCCTGACGGGACCTACCGGATGGAGGTGCACTTCACGAGCCAGCGCCGGACGATCCTCATCCCGAATCCGATCGTGCTCGAGTCGAAGCTGCCGGCGGTGCTCGACGCAGGCGTGACGCCGAAGGCGTTCTCGCCGGACGGCGACCATCAGTTCGACACCGTCGAGATCCATTACAAGCTGAGCGAGGACGCGCACGCGGTTGTGCTCCTGAACGGTCACCGCATCATCAAGAGCCGTTCGCACAAGTCGAAGGACAAGGTGTCGTGGGGCGGGAAGGTCAACGGGAGGCTGCTCCCGCCGGGGACGTACGTCCTCATCGTCGGCGCCGTCGACCTCGCGGGCAACACCGCAAAGAAGCTGCAGCACGTACGCGTCAGGCTGCGGTACATCGCGCTCGACGCGAAGCACGTCTCGGTCGGCGCGGGTGCGGTATTGCGCATCGGCGTCTCGACCGACGCGAAGCGCTACCACTGGAAGCTCGGCGCCCGTTCGGGCTCGGCGTCGGGTCGCGTGTTGAAGCTGCGCGCGCCGTCGCGTCGCGGCACGTACCGGCTGACCGTGACCGAGCGCGGCCACTCGGCGGCGGCGACGGTGGTCGTGCGGTGATCGGCCTCGCGCGGCTCGCAGGCCCGGTCGCGTGCCTCGGGCTCGCGCTCCTGCTCCTCGCGCGGACGCGGCGCGACCGGCTCGCGGGCCTCGGATTCGCCGCGCTCGGCGCGTGCATGCTCGCCGCGTCGCTCGCGCCGCACGATTACCGCGAGTCGGTGGGCGGGACGCTCGCCGGAGTCGCGATCGCCGCCGGCCTCGCAGCCGCGTTCCGGCGCGAGCCGTGGCTGCTGCCGCTGCTCGCGCTCGCGTGCATCCCGATCCGCATCGGCTGGCTCCATCACCAGCTGCTGGTCCCGCTCTACGTCGTCGTGCTCGCGGCGGCGATGCAGCTCGCATGGGAGATCGCGCACGGCGATGGGCGAGTCCGAGAGTTGCGCGCGGCGACGTGGCCGCTTGCGCTCTACCTCGCATGGGTGGGCCTCTCGCTCGGCTGGTCGCAGTCCGCCTATGACGGGGCCGTCGAGGTGCTCGCGTTCTACGTCCCGTTCACGGTGCTCGCGCTCGCGGTCGCGCGACTGCCGTGGAAGCGGCTCGGGT
>JBOGZQ010000027.1:0-8002 GCA_050697375.1 Gaiellaceae bacterium | reverse complement strand
TCGGCGACGACACGCGGGATACGCGGCTCTTCTGCGTCTCCGGCAACGTCGCGAAGCCGGGACTGTACGAGCTCGAGCTCGGGACGCCGCTGCGCGAACTGCTCGAGCTCGCGGGCGCCGAGCCGGTGAAGGCGGTGCTGCTCGGCGGTGCGGCCGGCGCCTTCGTCGGGCCTGATCTGCTCGACCTGAAGCTCACGCACGAAGACACCCGCGCGGCGGGGGTGACCCTCGGCTCGGGCGTCGTGATCGTCTACGACGACGAGGCGGAGCTGGTGCCCGCGCTGCTGCGGATCGCAGCGTTCTTCCGCGATGAGTCGTGCGGCCAGTGCGTACCGTGCCGCGTCGGCACCGTGCGGCAGGAGGAGGCGCTCAAACGGCTTGCTGCGGGACGCGCCCACGACGACGAGCTGGCGACGCTCGGTGAGCTGGCGCAGGTGATGCGGGACGCGTCCATCTGCGGCCTCGGCCAGACTGCGGCCAACGCGATCGAGTCCGCGATCGCCAACCTGGGAGTTTTTGCGTGACTTCACTGCTGACCGCGAAGAAGATGATCGAGCTGACCGTCGACGGGCAACCGGTGCGTGTCTTCGACGGCTCGACGATCCTCGACGCGTGCCGGCAGCTCGAGATCGAGACGCCGACTCTTTGCTACGGCGACACGCTCACGCCCGTGAACGTGTGTCGTGTTTGCGTCGTCGAGCTCGAAGGCGCGCGGACCCTCGTGCCTTCGTGCTCTCGCAAGGCAGAAGCGGGCATGGTCGTGCACACCGACTCGGAGCGCGTGCGCACGTCGCGCCGCCTCGTGCTGGAGCTCCTCGGCTCGTCGGTCGACCTGTCGACGGCACCCGAGGCACTCGCGTACATCGAGGAATACGACGCGAAGCCCGACCGTTTCGGCGCGGACGCAGCCCGGGTCGAGCACGAGGTGAAGATCGACAACGACCTCTACGTGCGCGACTACTCGAAGTGCATCCTCTGTTACCGCTGCGTCGAAGCGTGCGGCGTCGACCACCAGAACACGTTCGCGATCGCCGTCGCCGGCCGCGGGTTCGGCGCACACATCTCGACCGAGCTCGACGTCTCGCTGCCCGAGTCGGCATGCGTCTACTGCGGCAACTGCGTCGCGGTGTGCCCGACCGGGGCGCTGATGGCAACGAGCGAGTTCGAGCTCCGCGAGGCAGGCGAGTGGCGTGAGGAAGCGCAAGAAGAGGTTGACACCGTGTGCCCGTATTGCGGCGTCGGCTGCAACCTGACGCTGCACGTCCAGGACGGCGACATCGTCAACGTGACCTCGCCCGACGACCACGACGTCACGCGCGGGAACCTCTGCATCAAGGGCCGCTTCGGCTACCGGTACGTGCAGAACAAATGACGGTGCAGGTCCTCTACTGGCAGGACGTGCCGTCGATCGTGAAGGCGGCCGACGGAACGAAGCAACAGCTGCCCGATCGCTTCCAGCAGGAGATCGACAGCCGCGCGATGGAACAGGGCCTCGTCGGCAGCGACGCCTACCTCGAGCACTGGCACTGGGAAGAGGTCGAGGGGTCGCTCGACGAGGTCGTCGCCGCGGTCACGCACGAGTGAAGTCGCGCCGCGCGATCACGGTGATCGGCTGCCACGCCGGCGGCGAGGTCGGCAACGTCGTCGTCGGGGGCGTCATCGCGCCTCCGGGCGACACGGTCTATGAGCGGATGCAGGCGCTGCGCGCCGACGACTCGCTGCGGCGACTGCTGCTGCGCGAGCCGCGCGGAAGCGTCGCCGTGCACGCGAACCTCGTCGTCCCGTCCTCACATCGCGACTGCGACGCGGGCTTCATCATCATGGAGCCGACCGAGTATCCGGCGATGTCGGGCTCGAACACGATCTGCGTCGCGACCGTCCTCCTCGAGACCGGAATGGTCGAGATGCGGGAGCCGGAGACGACGCTGCGGCTCGAAGCCCCTGCGGGCGTCGTCGAGGTCACGGCGCGCTGCCGCGACGGCCGGTGCGAGAGCGTCGAGCTGACGAACGTTCCCTGCTTCGCCGACCGGCTGGACGCACCCCTCGAGATCGCCGGTCTCGGCACGATCGTGGTCGACATCGCCTTCGGCGGCATGTGGTACGCGATCGCCGACGCGGCCGCGCTCGGCTTCGCGCTCGAGCCGGCCGAGGCGCGCGAGCTTTCGCGCGTCGGCGAGCTCATCCGCGTCGCGGCCCGCGAGCAGCTTCCGTGCGCGCATCCGGAGAACCCGGACATCGCCGGCGTCAGCATCGTCGAGATCGCGGAGCCGTGGCGCGGCGCGGGCGCCGTCTCGAAGAACGCGGTCGTCGTCTCCCCGGGCCGGCTCGACCGGTCGGCGACGGGCACGGGCCTCTCGGCGCGAATGGCGGCGCTGCACGCGCGCGGCCTCATGCAGGCCGGCGACGCGATGACGCATGCGTCCGTCATCGGCTCGGCGTTCGACGGGCGCATCGTCTCGGAGACGACCGTCGGCGGCAGGCCGGCGATCGTCCCGGCCATCCGCGGCAGCGCGTGGATCACCGGCGTGACGCAGGTCTTCGTCGACCCGTCCGACCCGTTCCCCGAGGGCTACCTGCTCTCCGACACGTGGCCGGGCGACGACGTTCAGGCCGCACCGTAGCGCTGCCTTCCGTCGACGTTCACTCGATCGAGGGAGTTGCGGAGCTGCTGCCCACGGGAAACAATCACCATTGTGGCCGGCGTCGCCCTGAGGACGGCCGTAGCACTCGCAACGGGCCTGACCGCCGCTGCGGCCGCCGGCAGCGCCCGCTCGACCTCCCACTCCGCGCACATCAGCGCCTTCGGCGGCCCGACGGCGGTTCATATCGCGCACGTCGGCCGCATCGACGTCGACCTCGGAGCCTCGACGCCCGTCGGACTCAGGCGCGTGCGCTGCTCAGGCGTGCCGGCCGAGTCGATGACCTGCTTCGTCGGCCGTTGACGGGAACTCGATCGTGAACGTCGAGCCCGCGCCCGGCGTCGAGTCGACGGTCAGGCGCCCGCCCATGCGCCGCGTCAGCTCGGCGGCGATGTAGAGACCGAGGCCGGTCCCGCCGACGCCGCTTTTCTGCGCCGGGTCGACGCGGAAGAACTTCTCGAAGATCCGCTCGTGCAGCTCGGGAGCGATCCCGACGCCTTGGTCGCTAACCACGATCGCGGTCCCTTTCGCGTCCTCACGGGTCGCGATGGCAACGACGCCGCCGCCGGGCGAGTACTTCACGGCGTTGTCGACGAGGTTGCCGATGACCTGCCGAAGGAGGTCGCGGTCGGCGGGCACGGCGATGTGACTTTCACCGCCGACCTCGAACGCGATCGACTCCGGCGCCGTCATGCGCGCGGTTCGCACCGCCTCGTCGATAACAGGGCCGAGCTCGAACGTGCTCAGCGACACTTCGACGGCGCCTGCATCGAGCCGGCCGGCGATCAGGAGCTGGTCGACGAGCGTGCGGAGCCGCTCCGACTCGTTCTCGATCATGGCGAGGAACAGCTCCTGCTGCTCCGCCGGCATCTGAACGTCGGTCCTGCGCAGCGACCGGATCGCGCCGTAGACCGCAGCGAGCGGCGTACGCAGCTCGTGCGACGCGGTCGCGACGAACTCGGAGCGAAGGCGCTCGAGCTCGCGATCGGCCGTGACGTCCCGGAGCGCGTAGACGACACCTTGCTCGAACGCCGCCGCGCGCACGGCGAGCCAGCGCTCGACGTCACCGGCGGCAAACGGCAGAATCGCAACGGGCGCGCCCTCCTCGACGGGAACGCCGGCCGCGAGCTCCCTCCAGGCGGGAACGTCGTCCGTGGCCTTCCCGATCACGAGGTCGGCAGGTATGCCGGTGATCGCGGCCGCAGCCGGGTTCCAGTATCGAATGCACGACTCCTCGTCGACGAGGACGACGCCGTCGGCGACGTATTCGAGCGCACGCGCCGCATCCGCCTGGCGCTGAACCTCGCGGAGCAGGAGCGCGTTGTCGACCGCCTGTCCCGCGTGCGAGCCGAGCTGGACGGCGAGGTCGAGCTCGACCGCCGTGTACATGGGCGAGCGCCCCGTGCGAACGAGCGATACCGCGCCGAGCGCGCGGTCGCGCGCCACGAGCGGCACGGTGATCGCCGAGCGCAGCTCGAGCCGGCGCAGGATTTCGAGCAGCTCCTCGTCGCCTTCGCTCGCGGTTACGAGCAGCTCGTCGTCGATCGTCGGCGTGAACGACGGCTCGAGCGTCCGCAGGACGGCGGCGACGCCGTACGGCGAATCGAGGTCCTGGGGGTAGCGGTCGCCGAGCTCCTGCGCCCACCGCACCATCTCCGGGTCGACGTGCGCGACCGCGAGCCGCTCGATGCGCGTCCCGTCCTCGGACAGCACGTCGACGCTGCACCAGTCGGCGAGGTCGGGGACGGCGAGCCGCGCAACGCGCGCGAGCGTCGCGCGATAGTCGAGCGACGACGAGAGGAGATAGCCCGCGTCGGCGAGGAACGCCATCCGCCGCCGGTGCTGCTGCTCCGCTGCGTACAGGCGCGTTCGTTCGAGCACCTGCGCCACCTGATGCGCGAGCGCGACCTTGAATCGGCGCCGCTCTTTGCTGAACTCCTCGTCGTGCGTGAACGAAAGCGCGAGGCCGCCGATTGCACGGCCTTCGGCGACGAGCGGCAGGCAGGTCAGCGCGCGCCCGTTGTCGGAGCGGCCGGCGAACGCGGGGAAGAGCTCGTCTCGCTCGCGAAGCGAGCGGAGAAAGACGGGCTCGGCGCGAAGGACCGCGCGGGACAACGGGAGGTCGTCGCTGAACGGGAGGCTCCGCCACTCGGCCATGGTCGCGTCGTCGTAGCCGCGGAACGCGGTGATCTCGAGCGCCTCGCCGGCGGGGTCGAGCAATGCGATGAGGCCGCGGGACGCTCCCGCTGCCTCGAGCCCCGTGCTGAGGACTGCGTCGAGAGCCTCCTCCGGGCTTCTCACCTCGGCAAGCCGTTCGGAGACGACTTGGAGGCGGTGCGCTAGCGCAAGCGTTTCCTCGACGTTCGAGGCTCGGCCTTCACGTGTTGCCACGGAGCATCTCGCGTTGCAGCTGTTCGCGTTCTCCGCGCTCGAGCCGCTCCAGGATCGTCTCGAGCTGGGCGGCCAATGCGATGGGGTCGAACGGCTTTGCGATGTAGCCGACCGCGCCGAGCTCGACCGCGGCCCCGCGATCGGCGTCATCCGCCCGTGCGGTGAGGAACACGATCGGTATCGACCCGCCGAGCTCGCGCGCGACCTGCCACCCGTCGACGACGGGCATCATCGCGTCGAGCAGGACGAGGTCGACGCGCTCGCGGCGGAGGAGCTCGAGCGCCTCCTCGCCGTTCGTCGCCTCGACGACGTCGATCCCGGACGCGACGAGGTTGAACCTGCACACCATCCGGATGGCCGGGTCGTCGTCCACGATGAAGACCCTGCGTGTGCCGGCCGGACGGGATGAGCCCGCCCGCGCCTGGAGCCGTTCGGGGTCGCTGTCGCCCCTGCGATCTGCGCATTGCCACGCGCCGAGGCGGCGCACGGTGCGACGCCGGCGCAGTCGCGCCGGAGCCGGCTCGGTGACCCGCCCGCTGGGCCGCTGACCCCCCACCACAAGCGGTTTCTAACACGATTCAGGGGCTGCGTCGAGGAGCTTGCCTTTTGTCGCGGATGGGCGTACCGTCGGCCGCGTGAGGCCGCGTGATGCACTCCGCAAGAAGATCGGCGGACCGAGCTGGGACTTCTCGAAGAGCTGGGCCTCGAACGTCACCGTCGTGGGCGCGATCCTCGGAACGGTTCTGTCGGCGAAAGTGCTGCCCGCGAACCCGACGGTCGTCGCCTCGCCGAACGGCTACACCGCTCTCAGCCTGCTCTTCGGCGCCCTCGTCGTTCTGGCGCCGCTCGTGTTCGTCGCGCTTCGCAGCGGCAATCCCAGCACGACGAACCAGACCGTCGAGGGGCGTGGCTGGACCTTCCTGCTCGCGACGCCGTGTCGCTGTGGGGAGTCGTCGGCGAGCTCGTGACCGTCGGCCTCGTCCTGTACGAGGCACAGAACGGGGGGACGCTGCCGCTCGGCGCCGTGACGCCGATGTGGTGCGTCATCGGCGCCGCGCTCGTCCTCGTCGGGGTCTACGGCTTCCGCTCGGTGCGGGCGACGTTGTCGCCCGCGACGACGGTGCGGGCGACGCCGGCGCACCTTCCCGAGTGGCACCTCCTGTAGAGAACTCGTAGCGTCCCCCAGGTGAAGGTCACGAAAGAGGCCGCGCGCCGCTTTCTCGTCGCGCGGCACCTCCTCGGACCGGCGCGGTCGCTCGAGGGCGGGCCGAAGGCCGTGCTCGAGGTCTTCCGGAAGCTCGGGTCGATCCAGTTCGACCCGATCGCGGTCGCCGGCCGGAGCCACGACCTCGTGCTGCACGCGCGCGTCGCCGGCTACGACCCCGCGTGGTGCGACGAGCTGTACGAGCGCCGCGAGATCTTCGAGGCGACGAACAAAGCGTTGTCGTTCGTCCCGACGAGCGAGTTCCCGTGGTTCCGCCACGGTATCGGCCGCAAGGGGCCGCGGTTCCACCGCGCTGCGCTCGCCGACAACGCCGCGGTGGCCGAGCGCGTGCTCGAGCGAATCCGGGCGGACGGGCCGCTGTCGTCACAGGACTTCGAGCCCGAGGCGGGTGCGACGAAGAACTGGTTCGGGCTGCCGGAGAACGCCGTGCGCTCGGTGCTCGAGGCATACACCGTTACGGGCGAGATCGGCCTCGCGCGACGCGACGGCAACCGTCGGTACTACGACATCCTCGAGCGGCTGCTTCCGGCCGAGGTGCTCGCGAAGAAGGTGCCGGAGCGAGAGCAGCTTCTGCACAAGCTCCTCTCGCGGTACCGCGCGCACGGACTGCTCGGCGCCGGCGGCGCCGGCGGCACGTTCGACCGCATCGCCAATCCGGAAGCGCGCAGGGCTCTGCAGAAGGAGCTCGTCGAGTGCGGCGCGATCGTGCCCGTCGAGATCGAGGGCGTGCGCGGCAAGCGCTTCGTCCTCCCCGAGGAGGTCGCGCTGCTGGAAGCGCCGCCGGAGCCGCCGCCGTCGGTCGCGTTCGTCGCGCCGTTCGACTCGCTGCTGTGGGACACCGCGTTGCTCGCGAGCCTGTTCGAGTTCGAGCACGTGTGGGAGGGGTTCTTCAAGGCGGAGAAGCGCCGCTGGGGGTACTACGTCCTGCCGATCGTCTTTCGCGACCGTCTCGTCGGCCGGATCGAACCGCGCATCGAACGGGACGACGGCGTCGTGCACGTGCTCGGCGTCTGGTGGGAGGACGGCTTCGACCCGCATCGCGTCGACGGGTTCGTCGACGCGATGCGCGATGCGCTCGGCGCGTACGTGCGGTTCGCGAAGGCGGAGAGCATCGAGTGGTCGTCCGAGCTCCGTGCTGAGAAGCGACTCTTCGGGGGTCACGAGGGCGCGAGCAGCGCGAGCACGGCTTCGCCGTAGCGCTCGAGCTTCGTCGGGCCGACGCCCGCGATCTGTGAGAGATCGCCGAGCGACGTCGGCTGCGCGTCCGCAATCGCGTGCAGGACCGTGTCGTGGAAGACGACATACGGCGGGACGCCATCCGCACGCGCACGCGCAAGCCGCCACGCGCGAAGTCGCTCCGCAACCGGCGTCCACTCGCGCGTCGCCCTCGGCGCGTCGGGCGTCGGTGTATGGCCGAGCTCCTCGACGAACCGCGAACGTTTCCCCGACCAGGTGAGCCACAAGGAGCGCTTTGCGCGCGTCAAACCGACGTAGAGCAGCCGGCGCTCTTCATCGAGCTCGTGAGGTGTGCGCGCCTGGCGCGAGGGCAGCTCCCTCTCCTCGAGGCGTGGGATGAAGACGGTGTCGAACTCGAGCCCCTTCGCCTTGTGCAGCGTCAGCAGGTTGACGCCGCGCGCGCCCTCCCCGCCGGCATCGAAACGCCGCCGCAACTCGGCAACGAACGCAGCGGCGTCACCGTCGAAGACATCCGCGAGCGCGACAAGCCGCGCGAGGTCGGTCTGGCGGA
>JBOGZQ010000026.1:0-6552 GCA_050697375.1 Gaiellaceae bacterium | reverse complement strand
CGCGATGGCCCTTCGCCTCCCACCGCTCGACGAACCCGAACGCGTTGCACAGCCAGTCGACGGCCTCACGGACTGTCGGGTAGACGAGCACCGGTATTACCGTGCTGGGCGGCATCGTCCTGTTGTCGATCTCGGTCACGCCGACTCCTCCACGAGCGCGCGGAACTCCTCGTCGGTGACGAGCCCTCGCTTCTGCATGCCGAGATCTTTCACGCGCGCGAGCAATTCTGCGTATCGCTCCTGCGGGATGTCGAGGCCGAGCTCTTCGGCCTTGATCCGGATCGAGTCGAGCCCGCTCTTCTTACCCAGCACGATCCCCCGTTCCGCCCCGACGAGCTCGGAGGAGTACGGCTCGATCGACGGCGGATCGTGGAACTGCGACGCGACCGCGCCCGACTCGCGCCGGAACAGGGTCGTCCCGGTGACCGGCTTCCACGGCTCGAGCTCGTACCCGGACAGCTCCTGCACGCGCGCCGAGACGTCGCGGATGCGCCCGAGGTCGAGATTGGACTCGACGCCGTACAGCGCGTGCAGCGTGAGAGCGACCTCGCCGAGATTCGCGTTCCCGGCGCGCTCACCCATCCCGTTGATCGTCCCGTGCACCCACGTCGCACCCGCACGCACGGCAGCGACCGCAGACGCCGTGCCGAGCCCGAAGTCGTTGTGGCCGTGGAAATGCACGGGGACGTCGCCGACGAGCTCGACCGTGCGCCCGACGAGATCGGCCACAGCCTCGGGCGACGCGATGCCGAGCGTGTCGACGACGACAACCTCTTGGGCGCCCGCCTCGACGGCGGACGCGTACACGCGGTCGTAGAAGTCCGGCTGCGCACGCGTCGAGTCGACGCCGAAGAACGCGGCGTGGATGCCGTGCTCGGCCGCGAAGCGCATCGCGTTGGTGATGCGGCCGAGCATCGTCTCGCGGTCGACGCCGATGGCGTCGAGCTTGAGATCGGAGATCGGCGACTCGATCACCGACGCGGGCACGCCGAGCTCGACGAGTGCTTCGAGGTCGGCCGGAACGGCGCGGGAAAAGCCCCACACCTCGGCGCCCAGCCCCGCACCCGCGACGAGCTTCACCGCGTCCCAGTCGTCCGGCGACACGCGCGGGAAGCCGGCCTCGATGCGATCGACGCCGAGCCCGTCCAGCAGCCGTGCGATCTCGAGCTTCTGCACGGGATCGAGGACGACGCCGACGGTCTGCTCGCCGTCGCGCAGCGTCGTGTCGTACAGACCGACGCGGCCGCCAATCGCGTGCGCGTCGTTCAGCGTGCCGGTCCAGATCTCGCTCAACAGCGCACGACTCCGTCGGGGAACGAGGACAGCTTCTCCAATCCGGCCGCGGTGAGGAGGAAGTTGTCCTCCACTCGGAGACCGCCGCCTCCGTCCCAGTAGACGCCCGGCTCGACGGCGAGCACCATTCCCTCCTCGAACGTGCCGCCGGCCGCCTGGTGCGGGTACGGCGGCTCGTGTGCGCGGGCGCCGATGCCGTGGCAGATCGGATGCGACGGCGAGAACCCGAGTGAATCGCGGACGAGCAGGTCGAGCTCAGCCATCGACGCACCTGGCCGGATGAACGCGAGTGCATCGTCGTAGACCCGCATCAACCGGTCGCATAGCTCCTGATAGTCGTCGCGCAACTGCGCGACGACGAGGTTCTTCGTGTGATCGGCCCAGTAGCCGTCGGCGCATACCCAGATCTCGAAGAGCACGGGCTCGCCCTCGGTCACCGGGAGGTCGGACGTCGCCGTGAACGTCTTGATGCCCTTGCCGGCCCAGACGAGCGAGAACGGCAGCGCAAGCTCGACGTCGTCGCGCACGGTGCCCTGCCCGTGGACGTGACCCTGCCAGATCGCCGCGGCCTCCGACTCCTTCATCCCGGGCTCGAGCCGCCGCCGCACGTGCTCCATCGCGGCAGCGGCGATCTCGTTCGCGATGCGGATGCGCGCCACCTCCTGCTCCGTCTTGATCGCGCGCGCGGCGGCGAGAAGCGGCGCCGCGTCGGCCGCGTCGGGGAACGCGTCGAACCAGGCGCGCGTGAACGTCGTCGGCTCGCCGACCATGCGGTCGGACGCCTGGGTGCCGAGCGACAGCTCGAGCCCCATGCTGCCGTATCCCTTCGCCGCGTCCACAGCCGCTTCGAGCGTGCGCGCGAGCGGCGGCCGCGGGTCGCCCTCGTCGTAGCCGCGCACGTACCGCACGTCCTCCGTCCACGCCGTGCGCGCCGCATCTTCTGCCGACGCCTCCAAGCAGATCAAGACAGGCTCACCGTCGCGCGGGAAAACGCACGCGTCGTATCCCTTCATGCTCCAGAAATTCGTCAGATAGAGGACGTTGTCGGGCGCGCGCACGACGAGCGCGTCGAGACCCTGCTCCTCCATGAGCGCCCGCACGCGTTCGAGCTTTGGAGCGTCGAGCGGCCGGCTCACGTCACACGTAGTGCTCTTCGGTGCGCTCGAGCTCGCGATCGTGGTCGACCATCATCCGCACGAGCTCGCCGAAGCGCACGGTCGGCTCCCAGTCGAGTCTTTCCTTCGCCTTCGAATAGTCGCCGATGAGAAGGTCGACCTCGGCCGGACGGAAGTACCGCTCGTCGATCTGCACATAGTCGTTCCAGTCGAGCCCCGCGTAGCCGAACGCTTCGTCGAGGAACTCGCGCACCGAGTGGGTCTCGCCGGTTGCGAGCACGTAGTCATCGGGCTCGCCGACCTGGAGCATGCGCCAGGCGCCGTCCATGTAGTCGCGCGCGTATCCCCAGTCGCGCTTTGCGTCGAGGTTGCCGAGGCGCAGCTCGTCTTGCTCTCCGCGAAGGATCCCGCCGACGGCGCGCGTGATCTTCCGCGTGACGAACGTCGGGCCTCGGCGCGGCGACTCGTGGTTGAAGAGGATGCCGTTGACGGCATACATCCCGTACGCCTCGCGGTAGTTGCGCGTGATCCAGTAGCTGAAGACCTTGCTGACGCCGTAGGGGCTGCGCGGATGGAACGGCGTCTCCTCGTTCTGTGGCGACTCCCGCACCTTCCCGAAGATCTCGCTCGACGACGCCTGGTAGAAGCGGCACTTGACGTCCTCCTCGCGGATCGCGTCGAGCAGGCGGAGCGTGCCCATCGCATCCGTGTCGGCGGTGTACTCGGGGACGTCGAAGCTGACGCGCACGTGGCTCTGCGCTCCGAGGTTGTACACCTCGTCCGGGCGGATCGTGCGCATGAGCTGGTTGAGGACGGAACCGTCGGTGAGATCGCCGAAGACGAGCTCGATGTCGCTGAAGATGTGGTCGACCCGAGCAGTGTTGAACGAGCTCGAGCGGCGGATCATGCCGTACACCTCGTAGCCCTTCTCGAGCAGGATCTCCGCGAGATACGAGCCGTCCTGCCCCGTGATCCCCGTGATGAACGCCTTCTTAGCCATCCGGGTGACCTTCCGCCCACGAGATGACCGGGTTGCGCAAGACGCCGATGCGCTCGATCTCCGCCTCGATCACGTCGCCCGGGCGCAGGTAGAGCGACGCCGCGTCCTCGCTGAAGCCCGCCACGCCGCTGACGGTACCGGTCGAGAGAACGTCCCCGGCCGAGTACCCGAGCGGCGAGTAGTGGCTGATGATCTCCGGGATCGTCGTCGACATTCGGCCCGAGTGCGACGTCTGACGGGTCTCGCCGTTCACGCGCAGCGTCATCGCGACGTCGTGCGGGTCGGGGATCTCGTCCGGCGTCACGATCCACGGGCCGAGCGGACAGAACGTGTCGATCGCCTTGCAGAACGAGAAGACACCGCTGCGCATCTCGTTCCGCTGGATATCGCGCGCGGTGATGTCGTTGAAGATGACGTAGCCGGCGACGTAGTCTATCGCCTCCTCCGGGCCGAACCACTTCCCGTCCTTCCCGATGATCACGGCGAGCTCGAGCTCGTAGTCGAGCTCGTTCGTCAGGTGCTCGGGATAGATCACCGGATCATCGGGGCCGACGATGGCGTCGACGTTCTGGAAGAACATGATCCACGGCGCAATCTAGTGCGACCAGTCGACGCGCTTCGATTCCTCCTCGTGCTCGCGAAAGTTGCCGGCGGTGTGGAAGAATTTCTTCGGGACGATGGGCGCCCGCAGCCGCACGTCCGCGAGCGGCGTGCGCTCCGTCGCGTCGTCGGCGCCTCCGCGTTCGAAGTACTCGCGCATCGTCGGCACGTCGAGGTGGACGATCTCCTCGCCCTCGATCCGGCCCACCTTGCCGTCGTCGTACGTGACCAGCTTCATCTGGACCGGAGCCAGGCGAGCACGTCACCGGCGTTCGCATCGGGCGGGAAGACGGGATAGAACACCTTCACGATCCGTGCATCCTCGGCCACGAGCGTGATGCGCTTGTAAAGGGTGAGCCCGGCGATCGTGAACACCGGCAGGCGGAGTGCGGTGCCGAGCTTCCGCTCCGGGTCCGCGATCACGGGGAACGGCATGCGGTTTCGCTCCGCGAACTCGAGCTGATCGTCGAGCGACTGGGCGGAGAGCCCCGCGACGGGCACGCCCAGGTCGGGATAGAGGTCGCGGAACGCGCACGACTGCGGCGTGCACCCGCGTGCGCCCGGCGTCTCGTCCCACCCCGGCAGCAGCGGAACGCCGGGCCGGCCGCTGCGCGGATAGACGTAGATCACCGCGAAGTCGCGGACGTTCACCGGCCCGCCCGACGAGTCGAGCGTCAGGTCCGGCAGCTCGAGGCCGAGCAGGTGGTCGGCGGCGCCGTCGTCCTCCGGCACCGGGAGCCCCTCGGGAAGCGTGATGTAGTCATGCGACACCACAGACCTCCATCGCAACGCGGGCATACACCTCCGCCGTCTTCACGAGCGCGTCGATCTCGAGGTTCTCGCCGAGCTCGACGTCCATGAGGCCCGTCGACGTCCCGTAGTTCAGCGTGGGGACGCCGTAGCGCGTCAGCGCCGACGCGTCGCTGAACCAGCGCGTCACGTCGCGCTCCGGCTTCGCGCCGAAGACGGCCTCGTGCGCCGTGTCGACCGCGCGCACGAGCTCGTGCCCCTCCTCGATCTCGGCGCCGGGCGCAGTGACGTAGACCTCGCCCTCCGCGTCGTGCGGAAGGCTGCGCACCATCTCGAGCACCTGCGCGCGCGCCTGCGCCATCGGCTTCGTCGGCGGGACGCGCACATCGAGGAAGAGATCGGTGTGATGCGGCGTCCGCGACACCCGCCAGCCGAAGCCGCCCTCGATCGCGCCGACGTTGACGATCGCCTTCGCGCCGCGATAGCCGTTCGCGGGGTCGTCCTCCCACGTCGGGATCCACTCCTGCACCGCGGCGAGCACGTCGCGCATGCGCAGGATCGAGTTCTCGCCGCGCTTGCCTTCGCTGAACGCGGTGTGGATGAAGCCGCCGTGCACGCGGATGCGCAGCCAGAGCGAGCCGAAGTGCCCGAGCACGACCTTGCCCTCGGTGGGCTCGCCGAGCAGGCACATGTCGGCGACGCCGCCGTGCGAGACGAGATAGCGCGTGCCTGCCGCATAGCCTCGGTACTGCGCGCCCTGGGCGTCGCCCTGCTGCGTCTTCTCGATCTCGCCCGACACGGCAGCGACGAGCACGTCGCCGCGCAGCCGGATGCCGGCGTCGTCGAGCGCACGCAGCGCCTCGACGTAGCACGCGAGCGCGCCCTTCATGTTCGAGATGCCGAGGCCGTACAGCCGTCCGTCCCGCTCGAACGCGGACGGCTGAAAGCCGGGAACCGACCGCAGCCACGGCTCGCGCCCGGAGTACGACGTGTCCATGTGGCCGTTGAACATGAGGCTCTTCCCGCCGCCCGCGCCGACGCGCGTCGCAAGCACGTTCGCGCGGCCGTCCTCCACTTGCTGCCATTGCACGTGCAGGTCCATCGCGTCGAGCGTCTGCGCCATGAGCTCCGCCATCGCCTGCTCGTCGCCGGTAAAGCTCGGCGTGCCGATCGCCCGGCTCGCCCACTCGACGAGTCGGTCGCGGTCGACGTTCACGACCGGACCGCGGGGAGCACTTTCTCCCCGAAGAGGCGAATCTGCTCGTGCCGGTTCGCGCCCCACAGCTCCAGCATGACGTGCGTGCATCCGGCGTCACGATATTCCTCGATCGCCGCGATGCAGTCGGCCGGCGTGCCGGCGATCGGGCGGCACTTGTCGAGCAGTGTGTCGGAGACCTTCGCCTTCGCAGCGAGCCGCCCGCCCCGCTCCATCGCCTCCGCGACGGGGCGGATCTCGTCCTGCTCGATGCCGGCGAGGTCGAGCAGCGTGTCGGCCGCTCCCTGGATGTTCTGCACCTTGTTCGCCAGATACATGCCGGCGATCTCGCGCGCGCCGTCGCGGCCCGCGTCGCGGTCGGCCTCGTGGATCGACGCGACGACCGTGCAGCCGACGTCGATGTCCGGGCCGACGTTCTTGCGCGTGTAACGGACGAAGTCCGGCGTGGTGATGGAGGGCGTCAGGCAGCCGTCGGCGATCTCGCCCGCGAGCTGCTGCATCTTCGGCGCCGTCGCGGCGACGTAGACCGGCGGGATCTCGCGCGGCGCGTGCGCGTCCGCAGCCATCGCGGGAACGTC
>JBOGZQ010000025.1:0-6931 GCA_050697375.1 Gaiellaceae bacterium | reverse complement strand
CCACCCGCGCTCGGCGCAGCAGATGTACACCGGCGAGGCCGACCACGCGCTCACCTCCGAGCTCGTGGCGCGGGTCGCCGTCCCCGTGATCGCGTCCGGCGACGTCACCTCGCGCGAGAAGGCGCTCGAGGTGCTCGAGCAGACCGGCGCGGCGGCGGTGATGGTCGCGCGCGGCGCGCAGGGCAACCCGTGGGCGCTGCGGGAGATCGTCGAGGGCGAGTCGTTCCGGCCGACGCGGGAGGAGGTCGCGGCGGAGCTGGTCGTCTTCATCCGCGAGGCCGTGCGCGAGCTCGGCGAGCAGCGGGCGGTGGGCTTCCTGAAGAAGTTCTACGGCTGGTACCTCGGCCACGGTCGCTTCCCCAGGCCGTTCAAGCAGGAGCTCGTCGAGCTTCGGACGACGGAGGAGGTCGTGACGCGCTTGTTCGCGGCCGCACCGGGCGCGGCGCCGCTCGTCGAGCAGCTCGAGGCGGAGTTGCCGGCGGCCGGGGAGGAGACGGTCCTCGACCGGCTCCCGATCTCGGTCTACGGCGGCGGCTGAGCGTCAGTCCTCGTGATTCCGATCCCAGACGATCCGTAGGCCCTCGAGCGTGAGGAACGGCTCGACGTGGGCGATCGTCCGGGAGTGCGGGGCGATCAGGTCGACGAGACCCCCCGTCCCGATCACCGGCGCCTCGGCCCCGAGCTCGCCGCGGATGGCCTCGACGATGCCGTCCACCTGTCCCGCGAACCCGTAGATGAGCCCCGACTGAAGCGCGCCGGCTGTCGTTTTGCCGATGACCTGGCGCGGCTCGACGTAGTCGACCTTGACGAGCCGCGCAGCCCGGGAGAAGAGGGCCTCCATCGAGACCTCGATCCCCGGGGCCAGGACGCCGCCGACATACGCGCCCGTCGGTGAGACGACGTCGAAGTTGGTGGAGGTGCCGAAGTCGGCGACGATCGCCGGCGCGCCGAAGAGCTCCTTCGCGGCGACGGCGTTGACGATCCGGTCCGGGCCAACCTCGCGCGGATCGTCGTACTGGACCTCGATGCCGGTGCGAATGCCCGGCCCGATGACCAGCAGCTCCGCCTTCGCCCAGCGCTCGGCGACGTGCTCGTACTCGGGGACGAGCCGCGGAACGGTCGACGAGAGGCACATCCCCTCGATCGCCCCGAGGTCGAGGAAGTCGGCGAGCAGCGCGCCGAGCTCGTCGCCGGTCCGATGCGCCTCGGTCGCGATCCGCCAGCGCTCGCCGAGCGCAGCCCCTTCGTAGAGACCGAAGACGGTCTGCGTGTTGCCGACGTCGACCGCGAGCAGCATCCGCGGCGCGAGCCTACCGAGCTAGATGTCGTCTTCGCCGCGGAGCGGCTCGCCGATGCGCTCGGCGAGCGCCTCGGCCGTCAACTGCGGCTCGTCCCCCTCGCCGCGCAGCTCCTCCACCGTGACGTCGCCAGAGGTGAAGACCTTGGCCCGCGGGATGATCCGCGTCGGCCGGTTCTTGTCCCACACCCAGACGTCCTCGAGGTAGAGCTGGAAGAACGGGAGCCCGCCCGCCGCGTTCGGCGCCGCCTGCTGCACCTCGAGCTTGTTGCAGAGGTACGTCGCGTCCTGCGTCAGCACGCAGTAGCGGAAGAGGCCGAACACGGCCTGGTACTCCTTCTTCAGCTGGAGCTCGAGATCGGCCTCGTACTCGTCGAGATCGTCGAGATGCGACATCGGGAGGTCAGTGTAGCCGCGCCCGGAGGGTCTCGACCCGGCCCTTTCCAGGCACTTCCAGTCCCGGCGCGATCTCCGCGAGCGGGCCGAGGACGAACTCGCGCTCGTGCAGCCGCGGGTGCGGGACCGCGATCCCGGGCTCGTCGATCTCGGCGTCGCCGTAGAGCAGCAGGTCGAGATCGAGCGTCCTCGGGCCCTGCGGCACCGCTCCCGCCCGCCGCCGGCCGAAGCGCCGCTCGACGTCGAGGAGGACGGCCAAGAGGTCACGCGCAGAGAGCTCGGTGTCGACCGCCGCGACCCCGTTCAGGAAGCGCGGCTGGTCGACGACGCCGACCGGCTCGGTGTCGACCAGCGTCGAGACGGCGGCGACCTCGATTCCGGGCTCCCGCTCGAGCTCGGTGAGGCCGCCGCGGATCGTCGCCTCCCGGTCGCCGAGGTTCGATCCGAGAGCGACGTACGCGCGTGGCACCCGGAGGACGCTACCCTCCGACCCTGGTGGCCCGCCGCCTGCCGATCCTCGTCGCCGCGGCGCTGTGCGCCTTGGTGACGGCCGCTGTCGCGCGCGGCGACGCGCCGTCGGAATGGTGGCTCCACGCGATCGGCGCCGACACCGTGACCGCGCCTGGGCCGGGCGTGCCGATCGTCGTCGTCGACGGCGCTGTCGACGCGACGCAGCCGCAGTTCAACGGACGCGCGAACACGACGTACCTCGACCCGCAGGAACTCGCGGGTGCGGACGACGACCACGCGACCGCGGTGGCCTCGCTCGCGGCTGCACCGGGCTTGAACGGCGGAATCGCGGGCGTCTATCCACAGGCGGCGCTCGAGATCTGGGACGCCGGCCGAGGCGCCGACGGAATCGACGCCGGCTCCGCCGCGCAAGGGATCGCAGACGCTGCGCAGCAGTGTCCTGCCGTCATCAACCTCAGCTTCGGCGGGTCCGAGGCGAACCCGCAGCTCCAGGCGGCCATCCTCCGCGCGGTGAGGGCAGGCTGCCTCATCGTCGCGGCGGCGGGGAACAGCGGCCAGGACGGCGACCCGCAGACGTATCCCGCCTCGTACGCGCACGTCTTCACCGTCGGCGCCACCGACGAGCAGAACAATCCGCTGGGCTTTTCCAGCTCGGGGCCCTGGGTCGACGTCGCCGCGCCCGGCACCGACATGACCTCGGATGTGCCGCTGTCGCTCGACCCGAGCGGCGTGCTGACGGGCCTCGCCGGAACGAGCTTCTCCGCACCGCTCGTGAGCGCGGCCGCCGCGTGGATCTGGACGGTGCGGCCGACGCTGACGGCGAGCCAGGTCGCGGCACTCCTTCGCGAGAGCGCGCGCCCCGTCGGCGCTCAACGGTTCGACGCGAAGGCCGGCTACGGCGTCATCGACATCGCTGCGGCACTGGCGCTCCCGACGCCGCCGCCCGATCCGGTCGAGCCGAACGACGACGTCAGCATGGTGAAGCCGGGGCTCTTCTTCTCATCCGGCCAGCCGCCGATCACGACGGAAGCGCGTCCCTCCACGCGCCTCGCGGGGACGCTCCTACAGGCGGAGGATCCGCGCGACCTCTATCGCATCTGGGTCCCGGCCCACCGCACGGTGCGCGTGTCGATCGCCCCGCACGGGAACGCGTCGGCGCGCATCTGGGGACCCAAGACGTACACCATCGACGAGCAGCCGGCGCTGCGGAAGCGCGACCTCGCGGGACCGTCGATCACCGGCGGGCCGGTCGGGCAGTACGCCTACGTCGAGGTCGCGCTGACGGGCCGCTCGCTGAGCGCGACGTACATCCTCAGCGTCACCGCGTCACGCTGACCGACACCGTTCCCTCGAGGCCGGCAGGCATCACCGCCGGCTTTGTCACACGCACCGTCGCGCGGTCGACGCCGAATCGCTTGCGCAGCTCGTCCGCGATGGCGATCGCGAGCGCCTCGATCAGCGCGTACCCGTGGGCGTCGGAGACCTCCCGCACCGTTCGCGCGACGGCGACGTAGTCGACCGCATCCTCGATCCGGTCGGACGACCCGCGGTCACCGACCTCGAGCTCGACGTCGAAGAGGAAGTCCTGCCCGACCTCGCGCTCCCCGGCGTGCACGCCGTGGTGACCGAAAATGCGCAGACCGCGCAGCTCGACGACGATCACGCGAACGCCTTCGCGACGTTCAGCGCGTCCACGTGCGCGGCGACGTCGTGCGCGCGGATGATCGTCGCGCCGCGCTCGTAGGCGGCGACGGCCGCCGCGACGCTCCCGCTCAGCAGATCGTTCGCGCCGAGCCGGCGGAGCGTGCTCTTGCGGGAGATGCCGACGAGCACGGGGCGGCCGAGCGCGACGAGCACGTCGAGGCGCCGCACGAGCTCGAGATTGTGCTCCACCGTCTTCCCGAAGCCGATGCCCGGGTCGAGGCAGATCGCGTCCTCGCGGACGCCCTGCGCGACGGCAAAGGCGAGACGTTCTTCGAGAAAGCGCGCGACCTCGGAGACGACGTCGTCGTAGCGCGGGTCGACCTGCATCGTGCGCGGCTCGCCCAGCATGTGCATGAGGCACAGGTAGACCCCCGACTCGGCGGCGACCCCGGCCAGCTCGGGATCGGCGCGAAGCGCCGTGACGTCGTTGACCATCTCCGCTCCGAGGGCGATCGCGCGTCTCGCGACCTCGGCTTTCGCCGTGTCGATCGAGACGGGCACGGCGCCTGCGAGGCGCTCGAGCACGGGGACGACGCGGCGCAGCTCCTCGTCGGTGGAGATGCCCTCCGAGCCGGGGCGCGTGGACTCGCCGCCGACGTCGACGATCGCCGCTCCCTCGTCGAGCATGCGGCGAGCGGCGGAGGCCGCAACGTCGGGATCGAAGTGGACGCCGCCGTCCGAGAACGAGTCGGGCGTGACGTTGACGACGCCCATGACGGACGGCCGCGCGAAGCGCGTCTCGATCGGAGTCATTTGCACATAATCGCGTCCGTGGCCGCATTGACGCTGCGCGAGCTGAACCGGGCGACACTCGCGCGCCAGCTCCTGCTCGAGCCGAAGCGCCTCTCCCCCGCCGCCGTCATCGAGCGGCTCGTCGGCATGCAGGCGCAGTGGCCGTCCGCGCCGTACGTCGGCATCTGGACACGGACGACGGGCTTCCGCCGCGGGGCGCTCGAGCGAGAGCTCGCGCGCGGCACCGTCGTGAAGGCGACAGTGATGCGGCAGACGCTGCACCTCGTCACCCCCCGCGACTACGCGCTCATCCGGGCGGCGATGAGCGAGACGAACTTCCCGTGGGAGACCCGGCTCGCGAAGCGGCTCGCCCCGATCGCGCGTGCGATTGCAACCGCGGGCCCCGTCACGACGGCCGATGCGCTCGCGGAGCTTGCCAAGCACGACCTCGAAGGGCTCACAGCAGCACGTGCGTGGCGTTACGCCCGGGCGGCCGCGCACATCGTCCACCACCACGAGACGGCACTCTGGCAAGCACGCCCGGAGGGACGCTACGTCCCGCTCGACGAGCCCGAGCTGCACGTGCCCGTGGAGGCGCGGGCCGAGATGCTGCGCCGCTACCTCGCGGCGTTCGGCCCCGCGTCGCGCCGCGACATTAGCGCCTGGAGCATGATGCACATGCCCGAAATCGACCGAGCGCTCGAGCTGCTCGAGCCGTTGCGGCGCTTTCGCGACGAGAACGGGCGAGAGCTGCTCGACGTCCCGCGCGCGCCGCTGCCGGGCGGCGATGTGCCCGCGCCCGTCCGCTTCCTGCCGAAGTGGGACAACGTGCTGCTCGGGTTCGCCGACCGGACGCGGATCCTGCCGGAGCAGTACCGGAACACCGTCATCGGCACGAACGGCGACGTCGCGCAGACGTTCCTCGTCGACGGCTTCGTCGCCGGCAGATGGAGCGTCGCAAAGGGCCGGGTCGTCGTGGCGCCGTTCGCGCCGCTCTCCCGCGCCGCGCAGCGCGAGGTCAAAGAGGAAGCGGCGCGGCTCGAAGCGTTCTTGTCCTAGGCAGCATCGACGCGGCGGCCGCAGAGCTCGCACACGACGGCGTAGCGCTTGACGCCCCGCGGCGTGACGGCGATCTGCCGGCGAACGAGCCGATGCACGCACGCGTGCACCTCCGGCAGCCGCATGGGCAGCGGGGGGAGGTCGGGCATGTGCCGCACCGCGCCGCCGACGGCCGGGCATCCCGCAACGTGCTCGGCCCAGACGTGATGCACCGGCTGGCTCGTGACGGCGAGCCAACCGCACGCCTCACACGAGATCTCGATCAGGACTTGGCGGGATCGGGCGGCGGCTGCATGGTCGCACCCGGGATCGGGAACGGCCGCGGCCGCGGCTTGCGCTCGCGTTTCGGCTCTTCCTGCGGCTCCGGCAGCGCGGGCGCCGCCTTCTCCTCGGGGAAGACCGTCTCCTCGTCTTCGCCGGCGAGTAGCCCCTCGAACTGATCCTTGTCGATCGTCTCGCGCTCGATGAGGATGTTCGAGATGCGGTGCAGCTCCTCCATGTGCGCGCGCAACGTGGAGAGAGCGAGCTCGTGCGCCTCCTCGATGACGCGGCGGATCTCGTCGTCGATCTCGCGCGCGATCTCCTCGGAGTAATCGGCCTCGGCGCCGTAGTCGCGGCCGAGGAACGGCATGTCGTGGCTGCGGCCGAGGACGCGCGGGCCGAGCTTCTCGCTCATGCCGAAGCGCATGATCATCGACTTCGCCGTCGACGTGACCTTCTCCAGGTCGTTCGCAGCGCCGGTCGTGACCTCATGGAAGACGATCTCCTCCGCCGCGCGCCCGCCGAGCACCATGCCCATCTGGTGCATGAGCGCGGTGCGCGTCGTCAGGTAGCGATCCTCGGTGGGCAGCGAGATGGTCAGTCCGAGCGCCTGCCCGCGCGACACGATCGTGATCTTGTGCACCGGGTCGGTGTGCTCGAGGAAGTGGCCGACGATCGCGTGGCCCATCTCGTGGTACGCGGTGATCTTGCGCTCGTGCTCGGAGAGGAGGCGTGCCTTCTTCTCCGGGCCGGCGATCACGCGCATGATCCCTTCCTCGAGCTCGTCCTGCTCGATGATCTTCTTGCCGCGGCGCGCTGCCAGCAGCGCCGCTTCGTTGACGAGGTTCGCGAGATCGGCGCCCGTGAAGCCGGGGGTGCCGGACGCGAGCGTGTCGAGGTCGATCTCCGGCGCGAGCGGCTTGCCCTTCGTGTGCACCTCGAGGATGCGGCGGCGTCCGATGCGGTCGGGCCGGTCGACGACGATCTGCCGATCGAAGCGGCCCGGGCGCA
>JBOGZQ010000024.1:0-14472 GCA_050697375.1 Gaiellaceae bacterium | reverse complement strand
GAGATCTCGTGCTCGCTCGACCTCCCGCCGGCGAGGATCGCCACGCGCAGCCGGCGCGCGGTCACGGCGTGGTCGTGGTCGTCGCCTCTGTGGTCGTCGTCGTCGTCGCGGTGCAGCCGGTCGACGGGCAGCGCCCGACCGTGAGCGTCACGATGGAGCCCGGCTTCGCCTGCTGGCCGCCCTCGGGATTCTGGTCGAGGACGATCTGGTCCTCGTTCGGGTCGGTGACGCTCGTGTAGGTGAACCGCACGCGGAAGCCCTGGTTCTGGAGCGTCGACGAGGCCGAGCCGGCGTCGAGCGTCCGGACGTCGGGGACCGCCACCGTCTTCGGCCCGTTCGACACCGTCAGCGAGACGGTCGACCCCTTGGCCGCCTGCTCGTTCTGCGCCGGAGACTGGTTGATGACCGTGTTCTGCGGCTGGTCCGAGTCGACGTACGTCGGGTTCACCTTGAAGCCGGCGTTGTTCAGGGATGCGGTCGCCTGGCCGATCATCTCGCCGACGACGCCGGGCACGGTGATCGGCGTCGGACCCTTGGAGACGTTGATCCGCACCTTTCTCCCGGTGACGACCTGCGTCCCCGCCTTCGGGTCGGAGGCGGTGACGGTGTCGGCTGGCTGGCCGGACGTGATCTCGTGCACGTCGGGCACGAGGTGGAGCGCCTTGAGCTTCGCGACCGCGTCCGCGGACTTGAGACCCACGAGCGTCGGCACCGCCACCTTCGGCTTCCCGGTCGAGACGTAGATGGTGACGTTGTCGCCCTTCGGCTCGTGCTGGCCTGCGGGCGGGTCCTGCCTGTAGACGAAGCCGTTCGGCACCGTGAGGTTCGAGTGGCTCTTCACCACCGGGTGCAACCCGTCCGCCTGGATGTTCTGCGTCGCCAGCTGCTGCGTCTCGTTGACGTAGTCGCCCACAGCGACCGGCGTCGAGCTCGAGAGCTTGTTCGAGATCTGGTGGTAGAGAAACCAGCCGCCGATCGCCGCGCCGATGACGAACAGCAGCGCCGCGATCCACGGCCAGACCGGCCGGCGGTGCATCGGCTCGTCGAGGTCGTAGTAGACGGACGGCGCCACCGGCGGCGCGACTGCTCCGCCCGCTCCGCGCCTCCGCGGCGGCGTGATCATCGTCGCCGCCGTCGCCGACATCGGCCCAGCCATCGGTGAGCGCATGATCTGCGTCGCCGTCTCCTCGGTCTGCGGTGCGACGCCGACGCCGCGCGCGACGCGGTCGAGGTCGGCCTCCATCTCGTCCGCGCTCTGGTACCGGTCGCCCGGATCCTTCGCGAGCGAGCGCATGACGACCATGTCGAGCTCGCGCGGCACGTCGGCCCGCTTCGTCGACGGCGGCGCCGGCGTCTGCGACAGGTGCTTCATCGCGATCTCGACCGGCGTGTCACCGGAGAACGGAACCTCCCCGGTGAGCATCTCGTACATGAGCACGCCGAGCGAGTAGAGATCCGACCGCTGATCGACGTCGCCGCCACGCGCCTGTTCGGGCGAGAGGTACTGCGCGGTGCCGACGATCGAGCCCGCTTCCGTCATCTGGCTCGTGCCCGCGCGCGCGATGCCGAAGTCCGTCACCTTCACGCGGCCCTCGCCGTCGACGAGCACGTTGTGCGGCTTGATGTCGCGATGCACGATGCCATGCCGGTGCGCGAAGCGGAGCGCGGAGAGGATCTGGCGCGCGTATTCGACGACGACGGCGACGGGCGCGTCGCCGCGCGAGAGGATGAGCTCCTTCAGCGAGCGGCCGTCGAGGTACTCCATCGCGATGTAGTACGTCCCCTCGGCCTCGCCTCGGTCGTAGATCGAGACGATGTTCGGATGGGAGAGCGCGGCGGCGTTCTTCGCCTCCCGGCGGAAGCGCTCGACGAACTGCTCGTCGTTCGCATGTCGGTCGTTGAGGATCTTGATCGCCACCCGCCGCCCGAGCTCCTGGTCCTCCGCGAGGTAGACGTTCGCCATCCCGCCCGCGCCGAGCTTGCGCAGGATCTGGTAGCGCCCGTCGAAGAGCGTGCCGATGAGCGAGTCGGAGACGGCCAAGGGGCGGTTACAGGGTAGTCAGCACTTCAGCGGTGCAGGAGCTTTTCGATGATCTGCTTCGCGATCGGGGCGGACACGGCGCCGCCGAAACCGTTCAGCTGTTTCTCGAGCACGACCGCAACGGCGACCTGCGGATTGTTGGCGGGCGCGAAGCAGACGAACCACGCCGTGTAGACGTTGTTGACCCCCGTCTCCGCGGTGCCGGTCTTGCCGGCGACCTGGATCCCCGGGATCGCGGCTGATGTGCCCGTTCCGCCCTGGACGACGGAGATCATCATCTGCGTCAGCTCGGAAGCCGTCTGCGGCTTGATCGCCCGGCCAAGGCTCGACGCGCGCGTCTTCGCGACGACCGAGCCGTCGTGCCCCGTGACCTTGTCGACGATGTACGGGCGCGGCACGATGCCGCCGTTCGCGATCGTCGACGCCACCATGAGCATCTGCAGCGGCGTCGCGACCATGTTGAACTGGCCGAACGCGAGACGGCCTGGGTCGATCTCGTTCTCGCTCTTCGGGAACCAGAGGACGGGACGGCCCTTCACGTAGTGGTAGAGCCCGCTCGGCACGCGCTGGTTGGCCGGCGTCTCGAGCGGGGGCGTCGAGTAGAACCCGAACTTCTTCGCGTACTTCAGGATCGTCTCGCCGCCGATCTGCTTCCCGACGTTGCAGAAGACCGAGTTGATGGAGTGCTCGAAGCCCTGCGCGAGCGTCACGTGGCCGTACGACTCGACACCGCGCTGGTCCGGGTTGCCGGCGTTCGACACGTGCTTGCCGTACTCGACGCAGTAGCCGGGATCGTTGAAGCCGGAGTCCGGCGTGAAGGCGCCGCTGTCGAGCGCGGCGGCGGCCGTCACCATCTTGAATGTCGACCCAGGCGTGAAGAGCCCGTCGGTCGCGAGGTTGAGCAGCGCGGACGAGTCGCCGCACGCACCCTTGATCTTGAGGATCTTCGCGTAGCCGCCCGGCTTGTCGATCAGGTTCAGGTCGTACGTCGGCGACGATGCCATCGTGAGGATCGCACCGGTGCGCGGATTCATCGCCACGACGGCGCCGCACTTGTTCCCGAGCAGCTGCTGCGCGAGCTTCTGCGCGCCGGCATTGATCGTGAGCTGGACGTTGTCGCCGTACACCGTGGCGCCGCCCAGCCGGTCGAGCGTGCGACGGATCGCGTTGCTCAGGTTCGTCGTCGCGCCGGTGAGGTAGTCGTTCAGCGACTCCTCGAGGCCGGTCTGCGACAGAGCCGAGGTCGAGTAGCCGAGCGTCTGCGCGGCGAAGCCGCCGAGCGGGTACCGGCGGAAGAAGAACGTCTGGCCGGCGCGCTTGACCTTGCGGTTCGCGGCAATGATCGTCCCGTTCGACGCGAAGATGAGCCCGCGCGAGACCTCGAACTGCGACACGAGCTCGACTGAGTTGTCCTGCCGAGCCGCGAGCGAGCCCGCGTCCCACGCCTGCCAGTACGTCGTCGCGACGATGAGCGCGACGAGCAGGATCACGGCGACGAGCGCAAGGCGTGTCAGCTGGTTGTTCATGACACGGAGTTCGCCCTGTGGGAGACGAGCATCAGCCCGGCGACGACGAGGAAGTTCGCGACGACGCTCGATCCTCCGTACGAGACGAACGGGAGCGTGATCCCCGTCAGCGGGATGACGCGCAGGATCCCGCCGACGATGACGAACGTCTGGAGGGCGAAACCGAACGTGAGGCCGGCGGCGAGGAGCTTCGAGAAGCCGTCATTGGCGGCAAGGGCGATGCGGAAGCCCCGCAGCACGAAGACGACATAGACGAGGATGAGCGCCGAAGCGCCGATGAGCCCGAGCTCCTGCGCGAGCGCCGAGTAGATGAAGTCGGTGCTGAGATAGGGGATGAGCGGCGCGCCCTGCTGGTTCGTGAACGTCCCGGAGCCGAGCCCCGTGCCGCCGTAGCCGCCGTGCGCGATCGAGTACAGGGATTGCACCATCTGATAGCTCGAGCAGTCCTGCCGGTATGTCATCTGCCCGTTCAGTGCGCAGAAGACCTTGTGCGTCGTCCACGGCTGGATCCAGTTCGTGACGCGCTCGCGGACGTGCGGCGTCCCCTGGTAGACGGCGACGGAGCCGACGAGGAAGAGGCCGATGAACGCGGCGATGAACTTCACACGCGCCGTCGCCGCGTAGAGGATCGCGAGGAAGATCCCGTAGTAGAGGAGCGCGCTGCCGAGGTCGTCGGTGGCGAAGAGGACGAGCATGGCGCCGCCCCAGATGACGAGGAGCGGCCCCCAGTCCTTGATGCGCCCTTGCGCGAGCACCTCGCGCTTCTCGCGGAGATACGCGGCGAGGAAGACGATCAGCGCGATCTTCCCGAGCTCGCCCGGCTGGAACTGGAGGCCGCCGGCGTGGATCCAGAGGCGCGCGCCGTTCACCGTCTGCCCGATGCCGGGCAAGAGCGGCATGAAGAGGAGCGCGATCGCGCCGAGCCCGAACAGGTACTTGTAGTTCTCGAGCCGCCGGTAGTCGTTGCGGAGGAAGAGGAGCGCTGCGCTGAACACGACGACCCCGATGACGACCCAGAGCCCCTGCTTGAACGCGTTCGACGGGCCGAGCCGGTAGATCTCGGTGATCCCGATGGCGGTGAGCAGGCCGGCGATCGGCAGGAGGTACGGATCTGCGTTCGGGACCGTGAGCCGCGCAACGATGTGCGCGACGAGATAGAGCCCGAAGAAGAAGACCGCATACGTCAGCGACGCGGTCGAGATGTGCGACTGCCGCGAGATGTAGACGCTCGCGAACCCGACGGCGGTGAGCAGGCCGACGACGACGAGGTAGGCCAGCTCGCGATTCCGGAAGCTCAGGGTCAGTGCAGCAGCCCCCAGAGAAGAAGGGAGACGAGGAGCGCGAGAACGACGAGCCCCGCGAACACGACGCGCACGCGCCCGATCGGAGGTCCGACCGCAGCAGGGACAGGGGCTCGAACCCCGACGTTCTCGGTCGTCTCGTCCTCCGTCGGCAGCGAGACCGCCTCCATCGTCGCGGTGTCGTCGGCGTCGACGGCGCCGCCGGTGCTGCCGATCGCGAACGCGACGACGGTGATGTTGTCCTCCCCGCCTCCGCGGTTCGCGGCGGTGACGAGCTGCTTCGTCAGCCGGTCGAGGTTGCCACGGTGTCGCTCCACCGTCTCGAGGATGCGCTCGTCGTCGACCATGTCGGTGAGCCCGTCAGAGCAGATGAGAAAGACGTCGCCGTCCTGCGTGTGGACGACGAACGAGTCGACGTCGACGTCGGGATCGGTTCCGACGGCGCGCGTGATCACCGAGCGCTGCGGGTGCGTCTCCGCCTCCTCGGGCGAGAGCTTGCCGCTCTTCAGCAGCTCGTTGACGAGCGAGTGGTCCTCGGTGAGCTGCTCGATCTCCTGTCCGCGCACGAGGTACGCGCGCGAGTCGCCGACGTGGCCGATCACGACGCCTTCGTCCTCGACGAGAGCCACGGTCATCGTCGTCCCCATTCCCGACGTCGCGGGATCGACGCTCGAGCGCTCGTGCACGCGCCGGTTCGCCTCCTGGATGAGGGAAGCGACCTTCTCGGGGCCGGTGAGCCGGCCCGCGTCCGTGTCCTCGAGCGCGGCCGCGGCGAGCTTGGAGGCGATCTCGCCCGCCTGCGCGCCGCCCATGCCGTCGGCGACGGCGAAGAGCGGCGGCGCGAGCACGAACGCGTCCTCGTTCCGCCGGCGCTTGCGCCCGGTGTCCGTCTTCGCGGCGTAGGCGCCGACGAGCGTCACGCCTCGAACCTCAGATCGGTCTCGCCGACCCGGACGACGTCGCCTGAGGCGAGCCGCCGGGCACCGTCGATCCGGATCCCGTTCACGTAGGTGCCGTTCGTCGAGCCGAGGTCCTGCACCCAGACGCCGTCCCGCCGCGGCTCGAAGCGCACGTGGCGCGCGGACGCGAACTCGTCGCCGTCGATGGCGACGTCGTTCTGGCCCGCGCGCCCGATGGTCAGCGGCGCCGAGTCGACCGAGAACTCCTCGCCTTCGTCGAGCACCGGGCTCTCCTGCACGACGAGGCGGCCGCCAGCGGTGTGCGGCGGAGCATTCCCAGCGACCGGCGGCATGATGAAGCTCTCCTGCGCCGGCTGGTGTCGCATGTCGCGCGAGACCGTGCGGATGATCCGCCAGATGAGCGCATACAGCAGGACGAGGAATGCGATCTTGAGCGCGAGGAGGACCTCCTCGAGCCGAGTGCTCGCGAGGATCATTCGCGCTCCGTCGAGAACGTCACCTCGGTCGAGCCGACCGTGAAGCTGTCGCCGGGGTCGAGCTTCGCGCGCTTCACACGCTTGCCGTTGACCTCGAGCCCGTTCGTCGAGTCGAGGTCGACGATCCAGAAGCTCGTCCCTTCCTGCCGCAGCTCGGCGTGACGGCGGGAGATGTTCGCGTCCTCGATCTGGATGTCGCACTCGCGCGAGCGGCCGAGGACGACGCTGCGCTTGTCGACCCGCAGGCGCTGCCCGTCCCACGAGAGGACCGCCACCTCCCGCTCGAGGCCCAGGTCATCGGGCGACACCTCTTCCGCCGCTGCGACCGGGTGCTTGTAGATCATCGTGGCGCCCGCCTCGACCTGCTCGTCGGGCTCGTCGGGGCGATTGCCGTGCCTCGGCTGAACCATGCGCGTCGCGATCCCGAACTCGCCGAGCGCGAGGTCGTCGTCGGTCTCGAGGGCGACGCGCGGCGGCGTCAGCAGCGCATAGCTCTCACGACGCGCATGCTCCCCGAGATACTCCTCGAGCTCGGAGAGCAGCGAATTCTCGTATCCCTCGAACTGCTCGCGATCCCCGGGCGAGAGGAAAACGGTGTACTCGTTCGGGACGTAGACGCGCGAAACGGAGACGACCTTGTGGTCGTCCATCTCCTTCGCGAGCTTGCGCGCGAGCTCGACGGGCTGGACGTTCGTCCGGAAGGCGCGGCCGAACACACCTTCGAAGAGGGCCTCGATCTTCTGCTCTATCGACCGCAGCACCATTGCGCGGCTGAGGTTACCCCCAAGGGGCTTCGCTTATGCCCTGCGAGCGCGTAAAGCCACTGCGGCGGCCGTTAGCCAGGCTGCAAACGCGAGGGGGACCGCCGGCGCGGACGGCACGGCGACGATCGTCGCGACGAGCATCGCCGCCCCGAGCCCCGCTGCGCCCCACCGGCCGCGCGCGTGCGCGTACGGGAGCGCGAGCGCGACGGCGGCGAAGACGGCGGCCTCGACGAGCAGACCAGGGTGCGCCGCAGCCGCCCGCGCGAGCGAGCCGGCGACGTCGAGCGGGCCCCGGGCGCCCGCGACGCCGATCCCGAGCGGCGGCGCGGACCCTACGAGCGGAAGCGCGACGTGGCGGACGCCTGCGACGACCGCGGCGACGATGACCGCGGTCCCTGCCTGCGCAGCGCGGCGCGGCGCGGCGCGCAGCGTCGCGGCGGCGAGCGGAACGAGTGCGAGCGCCGACGCGGGGGCAAGGAGTGGCCCAAGCGCGAACAGGAGGCCGCCGCGCGGCTCCCGCCAGCTGAGAACGAGCCAGGCGAGCGCGAACACGCCGTAGACGACGGCGAGGCCGAGGGAAACGTTCCCGAGCGGAAGCACGGGCACGGCCAGTGCGAACGCGAGCCCGGCGACGGGCCGGAACGCGGTGAGCATCGCGGCGACGAGCGCGAGCCCGATGGCCCATCCGTGCGGATAGAACGGGAGCGAGGCGGACGTCCAGCCCGCGAACGCGGCCGCGAGGAGAGCGGCTCCGACCCGGCCTGCCTCCGACGGGACCGACACGCCGAGCGCCCGCGCGCGCTTCCGGCGCCGGTGCGCGGCGGCGCCGCGGAGCGCGGCGGCGAGGGCGGCGGAAGAGGGGCGGCGCGCCGGGCTCGGCGACAGCGCGCGGTCGACGAGCTGGATGAGCTGCTTCGGCAGGTCGGGGCGCATCGTCGCGAGCGACGGCGCGCCGGTCTCGATCGCGCGCGCCGTCTCGAGCATCGACGTGTTCCAGAACGGATGGCGGCCCGCGAGCGACTCCCAGAGCATCACGCCGACGGACCAGACATCGGATGCCTCGGTCGCGCCGTCGCCGGCGAGCCGTTCCGGCGAGATGTAGGCGAGCGTGCCGGGGACGTCGCCCTGCGCGGTGAGCGTCTCCGCCTCGGCCATGCGCGCAAGACCGAAGTCGAGGAGCTTCGCCGCGACACGGTCGCCCTCTGCGAGGAGGACGTTCGACGGCTTCACGTCGCGATGGAGGATTCCAGCCCGGTGAGCGTGCGCGAGCCCCTCCGACACCTGCGCGCACGCCTCGACCGCGTCGGCGTCGTCGAGCTCGCCGGCGCGCAGCGCCTCGCGGAACGTGCGGCCGGGGATGAACTCGTACGCGATGTAGACGTGGCGGGGGTCCCGCGCGAACGCGTAGGCACGCAGGCAGCTCGGATGGCGCAGCTTGGCGGCGGCGGCGGCCTCCCGCTCGGCGCGCGCGGCGGCCTTGCCCTCGCGGGCGACGATCTTGAGCGCGACGTCGAGGCCCGTCTTCTCGTCGCGGGCCAGCCAGACCGATCCCGACCCGCCGCTGCCGAGCGGACGCAGGGGCCGGTAGCGACCGAGAACGGGCTCGCTTTGCTGGAGGGCGAGCGCTGAGGACATCGGTCAGACCACGTTGGCGAGAACCGGCGGATTTCCTCTCGGCCGGAGGGCCGCGTTACAGTCTGGCCCGACCTCCTGACGGCATGTCCACCTACGACGACGACAACATCGAGTTCGACTTCTTCGACGAGCCGGAGACGGAGGAGGCCCCGCGGCCGCGCCGCCGCCCCCGCCGCGAGCGCTCCGGGCCGCCGCGGCCGCCCTCGCCGCCCACCGGCCTCGTGCCGCTCGCGCGCCTCGTCGGGCTCATCGCGATCGCGATCGCGATCGTCGTCGCGTTCGTCTTCTGGGTCGGCGCCTGCCAGGGCAAGAGCACGCACGACCAGTACGCGTCGTACGCGACGAGCGTGCGCACCGTTGCCGCGAGCTCGGACGCGCTCGGCCGCGAGTTCGCGTCGAAGCTCGTCTCCGGCGGACTGAAGCAGGCCGACCTCGAGCAGAGCCTCCAGCAGTACGCACAGCAGGAGCAGCAGGAGTACGACCAGGCGCAGCAGATCCGTCCGCCCGGCCCGCTGCGTCAGATCCACGAGCAGCTCGTCGACGCAATCGAGCTGCGCGCGAAAGGGCTCGCCGCGCTCGGTGACGCGCTCGCGCAGTGGACGTCGAAGAACACGTCGACGACGATCGATTCACTCGCCGCGCAGGCGGACCTGCTGACCGCGAGCGACGTCGTCTGGGAGCAGCTCTATCGCGTGCCGGCGACCCAACAGCTCAAGACGGAGGGCGTGACCGGCGTCGTCATCCCCAAGTCGTCGTTCGTCCCGAACACGGAGCTCATCAGCGCCCGCTCGTTCGGCGTGCTCCTGAACAACATGAAGGGCGCGTCCACCGGCGGCACGCCGTCCGGCCTGCACGGGTCGCAGCTCGTCTCCGTCGTCGCCAATCCGGGCGCGACCGCGCTCTCGACCTCGACGGCCACAACGGTGAAGGTGTCGGCCGACCTCGCGTTCGCGGCGACGGTGGAGGACTCCGGCAACTTCCAGCAGAACGGCGTCGTCGTGCACCTGACGATCACCGCCGGCAGCGCGACGATCAAGCGGTCGCAGACGATCCAGACGATCGCGCCGAAGACGCAGCAGACGGTGTCGTTCGGGAACTTCAACCTCCCCACCGCCGCGTTCGGAAACCGCGCGACGGTGCGAGTCGACGTCGCGCCGGTCCCCGGTGAGACGAACACGTCGAACAACACCGCCTCCTACACGGTGTTCTTCACGCTCGGCTGATGCACATCAGCTCCTCCGTCACCTCCTGGATCGCCGTCGGCGCAGCCGCGGGCGCCGCGCTCGCCGTGCTGCTCGCGCTCGTCCACTTCGCGTCGCTGCGACGGCTGCGGCGGTCTCAGCTCGTGCTCCTCGGCGGCGGCAAGAACGACCTCGTCGACTTCGCCGTCTCGCTCCAGAGCCGGATCGACGACCTCCACCGCGCCGTGGACGAGATCGCCGCGGGGTTGGCGCGCGTCGATCGCCGCGTCGACGAGAGCGTCTCGAGGACGGCCATCGTCCGCTACGACGCGTACGAGGGAAGCGGCGGCCACCAGTCCTCCTCGTTCGCCATGCTCGACTCTGCCCGGAGCGGAATCGTCGTCAGCGCCATCCAGGGCCGCGACTACGCGCGCATCTACGTAAAGGAGATCGAGCACGGGCGGGCCTCGGTCGCCCTCTCCCCCGAGGAGCTGGAGGCGGTCGAGCGGGCCATGGCCTCATAGTCGGCACTCGCTGGTACCTTTCTGCCCAGGAAAATGGGGCAAGTCCTCGTTCTGAACGCCAGCTACGAGCCGCTGAACGTGACCACGGTTCGGCGGGCGCACGTCCTCGTCTACAAAGGGAAGGCCGAGGTGATCGAGCACCTCGACCAGCCGCTCCGGTCGTCCACGGGCAGCTTCATCCGGCCGCACGTGATCCGGCTCGTCCAGTACGTCCGGGTTCCCCGCGCCATCCAGCGGAAGATCTCGCGCCGGGCGCTCTTCGCCCGCGACGGCTGGCGGTGCGTCTACTGCGGCACCTCGGGCGGCCGCCTCACCCTCGACCACGTCGTCCCCCGGTCGAAGGGCGGCGAGTCGGTCTGGGAGAACGTCGTCACCGCCTGCGCGCCCTGCAACCTGCGCAAGGGCGACCGGACGCTGGAGCAGGCGGGGATGGCGCTGCGCACGCCGCCACGGCCGCCTCAGCCCGTGCTCTTCATCAAGCTGGCCGCGCCGCGGATCCCGCACGGCTGGACGCAGTACCTCGGCGAGCTCGGGACAGCCACAGCCTGATGTGACATCCGGGGTGCCCGGCACCGTATGCCGGGCATGAAGATCCTCGTAACCCTCGCGATCGCCGTCGCGCTGCTGGCCGGCGGCGCCGACGCGGCCACGACCCAGAGCGCCACGACCGGCGACACGGTCATGGTCACCGGCACGGGCACCGTCAACGGCGTGCCCGACGAAGCCTCCTTCGACTTCACCGTGCAGACGAAGGCCAAGACCGCGGCCGCAGCGCTCTCGCAGAACGGTACGGCGACGCAGGCCGTCATCTCCGCCGTCAAGGCGGCGGGCGTCCCCGACGCGAACGTCCAGACGCAGCAGGTCTCGCTCGATCCCGTCACCTCGAGCGACGGGACGACGATCACCGGCTATACCGCGTCGAACACGATCGACGTCTCGAAGCTTGCGATCGCGAAGTCGGGAGCGATCGTCGACGCCGCGGTCGGCGCGGGCGCGACCGACGTGTCCGGGCCTTCGCTCGACATCTCGTCGCAGGACGCGCTCTATGCGAGCGCCCTGAAGGCGGCGGTCGTGCAGGCAAAGTCGAAGGCGCAGGTTCTCGCCGACGCGACCGGCCATACGCTCGGCGACGCGATCACCGTCGTCGAAGGCTCCAACGCGACTCCGCTGCCGTTCGCCGCCGGCGCGGCGGCGAAGGGCCCGAGCAACACGCCGGTCGAGGCCGGGACGCAGCAGATCCAGGCGATCGTCACGATCACGTACGCGTTGAGCTAGCCGCGCTCGATCAGCCGACCGCGGCTGCGAGCCTTTCCGCGAGATCGATGATGTCTGCAACCGCGGCCTGGTCGAAGTACGCGACGCCGTACTCCGAGCGGTTCCGACGCCGGCGCGCCGCTTCGAGTCGCCGACCTAAGTCGCCGTCAATCGCAACGGCCGCGTAGGTCGCTGTGATCATGTGGCCCCCCTCACCTTTTCGCACCCGCAGACCAGCAGCTCGAAGTGACGACATCACGACCTTTCGAGCCGCGTCATACGCCAACTGATACGAGCCGTTTGGGTCCGACTGCGCGATCAAGCCGGCCGAAGCGGCGTGCTGCCGCGCCTCCACGAGCGCAGCCCGTGCTCCGTCGAGATCCAGCTCCACTCTCTCCAGCTGTCCGGCGGAGACCATGTCCTCGACGCTCATTCGGACTCGTCCACGATCGGCACGAGCGGACGTTGGCGAACGGTGCGAACGAACGCCGTTCCTCGGGAACGCCACTCCTCGGGCGGCACGACAGTGATCTGGACGGGTTGACCGAGCGTGTCCTCCGCCTCGACTTCGATCGACTCAACGCGACGGACTGGAAGCTCGCCGACGACGAGCACGTCGATGTCTGCCGGAGGTTCACCCCACCGACCCTCGTAACGCGCGGCCCAAGACCCGAACAGATATGCAACCTTGATCCCTGGTTCAACTACAAGAAGCTCCCGCATGATCTCGACAGGCCCGTACGCCTTCAGAAGGAGCGCGCGCAACTCCGCGAACAGTGGATGAGCGATGTTCGCGCGAACGACACGCGCGGTGTGCAACTTCTTGGATTCGACGACATGCGCGCGCTCCAGACGGTCGACTTCACGCTGCACCACGGAGTAGGGAACCCCTGCGCGTTCAGCGATCGCCTGCAGGTGAAGACCGTCGGAGGCGAGAAGCACCGCGGCGAGCACGCGAGCTCGAGCGTCCGACCAGGGAAGGGGTGCGAGGGGCGATTGGCGAGGCCTACCCATTAACTGGGTGGATGTTAGCAGTTATGGGGTAATTGCCTAACCGCGCTCGACCGGCAGCGAGCGCGTCGACCAGTCGCTCCACGAGCCGGGGTAGAGCAGGCCGTCGCGCCCGCGCAGGTGCGCGCGGTGGAGGACGACGCACGCGGTGATGCCGGAGCCGCAGTAGGCGACGAGCTCCCCGTCGTCCGGCAGGTCGGGCTGCGGCTCGTTCCACGGCGCATTGCGCGCACCGGGGATCCGGCCCGGCGTCGCATCGACCGGGTTCGGCTCGCCGCGCCAGCGATTCGGCGTGCGCGCGTCGACGAGCACGAGGCCGCGGTCGGCGAGCCGCCGCGCCAGCGCGGCGGCGTCGATCGTGTCGCCCGCCCGCTCCCGCGGGCGGAACTCGGCAGGCTCGACCTCCTCGCCGCCCGTCGACAGCGGGCCGCCCCACGCGTCGATCCCACCGAGGAGGACGGCGCACTCGTCGTGGCCGAAGTGACGGAGGAGCCACCACAGCCGCTCGGCTCCGCCGCTCGCCCCATACGCGACGACGAAGGCACCGGGGCCGATCCCGGCGCGAGCCGCGGCGGCGGCGAAGCGCTCCGCCGAGGGGAGCGGGTGGCGGCCCTGACCCTCGACCGAAAGGTCGGAGAGGTCCTCGTCGACGTCGAGGAACGATGCCCCGGGGATGTGCCCGGCGCGGTAGAGCTCGCCCCCGCGCTCGGGCGAGCCCAGCTCCCACCGGCAGTCGACGAACTGGTACCGCATGTCGGGATTGTTTCTACCCGTGCTAGCGGGTACAACGCGGAGGGCAATGCGCAGACGACTTCTCCTCGTCGCCGGTGTCCTGGCCGGAGCGGGAGTCCTCGCAGCCGCGGCCTTCGCCACGGCCCGCGTCGCCTGGCCAGCGCCGACGATGGCGAGCTCGGCGGGGGCGCTCCTCCACATCTCGCTCCCGGGCATCGGCGGGCGGGTGCAGTCGGTCCGCGTGGTGACGATGACGGCGCACGACGTTCCGGTCCAACTCCGGAACGGTGACGTGTGGCCGCTGCACAAGCTGCGCCAGGGAATGCGGCTCGTCGTCGAGGTGACCGCCCGCCGGCCCGGCTGGGTCGCGTGGCTCGCGGGCGCGACGGTGACGAGGACGTTCGCCGTGACGACACCGAGCGTGCACGTGCGAACGCCCGTCCTCCACGTCCGGCCCGGTGACGCCGTCGCCGTCCGGCTCGATTCCGCGGCAGCCGTCGCGTCCGTCGACGGCGTCGTCCGTCACGACGCCGGCACCGTCCTCCCGATCGACACGACGGCGAGTGCAGGCACGGTCGACGTGCTTGCCGCGCCGCGATCGTGGGAGCAGCTGTCCGCGCCGGTGCGGGTGAGCTGGTTCCCGATGGGCGTGAGCCGCGCGATCGTCACGTCGCCGGCGCCCGGCACGCGCCTCGCGCCGACGCAGCGCCTCACCCTCAGCTTCTCCTCGCCCATCGCGCACACGCTGCCGCAGCTTCAACCGAAGGCGGCCGGGCGATGGATCGTCCTCGACGACCACTCGATCGCGTTCGAGCCGAACGGCGCCGGCTTCCCGCTCGGCGGGTCCGTGCGCATCGTTCTGCCGGCTGCGCTCCGCGCCGTCGTGCCGGCGACCGGACGCGTCGCGGGAACGTTGACGTGGCCGGTCTCGGCCGGAACCACGCTGCGGCTGCAGCAGCTCCTCGCGCAGCTGGGCTATCTGCCCCTGCGCTGGCAGGCGAGCGGAACTGCGCCCGAGCGCACGCTCGCAGCACAGGTGCAGGCTGCGGTTTCGCCGCCGGCGGGGACGTTCTCCTGGCGGTGGACGCGCGTCCCGTCGGCGCTGCG